>JBEKMT010000172.1:0-11649 GCA_050008355.1 Verrucomicrobiota bacterium
GATCGCAGGGCTGAATCCGGTCAGCCATGCCTTCCCCTTGAGAATCGTCCTAGCCGTTTGTGTTGGCTTCGTCGCGACTATCTTCGGTCTCTCAAGTGCCCTCGCAGAAGGCGATGCGCCGGTCGTCCACAAGGTGTTGTTGCCAGCGCCATTGAACGCGGGCAACTCCGGGATTGTGCCAATCCAGCCCATTGACGATGCCGCTTGGATCTGGCATCCGGATTTCGGAATCCCCTCGACCCCGTCGCACGCCGACTCCTTTTCTCGCGGGTGGCAACAACCCGTTATTTTGCGCTTTCGCCGACAGTTTGAAGCCACCACGGCGCCGATTCGAATTCACGTCAGTGCCGATGAACGTTTTGAACTGTTCCTGGATGGACAACGCATCGCGCGTGGACCCGACCGTTCAGACGTCGAACACTGGTCATACTCCACCTATGATCTCCAACTCGCACCCGGAAGCCACCGGATTGAAGCACTGGCTTGGAGCATTGGCCCCTATCAACCTCTGGCACAGTTGTCGTGGCGCGGTGGATTTGTGCTCAAGGCCGAAGGGGACTACGATCAACAACTCACCACGGGCAGGGCCGCCTGGGAAGTGGCCCGGCTCGATGGTTATGATTTCTCCAAATTTTCTTTCGCGGGCGCGCAATTGACTGCTCATGGTTGCGGGCCTCAATGGAAAGAAGGAAACTATGTCCCTGCGATCGTCATTCGTCCACCCCTCAACCAAGGCAATATGTGGGGTGAACCTGCTGCCGGCTGGAAACTTTTTCCAACCACTCTCCCGGATCAGTTGGATCGGGAGATTACCACCGGCCGGGTCGTGGCGCTGGGACAAGGAGTGCTGTCAGAAGATAAAACTGTGCTGGCGGATCAGGCGCAGAATCCCGATCTGTCCAAGTGGCAGGTGGTCATCGATGGCCAGGGCGAGATCGTGGTCCCGGCAAATTCGGAGCAGTTTTTGCTCTGGGATCTCCAGAACTATTATTGCGCCTATCCCTTGGCGGAAGTCAGCGGCGGCGCGGGTGCAAAAATGACGTGGGGTTGGGCCGAATCGCTCTATCTGCCTCATTCCGATGGCAAAGGTCAACGAGACGAGTTTATCGGCAAAAGCTTTCGCGGCAACACGGATACATTCCTGCCCGAAGGTGGCGCCCGCCAGAAATTCAGCACCTTTTGGTGGCGTGCAGGCCGTTGGTGCCTGATCTCGGTCAAGACCGGCAACGAGCCTCTGACCGTTCACCGCCTGGCGCTCGATGAAAGCCGTTATCCTCTTGCGAACGAAAGCAGTTTTGACGACGGCGATCCCGCACTCCCCGGGGTCATCGGACTCGCCGTGCGCGGCCTCCAGATGTGCGCCCACGAAACCTACATGGACTGCCCCTATTACGAGCAACTCCAATACGTCGGCGATTCCCGATTGGAACTCCTCACCACCTACGCGATTACCCGCGACGACCGGCTGGCCAAGCGCGACATCCAATTATTTGACTTCTCCCGCCGGAATTGGGGATTTGTCAATGAGCGATATCCGGCCTACCTGCCGCAACAGTCACCAACCTTCTCCCTGATCTGGGCGCTGATGCTGAACGACTACGCTTTCTGGCGAAATGATCCCGCCTTTGTAAAGGCACGCGTCATCGGGCTGCGTTCGATGCTGGAGCATTTCGAACCTTACGTGAACCAGGACGGCCTGTTGGAGAATCTTCCCGGTTGGCCATTCATGGACTGGGTACCTCAATGGAGTAATGGCGACGCGCCCGATGGCACGACCGGCGTTTCCTCCCTCAACAACCTGCTTTACGTCTACGCCCTCCAGAAATCTGCCGAAGTGGAAGATTCCCAGGGCGAACCCCTGCTGGCCCAACGCTTGCGCGCCAAGGCTGAGCGCACGGCGGCAGCGGTGCGCGCCAAATTTTGGGACGAACCTCGCGGACTGATGGCCGACAACCTCGCACACACCGAATTTAGCGAGCACGGCCAGTGTTTGGCACTCCTCACGGACACGTTGACCGGCGACCAGGCCAGACGCTGCTTCGGACAATTATTGACCGCTCCCGATCTCAAACGCGCGACCATTTACTTCAGTTTTTATCTCATGGAAACCTGGCGAAAATTCGGCCGGGGCGACCTGATTCTCGACCGGATGAGTTTTTGGAAGGATTTGGTCAAGCAAGGACTCAAGACACCGGTCGAACAACCAGGCGACACTCGCTCAGATTGCCATGCCTGGGGCAGTCATCCACTTTTTGATCTGCAGGCTAGCATCGCCGGTGTCCGTCCCGCCTCACCCGGCTTCCGCACCGTCCGTATTGCGCCTCTGCCGGGAAAAATGCACCAGATCATCAGTCGCACACCCCACCCGGACGGCTTCATTGACCTTCACCTCAACTTCGAGGGTGAACGCTGTCATGGAAGTGTCGAATTGCCTTCGGGCATCACCGGGGTTTTTGTCTGGCACCACAAGGAACAAAGACTTAGCGGTGGCGCAAACATCGTCGACCTGGGTCCGTAAGCGGCTGGCTTAAAATTGCAAGGGGTGCTGCTGCAGGGGATTTTGGGTGCGGGCAAGACGGCGAGGGAGGAGCATCCCCGCAGCGGGCTGTAACGACCGAGCCAATGCCGCCAACAGCCAAAAGACCTGCCGCCCGGAGAGTTTTGAGCAAAAAGCCCGACTGTGTTCGTTGCTTCTCGGCCGAAGACCAGGATGGGCATTTTTCCTCTTCTCGCCTTGCCATCCAGCTTTTTGCTCATAAACAGCCACCCCCGGAATTTTCAGACAGACTCTAAGGCGAAAACGAGCCCTCAAAGAGAGCCTCTGCATAATGGTGAACGATTTCACGGCGAACTGGCACGATAGAAACGGTTTGGATAATTCGTCCATCGCGGATCGCTGAAGAA
Organism: Verrucomicrobiota bacterium; assembly: GCA_050008355.1. Lineage (GTDB taxonomy): Bacteria > Verrucomicrobiota > Verrucomicrobiia > Limisphaerales > UBA11358 > UBA11358. Next base: position 2,905 of record JBEKMT010000172.1, read on the forward strand.
CCATGAGCTGCTCGTGAACAAATTCGTCTGCACCGGAGTCCACACGGGACGGGACAGGTTTGTGCAGCCTTCCACCACCACCGTCTGGCTGCTCGCCCAATCGACGTAGAAAGAAAATTGATTTGTCCGCACTCCACTCGCCACGATTTGCGGCAGCCATAGTGAGGTGGGAAGTGTGTCGAACGTCTCACTCCAGCCCGTCGTTCCCGGCAGGTAATAGGCAGTAGCTGCGAAGTCATCGTCGAACACATCGGAATTCATGGTGGGCGCGTTGCCCATGAAATAGACGCCCGTTAGACCAGAGCAGTAGGAGAAGACTTGGAACCCGATGTTGCTGATGCCGGAGCCGATCACGACGTTCGTCAGGTTAATACAGGAATAGAATATGCTGAATCCGAGGGTGGTTACGCTGTTTGGGAGGGCGATGCTGGTCAGGCTATAACATTCTTCAAATGCGGAATCGCCAATGCTCTGGACGTTGGTGCCTAACGTGATGCTGGACAGATTGTAAGAATCCATGAACGCGTCATCCACGATGTTCGTGACGCTGTTCGGAATGACGTATGACGGTTTGCTGCTGCCCGCCGGGTATAAGTAGAGCGCGGTCTGGTTCTTGTTAAATAAAACATTGCCCACACTGCTGAAAGCCGGATTGCCCGTCGCCACCGCGATGGTGGTCACACTGGGGCAAGCCAGGAATGCCTGGTCTAAAATGCTCGTGACCCCCGTTCCTATGGTAATGTTCGTCAGCCCGCCGCATTCAGCGAACGCCCCGCCCCCGATGACCGAAACGCTGTTGGGAATGTTGATGCTGGCCAGGACAGGGCAGTATTCAAACGCTGCGTCCCCGATGATTACGACATTCGTACCAAATGTAACACCGGTCAGGTTGGGAGAGGAAAAGAATGCCTGCATCCCGATGTTCGTCACGGTGTTGGGCATGCTATAGGAGGTCGCAGCATTGCCCGCCGGATACTGGATCAACGTGTCTTGGCTCTTGTCGAATAAAACACCCGCAACACTGCAGTATATCGGATTGTTTGTATTCACCGATATCGCCGTCAGGCCCGGACAATCATAGAGTGCATAGTTCTCGATGCTGATTACGTTGCTCGATAGGTCTACGCTCGTCAGAGCGGTGGAGTCGTAGAACGCATAGGTGCCGATATTCGTGACGCTGTCGGGAACGTCATAATTTCCGGCTTTACCCTCCGGAAAGCTGATCAGCGTCGTCTCGTTCTGATTGAATAAAACGCCCGCCACACTGCTAAATTCCGGATTGTTCGTGGCCACCGTAATGGCCATCAAACTGTTGCAGTCTAAGAACGAATCGAACGCGATGTTGGTGACGCTGGCCGGCAGCGCGACATTGGTCAGGCTGGAATAAGAAAAGGCCTGGTCCGAGATGGTGGCAACATTGGTCCCGACCGTAACGCTCGTCAGTGTGGAATTATTAAAAAATGACGCGTCCCCGATGCTCGTGATCGGCTGGCCGTTCGTCGTGTTGGGGATGACCACCGCGCCACCGGGACCCGTGTATTGCGCAATATTCAGGGAACCGTCGGGGTTGGTCGTGAATGTAAATTGGGCCTGCGCTGTCACCAGCGGCGCCAGGAACAGAAGGAGCAGCAAAAGCTTCGCCGCGCAGTCAATCTTCGATGTTTGCGGCCTTTTCATACCACATCGATTTCGTATTAAAGCCGATTTTAAGACGAAAGACGAGGAAAATCAGATGCAATTTAGATGCCAGTGCAACCGCACACGACTCGGTCATCCCTCAATCTTCAAACCGATTCGCATTTTGCCAACGGCGACCGCGCCCGCTTCCATAGCCAGCGCGCTGGCCACCGCGTCGCCAAAAAATCGCGCACCGGCTCTCAGCATGAGCGTCCCCCCAATTCGCACATTCGCCGCCAGTTCCCCGGCAATTTCCGCCGAACGGGCGTTGATGCAATGTTGGCAGTGGAATACGTTTTCCGCCGGGATGATCAAGAGAGCGACTGTCAAACTGCCTTTGATGTCCGCCCCGGAATATATCGTCAAAGATCGTTCCGCGGTCAACTTTCCGTGGAATTGTCCCTTGATGCTCACGTCGCCCGCGATCGTTTCCGAGTTGAAGACGCGCCCTTTCGGCTCAATGACAAGCTCGCCCTTCGTCTTGAAATTTTTCGCCATGGCAGTGGTGATGCGGTAGCTGTGTAAATCCAGGTACCGGCTGCACCTTTTGCACATCGTGGATTCAGCGCTGGCAGGCACATCCAGTTCTGCGCCGCATTCGAAACAAATGACGCGCCTGAGCTCCGGGATGCGTTCAGGCGGCTTTATCGACGGCTTTAGAACTTCTTGAACCCGATAATTTTGGCCGCATTTCCGGCAAATGGTGGAGAAAGCAGAACGCGATTCAAGCTGTCGGTGGCCGCAGTGAGGGCAGGCCACCGGGACTTTGTCCAGAGTCATTACGGCCATTCAAAATCGGTGTGCCGGAAGTCAATTCAACGTCCGGCTAATTTTGTTGCTGGCTCCTGCGATTTCGGAGGTTCCGCCTGTCGGGTGGGCAGGGGAGTCGGAGAAACCTTGTTGGGATTGACCTCTGTTTTGCCGACGAAAATCACACCTTCCTCGATCGCGAGTTTGGTGGCGCGAACGTCCCCGAAAACCTCAGCTTTCGCTTTTATTTCAATTTTGTCTTTGGCTGTGATATTCCCGGTGATTTTCCCCCGCACCACGACGGATTGTGCCGCGATGTTCCCGTTGATAACGGCGCTCTCGCCCAGCGTCAGGACGCCGTCCGAATGGATTTCACCGTCCAATTTGCCCTCAAACGTCAGCTCACCGGCAAATTTGATGTTCCCTTTGACTTCCACATCCGAGTTCAAAATGTTTTTGCCCGTGTGGTTTGCGCTCGTATTTGTATCCATAATCATGTTGCTTGCCGCAGTTGTAGAATCTCGCAAACTCCAGTGGAAATTCGCTCAAGATTGATCTTTAGGCTTTAAGCAGGAACAATACCGCGCTGGGATCGCCGAACGAATCGTCCCTGCTGATTGATCTGCAACGGATAATCGACTCCTCCTCATTTTCCTGACGTCGTCCCGGTGGTAATTTTCATTTCACCGCTGGAAACTTTATTATCATCCCGCAAAAAACAAAATCCGCCCGTCCGTGCCGTTCAAACTGCATCTGCAAAACATCAGTCGCGCAATTCGCGCAATGCCTTCCGCCCTGGTTTCGCCGAAAAAATCATTGGCACTTTTTATGCATCCTCTTCCGCCTTGCAAAGTTGGACGAGCTTTCCCGGTGCGTGGAAATGCTTGGGTTGCGATACCACTGATATCATGAACCACCTGCCTTATGACATCTGCCTCTCGGCGCTGGAGGAACAAGCTTATCTTAATGCCAGACTGTTTTTGGCCGACTCCCTGAAACGGTTGGCGGCGCACGGCGAGGCTGTAAAACGACTGCAACGAAACCTTTCCATCATGGCCCAGGCGGCCGACATCGCTGCGTCAAATCCACCATCAAACAACCATGTCTTCCGAACCGACGAAGGCACGCAATGGCGCAGGGATGTTGATCTCATGAAGAACATACATCTGTGCCACTGTACGTTCGGAGGCAGGTTGAAATTTGCAGTCGCGGAACATTTTCCAGCCCCCGACACGTACGAGATCTGGAACCAGGGACATAATGCCATCGAAGTATTGCGGGCCTTTGCCGGGGAACAACGTCAAGCCTTGCAAGTCTGGACGAAGGATGTGGAAGCCCAGCTTAGGGAGTTCCTCGACGGGAACTATCCCGGCCACGACATGAGTCGGGTGGGGGACGAGCTCATACGCCGATTTCCACACACGGCTTCCCGGCAACCCATCCAGGCCCAAAAGCCAGTTCACACTCACCATGCTCGCGCCTAGCCTGTTTCCAAAAATAATGTCGACAACCGGGGTGAAAATTTTAGGTCGCCCATCAAGCCTGGATTTTCGGCAACGCTGAGTGAAGGAGCACGCCCGTAGAAGACTCCGTGTTAAGTGCCGATGGGGAAAAGGTTGTTGCGATTTGGCCGTAATCCACTTCCATTCCAAAACCACGTTCAGTCCTGTCAGGATACGCCGCAAACTTATCCGTGAACGTAAATGTCGCCGGCTAAGGCGACGCAATCAAAGTGTAGAACTTGGATCCGCCGCTAGTGTTCACGGTCATGGTGTAGCTGGTCCCACTGACCGTAACCCCGCTGGTCACCGGCGTCCAATTGATCGGCCCGGATAAACTGGCCGTCTGGTTCAACACGAAACCGGTGGCATTGGTTGGCCAGGAAATAATCATGTTCGGAGGCCTGGCTACGACGTTCAACCATGGCAACTGGCCGGTGCTGATTGCCAGGACACCGGCAGAATCCGCTTGTGAACCGCTTGCGGAAGGCACAATGCTCACCGCCAGTCCGTTGGCCGAGCTGACACTGCTCACCGTGTAAAATCCATTCGGATTGCAACCCGTGATGTAGTGCTCGGTGACATTCGCCGGAACGGTATATGTAGTTCCTGTCAACGGCGTCGCCGAGTCCACGACGAATAGCACTGCCGTATTCCCAACGACCGCACCATCCATGGGCGTGCCACCCGTGCTTTGAATCCGGGTCGCGGCATCCGGCGGGACTCCGGCGTTCGCCCCTTGAAATACATTCAGGAAACGCTCGTCCACCGGATCGTTTGTGTCTTGGATGGTAAGGCGATACTGACACGGTTCGAGGTCCGCCACCGTGGTCAGCGCACCGACGATTGAGATTGGAGTCATCGTCGCGCCCGCCGGCAGGAGTGACGTGATGTAAAGATTCTGGCCGCCGGGAGTGGTGGTGGTAATGAGATTGCCGTTCATCGTCGGCACCGTGGGGAACGACAGATTGAACTGTTTGAACAAGCCGGTGTTCAGCGAAGTGGCCCGGTCATAAACCACAATGTGGTCTGGCTTGAGCCAGAGGATTGAACGGCTGGCCTCCACGATGTTCAGCGCTGCATCAGTAGGACTCCAAACGTCCGGGCGGTTATAGAGCGGGGTGGTGTCTCCGAAGGCGTAGTCATATTTGGTTTGGACGCTTGCATAGGTGGTGGGGTCGCCGTTGTTGATGCCCAGTGGCCACTGCGAGCCGTTGGTCCAGAATGGCATTTCCCAATCGATTCCGTTGGGGATGCCGTTGGAACACCAGTTTTGCAAGGTCAAGGTGTTATGGTAATCGGAAGACTGGCCATTATCGTTGTTGTCATAGTTCGCAACTCCCTTCGTCAGCCATTCGCCGTTGCGATAGAACTCGAATTGATTGGCGTCGCCTTGCTGGTGGTTGATGGATTCCCAACTGCAACGAAAGTCGAACAAGGTGGCATTCGTGGTCCAATCGGTGCGATCCACCAGGCGGCCCTGGCCCGGATCATAGAACGACGTCGCATAGTTGGTGCGGGGGTCGGTCGTCGTGGCCGAAGGATCGAGCAGAAGATAAAGGAAGATGGAGTCCTGGACTCCCCAGGTCCACGGATCCTGGACGCGCGTGATGAGACTGGGCGACCCTCCCGCAACGGCGTTGATGGCGAACCAACGCTCCGCATTCAGGCGTGTCAGGTCATTGTTCTGCCGGTCAAGCAGGCTTAACACTCCAAACACCGAAACCATGTCGGGCGTGGCATAAAGTCGCAGGAGATCTCCGTATCCGGCAAATTCATAGACCGGGCCGAGATAACTTTCAGCCGGAGGCACCTGCTGAGCGGGGACCAGCGAAGAAATGAAGCCGGTCACGAACCGGGACCAGACCGGCGCGTCATTGGCAAGCGCGATCTGGGGACCGGAAAGCGCGGGGTCGCCGAAGCCAGCCGTCTTCAGGGCTAGCAATTCCCCTGCGATGGAGCGAACCGAGTCACCGTAGAGCATCCCCTCCGGCGGGAGACCGCCACTGGCGATGCCGACCGACGCGGTGGAGGACAGGCCATACGCACTCTCCACGGCACTCGGGTCACCGAACATGGCGAACTGCTGATAAAGCCAGGCCCCGGTGGCGTCAAGAATGTAACTGCGGAGCGAATTGCCAAGCAATGCCGGAGGCGAGTTAGTGTCCAGCGACGGATCATCCGCGGGATCCAGGGACAAGGCCATCATGGTCATCAAACGCGCATGTGCCTGATAATAATTATTCGCCGCCATGCGATATGCGTTGCCGCCAGGCAAAAGGACGGGACTGTTCATGGCCCCAACAACCTGCGGACTATCTCCGCCGGTGGTGGAAGCCGTCAGGCACTCGCCAGCCCAGATCAAAAACACCGTGCGGATCGTGGCCTTGTCCGCGGCGCTGAAGATCGGCTGGCCCGTGGCATTGGTGGCGTCGTAAAGCCAGTCCACTGTGAGCGGCCAGGCCTCCGAGGTAAAGCTTGCGCGATTGTAGATGGGGAAAGTCGGATCCCGGAAGGGCGCGCCGGCAAGCGGGCCGGCGGCGGCCTGGTTAATCGCATACATCATGAGGTCGTGAGCGTCCTGGGCGTATTGCCTGCGGGCCGACGGACTGGGATCGATCAGCGCGTTGAACGCAAAAACCAACATATATTGCTCGCTGAGGAGACCCGTGTAACCCTGCGAATCTCCTAAATCAGGATACACGGGATTCGGCACGCCGTTGGAGAAGAACTGGGTGTTGAAATCGCTCACGCATTGCGCCAGCAACGGCAGCATACCCTGTTCGTAAACCGGATTGGTCGCAACTGCCCAACTCTGCAGGCGGGGCAAATCAGCCGGGGTGATCCACAGACGCGGATGACTCGCGACCGGCTGCGGAACGTTTGTGAATACAGGCGGTGCAAAGGTGTAAACGGCCGTCACCGTCACATTGCTGGCGGGCATCTCCAGAGTGGTGTTGGCGGCGGTTGCGTCAGCAACCGTCGCGCCGGACCAACTGCCAAATATCTCTCCCGCCGGTGCCGGGTCAGCCGCGATCGACGTGATGGTGTTGGCGGCGAAACTCCCGCTGCCGGTACCGTTCACCACCAGCAACTGATACGTCGGCGGCGGCGCCCCGTAATTGGCGGTCACGATGGTGGCGGCAGCAGGCATGATCAGGGTCGTGCTCGATGACTGGGCGTTGGCCACCGTCGCCCCGGTCCAATCGAGAAAGACCTGACCCGTCGGCGCGGGGTTGGCCGTGATGGATACCGTCGCATTGGCGGCATAGGAGCCGCCACCAGTGCCGTTGACCACCGTCAGAGGAAAGGTTGGCGGCGCCGTGCCATAAACCGCGGTCACCGTCACGTTCGATCCTGGCATCACAATGCTGGTCGCGGCGGAATACGGATTCGCCACAGTTGCCCCGGTCCACTCGTCAAAGACATCGCCCGTCGGCGCCGCATTCGCAGCAATGCCTACCGTCGTGTTAGTGAGATAGAAGCCGCTCCCGCTGCCATTGGACACGGTCAGCGTGAAATACGTGTCCGGGGCCGGCACAACCATCATGCCGAAATCAGCCCCGGCAGTGTTCGAAGCCGCATCGGTGACGACGACATAAGCCTCAAATGGATAACTGAAAATCCAGGGTCCCGCTGCCGTCGGAATTCCGGCAAGAACCCCATTGGTGGGATTGAGCGACAACAGACTCGGGAAACTTCCTGATTGGATGCCCCAGGTGTATGGCGGCGTTCCGCCTGTGGCACTCAGAGTTTGAGAATACTCAACGCCAACAACGGCGTTTGACAACGTTTCGGGTGTGATGGTCAACGGTGCCGCCGCCAGCAGATTGGCGATGAGCAGAAGGCCGGGCAGGAAATACCGGCTGACGCATGCGAGGCGATTCCCACTTGCGGTGACGCGATGAGCGCGGCGTGCTGGCTCGCCGGTCTTCGCGGCTGGCCGCAGTTCCTGCGGGCAATTTTGGGGTGATCCCGACAATGCCTTCATTTGATAGTATGCCATTTTTCAGCCTTTATCGGCCTCGATTTCTGATCGTAATCAACTTATCACAGCAAAGCCTACCGAGGGCATGTGCGAGTAGCGCACAGGGTGGCCCATCCGGGGGTTAAACGCTGTTTGTACCGGCGGGTTTTGGAAGCAAACACTATTCTTCCGGCGCCGGATCCGGCTTCCTCTCGGGATAAACTTTCTCCGGCAGCTGGCCGCGGCGAATCAGGTCCTGCAGGTCACGAATGATGGTCCGCCGCGAAACGCCGAAGTCGCGCGACAGGCCGGAGATATTCGCCCGTTCCGCTGCCCTGTGCAGGCGCTTGATCATTTCATGATGGCGCGCCAGGCGCTCCGTAAATCGCCGGTCCGGCTCGGAAGCCGTGATTTTTTCGGCGCGTTCGAGCGACTGCAGCGAGGCTACCATTTCGCCAAAACCGCACTCCGTCAAGGCAATCTCCACCGTCCGTTTGAGGTCATCCAAATCAAAGGGTTTACTTAAGGCGAAATGGACGGAATGGGGGCCTTGCAGGATCGTGAGCTGCTCACGAATTTGCACCGTGCCCGATATCAGGATCACCGGCACATGCGCGGCGGCCTGTTTGAGCCCGGGCAGGAAATCAACACCTCGTTCGCCCGATTCAAGAACGTTGTCGAGAATAATAAGATCGGGCTTGGCTTCGACGACGGCCTTGAGTCCTGCCGTGCCGGTCGAGACGCAAGTCAGTTGGTAGCCGGCCAACGCCTCCGCGTAAAGCTTGAGCTGGGTGGCGTCATCTTCAATGATCAATATCGATGCCATGGTGTCCGCCTTCTCCTGATTTACTT
>JBEKMT010000173.1:0-11597 GCA_050008355.1 Verrucomicrobiota bacterium
CATCCGCCTCGCGCATGGCTCCGGTCAATGCTTCGTTGCACTTCGCGACATCCGGGGCGACCAGCAATCGTCCATGGGTATTCCGATCCATGATATAATAGGCGATGCTATGTGTCCCATCCGGGTATCTTGTTCTATCGAACAACGGTGAATTTCCTGGCAATTTGATGGCGCGATATACCAGAGAGCTTTGCTCACCATTTGGTCGTAAAACGGGAGTGAAAGCAGTCTCCGATGGCTCATGCCAGACCAGACCGCAGAAAGATTCCATGATCGCGGTCAGGTTGAGGGATTCCTCAAGAGTACGTCGAACCGTGCCGGTGGCATGGATATGGAGCTTTTCGCCCTCCCGCAACGACCATAATCCCAAAACATGGTCTAAATCGGCATTGGTCAAAAAAACACCAGAAATGGGGGAGCCACGCAGCGTACCGGTTGCTGGCTGGAGATCCGGAGAGGCACGAATCTGGGAGGCTAAATCAGGAGAGGCGTTTATCAGAAACCAGTCACCGCTGACATCCTGAACTGCAACCGAAGACTGGGTTAAAGGTGGGATTTTTTCAAATCTGGCATCGCAACAATTACGACAACCGCAGTTCCACTGCGGCAGACCCCCACCCGCAGCGGCACCTAGCAATCGAACACGAATAATGCCTCCAGATCTTTAACCGAAAGCGGATCAAAAATCCGCCATGTAAGCAGTGGCTTCGCAGCAAATGCGCACAACTTTAATTTGAGGCTTCTTCCACTGTTTTTTGAATTTTGATTTTTTCATAAACTTAATCCCGATCAGAGTGACTCATATGTCGTATCAAACCGGAACAAAGTCAAGCGGCAAAAGGTGATTTAATGGACCCGAACGATTCGGCTTTCGCCAGTTGTCATGTTTGGCTGCCGGGAGTGTAACTCCTTTGGGAAAGCCGACCGATATGATCCATGATCGCTTTGAAGTGTTTCCGGTTCATCGCCGACCAGGTGAGGACATATTGTTTTTGGCAGACCGTCGAGGCATCACGACGCGCAAGCAATTCGGCACGCAAAATTGAAGACAGCGTTTGGTTACACTTTCAATTCCGGGATTTGAGGGTGCCATCTATTTTCTAAAATGTATTTCTGTCCTGCCAGGCCTTGCGCCAAGTTTGCAGGTGGCCTTTGAGGCCGAGGGTGGAGAGGTAGTTGAGGTCAGGTTCGCTCGCTGGAATACCCGTGACGGAAGGAAATTCGACGGAGGCAAGGGTGTTCCCGACGTGTACGGCGGTAAGCGGACTAAAGGCCCGCATCAGAGTCAATTCGGGTCGGTGGTGAAGGGCAATGGCTTCGACGACCGGAACGGGCAGGCCCCAAAGACCAAGGAGATAGCCACCAACGTCGCCATGGTTGGCGCCGAAGACTTGCTTTTCGGCTGCGGCGAGGGGGATCTGCATTTCCCGTGCGATGTTAATCGCGGCTTGATATTCTTGGGGCAAATTGAGGGCAAAAACCAGTTTACCGACATCGTGCAACAGCCCGGCGACAAAAGCTTCATCCAGGAATTTTTTTTCGGCGCCCTCATAAGAGGCCACCGCCTTGGCAGCTTTCGACACTTCCAGGGAATGGTTCCATAGGGATTCGAGAGAAAAACCATCGAGCCGGATTTCAGAATTGGAAAATGCGTGGGTAACGAGGATCAAGGATTTAATGGTATCGGTGCCGAGGTAAGCGACAGCTTCACTTGGGTTAGCGATTTCATTGCCGAGCCCGAAGAAGGCGGAATTGACGAGCTTGAGAATTTTCGCGGTCATGGCGACATCCTTGACAATGATAGCGCCGATCTCTTCCACGCCGGCATCCGGGTCTTGCAGGACCTCGATGATTTCGGAGTAAAGCGCAGGTAAACTGGGAAGCACGGAACAGCGGTTGACGAGCAGGCGAAGGCTTTCGCTCTTCAATGACTCTTCAAGATGGGCGGCGCGCTGGACGGTCATGCGCAGAGTCTTGGCATCACACGGCTTGGCGAGGTATTGGTGAGTGGAGCCAATGCACCTCAGAATAAGGTCATGGTCGGCATACCCGGAAAGAATGAGGCGCACGGTTTTGGGGTGGCGTTTCATCACCTCGTTGAGCAGTTCAGCACCGTTCATGCCGGGCATGCGCATGTCGGAAATAATGACATCGAAATGTGCCTCGGCCATGCGGTTTAAGGCCTGATTACCACTTCCAACAAATTCCATTTCCCATTCATCACGCATGGAACGCAGCGATCGATCCAGGCCTTTCAGAGCGAACTCATCATCATCAACGAACAAAATGCGTTTTTTCATAGCAAAATTAGTTTTTGGCGCCGGGCCTGCAACGCGGCACGAAAATCCGAAGCCGTTTGGACGCGCTCAAAAACGGGTTCACAAACATCTCTCCGCAACGCCTCGATGAGAAAAAACAGCATTGTTTTCTGAATCCTCAGCGAGGAGGCAACCCAAGGCCATTTTCATTCGATTAATTAAATAATCCGGGAATATAACTCAATAAAACGATTAGCATTTGCCAAATCGTTCGCGGTCATTTGTTCGACCAGAAAGCGGCGCTTGTTTTGCCATTAAAATTTTTCCGAAACATTTACCAAAAACATTTACCGTTTGACCCCGCGCACGAGCATGGCTGGAGGTGGAGGCCGGCGGCTAATGAAGGCGTACTCTGTCGTCGCGGCTTAACACACTCGTTTTCAATGCCTAATCTAGTCGTGTTTTTCCGGGGTTCAAGCTGTTTTATTCCGAATCGCCGATTGCGGATTGAAAGTGGAAATTAAACACATGGCGCTTGATGGAGTGCGGGCCGCCAGTTTGCCAGTTGCGGGATACTGGCTTAAGGCGGCTGCACAATCATTAGCTTGCCGCTTCGATGCAAAGGTGAGGAAAGCGGCCGGGGCGAAACTTGTTTGAAAGGCTGAAATGAGTTACTTTCAGGCATGAAAATGAAAGTTTCGCTCCCTCTTACAGGATTCTTTTTGGCAGGCTGCGTTTTTTTGACTGGCTGTGCAACCGAAACTTATACTGTCGCCACGCCGCCGCCGGGGCCATCGGTGGAGGAAGTCCAAGCGATGGTACAGGCACATGTGAGCGATGGGGTGATTGTGAACCAGATCCAAAACTCGAGCACCCGCTATCAGTTGACCGTCGGGCAGATCATCGCGTTGAAAAACGCCGGCGCAAGCGACACGGTCCTCAATGCGTTAATCAATACCGCCAGCAAACCGGTGGCTCAAACGACTAACGTGGTTAATCAGCCAGCCAATGTCTACCCCTACCCGTATGCTTATCCCTACGTGTATGTGAATCCGTGGCCGTGGGGTTGGTGGGGAGGCCCTTATTACGGGGGCTATTACCGTGGTGGATGGTATCGCCGCTAAAATGAGTCGACAGGAGAGATGAGCCAGGGGTCCGGGTCCGGTGACAAACGGTGAGAGATCTCGAAATGACCGCGGGGTTGCGGCTACCATTTCCAAGAGGCTCCGAAATAGAACGAGCAGGCATCACCAGGGTGAAAGACTGGGGCGGACTTGCCGGGTATACCGCTATTGGCAGCAATGTCGGAGAAGGGCTCCACCGAGGGGGCGGAACGTTCGTCCAATAGATTGTTCGCTTAAAATTACATGGTGAAAATTTACCCAGTTGCATGCCGATTTTGAACCCGAGCAGGATATCGGTCGGCAAAAAAGGGACACCAAGACAATTGTGGAGGGCGAAAAAAGCCAGCAGCAGGCTGACCTTTTTCAGCCACCGATAATGAATATTTCCTGGGAAGTAATGCTCCGGGTGTAGCCGGGTTTGTAGGCTTTCGCGCGAAGAATAGTGGGGCCGGTTAGTTGAACGGGTTTTTGGTAGAGCAGATCCGAGGGGGTCGGCACGGTGCCATCGACGGTGTAACGGATAATGGCGCCGGGTTCGCTTTTCAGGACAACGGTGACGGGCTGGTTATAGTTTCCTCCGACAGGCGAAATGGCTGGCGGCGGCAGCACAGGCGGCCCGGGCAGGCTTTCGATCCACTGCCGAATCAAGTGCATGCCGCGTTCGTCAATGGTGTTGCGGGCGAGCGGCGGCATTTTGAACGCCTCGACAGTGTCAGCCCGCATGTACAGGATAGAACGCCAAATATCATTCGGCGCGATGATGTGGGGGTTGTCGATACGCTCGTCAATTAACACGGGACCTTCGAGCAAATTTTGGGCAGCGAGGGGGGTGTCGTAACGTGCGTCAAAGTAGGCGACGGTGCCTTTGGGACGATGGCATTGCGAGCAATTGGCGTCGAGGTAGGAGCGGGCACGGTCGGAAAGGCTGCGCGTGAGGTCGTCGGAGCGCGCGAGGGTGGGGAAGGTATTCAGGTCGGCGTCGGCGATGTTGGTATCGAAGAGGCCGGCATGGCTCAAGGCGCGGAGTTCATTGTCGGTGATGCCCGAGGGATAAGTAAGCGGGCGGTTCAATTGACGAGTTTTAACGCCGAGCACGAGGCCGGCGTTGGCGGTATGACAAGTCAGACATTCCTGGCGGCTCGGGTAATACCAGGCCTGAGTCCGGACGCCGGTGGCAGTCTTGATGGAAATGTTTTCGGTGAGATTCGTGGGGAGGAGGTCAGCGTCACTATTATCGGCACGCCATTTGTAACTGACACCGTAAACACCGCCAGCCGCGTCGCATACGAGCAGACGGGTTTCGAGGCGACGTTTCAGGGCCGGATTGGTTTCGTCGACAGGAAACTCAAAAGTTTTCACGAAAACAGTACCTGGAGGAAAAGACCATTCGCCCGTGGGCTGAAATTTAATTTTTTGACCAGGAGGTACGGAGATCCAGCGCGACTTTTCGGCGCCATCGGACCAGAAAGGGACGACGAGATCGTAAGGGATCAGGCCTTTGCCCGGGACCAAATCGGGCGTATAAGCAAACGCACCGGTTTGGGAAAGCCTCGGCGGAATGGCACCGCTGGCGAGCATGGGCATTGAGAGGTAGGCTTCGGAGTCCGGGCGCACGGCGAGGCCGTAGGGTTTTGTGGATTCCGCGGCGGCGCGGGGGAAAAAGAGTGCGCCGCAAAACAGCAACAACGCGAGCGGAATAACCGGGCGTTGAATCGCTTGTTTCAGAGCTGGGGAGCGGAACGTCATTTCAAAAATCTTCAACGCAGTTTTAGATTTAATATAACACAGGCTTTCTTGTGCCAATTCAATAATTGATTAGATTGGCAACTTTTAGCACTTGTCATCCATTCTCTTGCGCCAGGCGGTATTTTCGACATTGCCAAAATGCTTAACGAAAGCCACGCTGGCACGGCTTTTAATGTCTGCTGGCGCCTTTATGTGCAGAAGCACGACTGCCGGTTTAATTTCTCAGAGTTGTGGCCATTTCATGCCACATTGACAGGAGTGGCGTTTCTGCGAGCATGTGTGATGATCCCGCAAAAATATTCAGGCCTTATGTCTCGTCTGGCAAATGGCCAGTCGGCCTGTCAGCATTAACAATTTCCCTCTGCAAAAAGCTCCATCCCATTCGTTCAGTCATGCAAAACACCCGCTTAAAAACCCGCTTACATCACGGCCACTCGCAACTCGGGTTGGCTCATGTCCTAACACGGCCGTTGATCCTCATGACGGTGATGTTGCTCAGTTTGCCCGGCTGGCTGCCGGCGCAAACATTGCAGCATCGTTACAGTTTCGTCAGTGATGCTTCTGATTCAGTGGGCGGGGCCAATTGGAACGGCACGATAGTTGCGCCGAACGGCGGAGCCCCGGCCAGCATCGCCAACGGCCTTTCGCTGCCGGGCAACGCGGCTGGCGGACTTGGTGTTTCGGGTTACGTGGCCCTGCCGTCAGGAATCCTGACAAACACCACCTCGATCACGGTTGAATGCTGGCTGTCGCAGAACCAATATAATGAGTGGGCGGAGGCCTGGGACTTCGGCAACAACGGCGATCAAAACTTCGCGTTGATTCCTGACCCGGCACCGGGCCGAAATAACGGGCAAATGGCGGTGGCCTTCACGCCAAACGGGAACGAAGTGGATTTATTCACACCCACGGTCTTCCCAGACAATTCAGAGCAATACGTTTCAGTAACCTTCGACAGTTCCACGCTGACAGCCAATCTTTATACCAACGGCATTTTGGATGGCACCCTCACATTGCCTGATGCCACGTACATCCCGGGCACCATCGGCGGCGCAGGTGGCACGAGCGAAAACTGGTTAGGCAACGATGTGTATGGTGATCCGCAGTTTGCCGGCGTCATTTATGAGCTTCGGATATGGAATGGCGTCGTTTCACCCTTGTATCTTACCGCCAGTGCTGCAGCCGGACCACGCGTAGTGATTACCAACACCGCACTGCAGTCACTCAGTGTCGCGGTAAACGCGACCATGGTTAGTTCTCAAACTCAACAAGCCGCGGTTTTCGGTAACTTCCTGCAGATAACCAATGTGTCATTGACGACTCTCGTCGGAACCTGGACCAGCAGCAACACTAATGTTCTGACAGTGAATGGCAGCGGATTGATCACCGCCATCGGCGCCGGCAATGCCAAGGTCACGGCCACGGTTTACGGTTACTCCGCCACCAGCGCGACCATAACTGTCGAGCCGCCGGCGCTATTAATTTTACAAGGACCAGCCAACGTAAACGCCGTTCCTGGCAAGTCGGCGGTCTTCAGCGTGCAGGCTCTGGGACAAGATTTAAGCTATCAATGGAGTTTCGACGAAACGCAAATTGCGGGTGCGACCAACGCAACGCTGACGTTGCCCGACGTCACGTCGACAAACGCCGGGACTTACAGCGTATTGGTTTCCAACCCCACCGGCAGCACGAACCTATCCGCATTGTTAACGATTAGTCCGGCAGCCCTGCTGCACCGGTATAGCTTTACGAGCGACGCTTCCGATTCAATTGGAGACGCCAACGGGACGGTAATCGGCAACGCGTACATTGCCAACGGACTCCTGAACATGCCCGGGGGTGGCAACGCCGACAATCCTGAAGGTTATGCGGCTCTGCCGAATGGCATCGTTACAAACGACACATCCATCACGGTGGAATGCTGGTTAACGGATACCGCGGGATCCATTTGGGCAGAAACCTGGTGTTTCGGTGACAGTGGGGCCGGTCCTGGTGCCCCGCCGACGAGTGGCACCTCCTATATTTCGTTGATCCCTCACAGTGGCGACGATGATTTCAGAGCGGCCTTCAATTTGACTGGCGGAGACGAGGTGGATGTGGTTGACTCAGCTGGCCCCCTGCCCCTCAATTCGGAGCAATACGCCGTGGTGACATACGATGCCGCCAGTGCGACGGCCAGACTCTATCTCAACGGCGTCCAAGTAGGCGTGGCGAGCATCTCGACCAACCAGTCGCCAGCCGCCTTTGGCGATACGTTCAACAACTGGATCGGACGCGATGAATTTGGCGGCGATCCCATGTTTGCCGGCAGCATCGACGAACTGAGGATATGGAACACTGCAGTATCGCCCTCGTATGTTGCGCTCAGCGCTGTTGCGGGCCCCAACGTGGTGGTGACGGACCCGAACCCCGCGCCTGTGTCGGTGAGTGTTACGTTTGCCAACACGAACTTGATTGGCGGCCAACCTGTACAGGCGTCGGTTTACGCAGATTTCTTGCAATTAAGCAATGTCCTGGTGACCAGCGCCGCCACGAACTGGAGCAGCAGCGACCCGAGTGTGCTCACGGTGAGTGGCAGCGGGTTGATTACGCCGGTGGGAAACGGCAGCGCCACGGTGAGCGCGACGTATGACGGGGTCACCGGCACCAGCACGCTGATTACCGTATCCCCCATCCAAACAGTGGGATATTGGCAATTTAACAACCCGGCCAATCTGGGGGCCGACAGCAGCGGGTTGGGTAACAACCTGACCACGGCAAGTGGCGCGCCGACTTATAGCGGCACTGGAAAGTTTGGCGGGTCGCTATATCTGAACGGAGCCAGCACGATGACCACGCTCTCAGGCGCGTTTCCTTTGTACATACCGGTCGGTGCCAGCCCGTACACCATTGCAGTTTGGGAGAGAACAGATGTGGGCTGCCCGATCGATGGCGGTTTTATCGGGTGGGGCAACGCAAACAACGATAACTGCAATAGCCTTCGCCTGAGTGATTTGGGTGACAACCCGGACAGTATCGATAATTACTGGTGGTCAAATGACTATTACATCGACAACCTGGCGACCAACCCGGCTGATGGGAACTGGCATGCGATTGTGGCGACGTGGGATGGCACGACGCAGACGATCTATATTGACGGAGTAAATGTTGGATCGCGAATCCCGGCGACTGCTCCCGATGTTCAAGCGGATGGATTCATCGTGGGCCAGACGACCGGAGACGCCAATGACTTTAAAGGCTGGATGGAGGATCTATTGATCGCGAACATCGCGATGACTCCGGCGGATGTGGCGGTTTATCAGGCCGGGGACTGGTCGGCAGCATTGCCTGCCTATCCGGAACAGCCAACCGCTTTTCCCGGCAGCACGACTTTTGCGGGAACGACAGTGACATTGAGCGTATTAGTCGCGGGGATACCGCCGTTCGAATATCAATGGCAAGAAAACGGAACCAATATTTCCTGGGGCACAGGAGCCACGCTGGTCCTAACGAACGCGGTGGTAGCAGATTCCGGGAGCTATGATGTCATTGTTGGCAATGCCTCAGGAACAAACACAAGCCCGGCGCTCGCTGTTACGATCAATCCTGCAAGTGCGCCGGTCATTACCGCGCAACCCGAACCGGCTGCAACCACGAACTATCTAGGCAGTCTGGTGACATTTGCCGCGGCGGTGGAAGGCACGCAGCCGATTAGATTGCAGTGGCAACATAATGGAGTCAACATTCCCAACGCCACGAGCAGCAGCCTGACGTTGGCCTCATTGCAATCGAGCGAAGCGGGAAGTTATACACTGCTGGCCGCCAATCTGCTTGGCAGTACGAATAGCTTGCCCTCAATTTTGACAGTACTCCCTCCGCCCAACCCAGGTGCCCTCAACTTCCTGACTTATCACAACGACAATACGCGCCAGGGCGCGAATACGAACGAAGTACTGTTAACACACGCAAACGTGAATGCTGCCACTTTCGGGCGCTTGCTCACCTATCCAACGGATGGACTCATTATTATGTCACCGTTGTATGTGTCCGGTCTGGTCATTCCCGGACGGGGCACACACAACGCTGTGTTTGTCGCGACCGAGAACGACACGATTTATGCATTTGATGCGGACAGTAATGCGGGGACGAATGGCGGGGTGCTGTGGGAAACGAACCTGGGTCCGTCGGTCTCGAGCTACGATGACCAATTTGGCAATCGAGGCACCGGCAGTTATTACCCCGACATCACCCCGGTGGTCGGCATCACCGGGACGCCAGTCATTGACCTGGCTTCCGGAACCCTTTACGTGAATGTCCATACGGCCACGACCGTCGGTTCGACAACAACTTTTTATCATCGCATCCACGCCCTTAACATTACCAACGGCACAGAGCAGGCCTACAGTCCCGTGGTAGTAACCAATGCATTTCCCGGGACAGGTGTGGATGGCAGTAATGGGATCGTACCTTTTGACCCGCGCACGGAGAATCAGCGGCCGGGAGTAACGCTGGCCGGTGGAATGGTGTATGTTGGTTACGGGAGTTATGCGGATACAGACCCCTACCACGGCTGGGTGCTTGGTTTCAACGCGACCAATCTGGCACAGTCTTCCGCCTATGCATTTAATACCACGCCCAACGCGACGGTGGCGGCGTTTGGCGTCAATGCCGGCGAGGGTGCGCTATGGATGGGTGGAGACGGGCTCTGCGCGGACACGAGCAACAATCTTTATTTCGCAACAGCCAACGGGTCGTTCAGCGAGAACACCAATGGCAGGGATTACGGGGATAGTTTCGTGAGACTATCCACCACCAACGGCCTGGGAGTAGCGGATTATTTCACGCCCTACAATGAAGCTGAACTGGCGGCGAACGACACGGACCTGGGATCAGGCGGGACGATCCTGTTGCCGGATGCGGTAGGGAGCGCAGCACACCCGCACCTTATGATCGGCTGCGGCAAAGATGGAACCCTGCGTCTGGTCGATCGGGATAACATGGGCCATTTCAATGCGGCGAACGACAATCAGATTGTGCAAGAAGTGCCCGGGGCCATCACCGGGGCTTGGAGCACTCCCGCCTACTTCAACAATCACATCTATTATCAGGGCGCGGGCGATGTAATGAAAGCGTTTCTCATCACCAATGGCGTGATTAGGCCGACACCCACCTCCGAAGCGACGACCACCTTCAGTGCATTCGCCACCGGTGGCACCCCGGTGATCTCTGCCAACGGCACCAACAATGGCATCGTCTGGGCAACCCAATCGGATGCTGCCGGCAGCGGCGGGCCGGCTGTCTTGCACGCTTACAACGCGGACAACCTGGCGCAGGAGCTCTACAACAGCAGCCAGAATCTGGCTCGCGACAATCCCGGCGCAGCGATCATTATGACGACACCCACCGAGATGAATGGCAAGGTATTCGTTGGCGCACAATACCAGCTCTCCATTTTTGGAAACAGCCTTTTTCTGGCCACGCCCGTGATTTCGCCAGCGGGCGGACTGTTCACGAACGAGGTGACGGTGACCCTTTCCGATGCCACACCAAACTCCACCATCTATTACACGTTGGATGGAACGGCACCCACTACCAACTCGCCGGTTTATACCGGCCCCTTCGTTTTGACCACCAGCGCGAGTGTGCAAGTGATGGCCAGCCAACCGGGGGCGGCCAACAGTGGCGTGGCCAGCGCCAGTTTTGTTGACAGCTCAGCCACGGGCACCGGTACGGGACTGCTGGGAGCCTATTGGACGAATGTGACGAGTGTCGCTTTCACCAACCTGTCGTTTGCGGTTCCGCCGACCCTGGTTCGGACGGATGCCATGGTCAATTTTGACTGGGCCAGTACTCCGCCCGCGGCCAACATCGGTCTCACGAATTTCGCCGTCCGCTGGATCGGATCCTTACTTCCCGAATATGGCGAAACTTATACGTTCTCGGTTGATAGCGACAGCGGGGTACGGCTTTATGTGAATGGCCAGTTACTCATTAACAAGTGGGTTGATCAGCCGGCGACCACGTGGAGCAACAGCATTACGCTAACGGCCCAGCAGCGCTACAACATCGAATTGGATTACTTCAACCAGGCTGGCGGGGCAGTAGCGCAGCTTTATTGGAGCAGTCCGTCGACCCCGAACGCAATCATACCTCAGACCCAACTCTACCCGGTCACGAATCCGCCGCCATCAGTCGTCTTGTCAACTCCGACAAGCAATCCCAACTACACGGCGAGCGCGAGCGTGACAATGAGCGCTGCCGCAGACGCGCCTTTCAACCCGATCAGTGAGGTAAATTTTTATGCCAACAACACATTCCTCGGCAGTGTCGCCGATGTGCCTTACACCCTGACAGCGACAGGGCTGTCGGCGGGCAGTTATGCGTTGACGGCTGTAGCTATCGACGGCAGCGGCTTGAGCAGCACATCGGCACCGGTGGACATTACGGTTGGACCCGGCAGCGGCCAGCCCTACGGCTTGACGAGCAACGG
>JBEKMT010000174.1:0-11570 GCA_050008355.1 Verrucomicrobiota bacterium
GTCGCTAGTGCGAACGTCGCCAATGTTTTTCTGAAATGCTTGACCGATACGATTGCCACGCGATTTCAAATCCTCAATGTAACGCGGACTCGAACCGCGAGCTTTTTTGATCTCAATTAGTTCTTTCACCACGTCGCTAACTTTCTTCGGGATGATTTGCTTGTTTTTGGCGACGTATGATTTTGCGGCGGCGATTAGATTCTGCAAATCTTTGACGAACTTCAATGCTTCAACCGTTGCGTCAATAGTCGATAACAGCCCCACGCCGAATGGTTCAAGCTTTTGAACGCTGGCGGCGTATTCGCTCGCCTGACTATTCGTCATTTGAGCCGCTAGAACATCCATTTTGCTCAGCTTACGTGCCAGCGTCGTTGCCGCGTCAACGGCGTCCGTTTCGGTGGCGTAGCTGTCGAGCTGCCGCTTTCTCTTACCGTTCGCGTGATGATCCGCATAATTGGCAACCAGAAAGCCTGGCTCGCCATTCGGCATCTTGCGCTTATAAATCGTCACACTTTCGCGTCCGATTGTGATTTTTCTTGGCCAATCCTTTTCCTTTGATTTAGGCGTTTTCATGCATTTGAGTGTTGCAATAATGTTGCAATCGCGCAATGAAAAACCTAGGATTTCCCGAAAGTGAAAGGGCTGAAAACTATTTAAGCCAATGATTGTTTGAGGCTTGTGGAGTGGAGCCAATGGTCGGGATTGAACCGACGACCTACGGTTTACGAAACCGTTGCTCTACCACTGAGCTACATTGGCTTACTAATTCGGCCCGGCGGAGAGCAGGGCGTCGCTGACGGTGGTGCGACTGTCAACGATACCATAATATTGGGTGTTGCAACGGGTGAAAAGCAAAATGTGACGGCCGGCCCTTTTCCGAAACCATGGTGGTAGATTTTTGCCGCAGAAGCCGGAATACCTCAAATCGTAAGTTGGCCCGAAAATTTCAGCGTTTGCTCCGCAGATAGTCCCGCACTTCGTCGTGATCGCCCGCAAAATCAAAGATCAGCACGCCTTTCTGCGCCAAAAAAACCAGCCGCCAAGCCAGACCCGTCCGGCATTCATAAAGATGTCGGCCCAGTTTCTGGATCGCCAACCCGGAGTGCGCGTGCGGCTTGCCAAAGCCATCTAGCACCAGATTAAGAGTCGCGGCCACTTCCTCCTCCCGTCCGGCCTTCCGGACAATTTTTTTGAATCGCTCGGTCAGTTCAACGGAAATCATCTTTACCCCCGGTGAAACGGGTCAATTCGCCAAGCTTACGGGACTGCTTGAGTTCCGCGGTGATGCGCTTCTCCGCGAGTGCCATTTCTTTGGCGGTCAACCGATATTCCTGAAGTGCGTAATCGGTGGAAACGACGTCCACCGGCCGCAGGGCCACGATTTTGTCCCCGAAAATGAAGCCAACGTCCTCCCCCTCGAGTGCCTTCTTAAGCCAATAGCCCAGTCTCCCGCGGCCTTCGGTGATCGTCAAAGTTTTCATACGCTCATTTTAGCGTACATCAGCCCGCTTACAAGCAAGAATCTTTCACCCATAACTTCGCCTCAAGGAACGCCGGCCATACGAAGCGTTACGTCACCACCGCCCCAAAAAGCAACAGCGCAACACGGGCCATTAAGGCGGCTCAAAGAGCTGCGCAAACCGGGCAGACAATTCCCGCGCCCAAACACGTCGAAGACCGTCATTACCGCGGTGTCAAAGGTGCCGGTCAGGAATTCGATTGCAAATTGCCCCACGATTACCCGGGCCATTTTGTTGCCCGGGATTTGGAGGAGTGACGCGCGGCCACCGAAGAGTGATGAGTCAAAGAATCGGCAAAAAAAATAATCGTGGTTTTGGCTTAACCGGAACGACGGCTTCTGGTACTGCATTCATGAATCATTTATGGCAACGATTCGCGCACTGGCATTTCAGGATCACTGTCCGCACTTGGATAGAAAGCTCCCCTGCGCACCTTTGCTTCGTGGCATTAAAGATCTACTGAAGGCCCTGTTCACTTCATGCCTCGCGGCGGCGGCCATCTCCGTCGCCGCCCAAAGCTCTCCCACCAATGTCATCATCCGCTCAGCACCGCTGCCGGGCGGACGGATCGAACCGACATTGTTCGGCAACTTCATGGAGTTGCTCGATGACGTGGTGCCGGGCTCGCGCGCGGAACTGTTGAACGACCGCTCCTTCGCCGGGGTCGTGCCGGCGGCTGATTGGGTGTACTACGATGGCTCGCTGGATATTTGCGACCGGCAGTGGGACACCAATGTCACCTGGAACTACGACACGGATAATCCTCTCAACGGGAGTCGCTGCGCCAGACTGACCGCGGGACCCGACCCGGCGAGTCTGACGCAGTCAGGTCTCTCAGCCCGCCGCGGCATGGGCTATATATTTTCGACATATATTCGGGGAGATGCCGGGACAAAAGTCAATGTCCGGCTGAAGACCCTCCTGCCGGACGGACGTTGGTTCACGCTGGCTTCGGCAAAACTTCCGGCGCCTTCTCCGGATTGGAAAAAAGTCCTGGTCAAAATGGTCAGTGTCGGTCAAACGGATAATGCGGTCTTCGAGTTGCGGGTCGAGGGCCACGGACGGGTGTGGGTCAACAAACTTTCCTTGATGCCCGCGGACAACCAGGAGGGCTGGCGGGCGGACGTGGTGGAGGCAATCAAGGAAATCCGGCCCGGCATCCTGCGTTGGGGCGGCTCCACGGTGGACCCGGGTGGTTATCACTGGAAAGACGGCATTGGCGACCCCGACCGGCGAACGCCTTGGCCCAACAAGATCTGGGGCCGGATTGACCCTGATGATGTCGGCATCGATGAGTTCTGCCAATTTTGCGAAATGATCGGGGCCGAACCGCTGATCTGCGTCAGCTTCGCGGATGGTGCCAGCAACGCGCATGACCTGGCGGAGTATTGTAACGGCGGCACGGATACTGTCTGGGGCGCCCGACGCGCCGCCAACGGTCACCCGGCGCCTTATCGAGTCAAATTCTGGGAGATCGGCAACGAGATCAACGGCGATGACCAAAATTATATCGATCAGTTCCCGGCCTTCATCGCGGCCATCCGATCCGCCACCCCGGGAGCGGCCATCATGACTTCCTATCCTTCACAAAAACTACTGGATCGGGTCGGGCATGACATTGATTTTGTCTGCCCGCACCATTACACCACGGACCTCGCGGCGTGCGACCAGGATTTTAACCGGATTGCTGCCATGATCGACCAAACGCCCGGCTGTTCCCATATTAAGATCGGTGTTACGGAATGGAACATTGACGCCGGTGCGTGGGGATTGGGTCGCGCGCGCGAATCCACACTGCTCGCGGGCCTGGAAAACGCCCGCTATCTGAACCTGATGATGCGTCACTCGGACAAGGTTAAGATCGCCAACCGGTCGAACCTGGCCAACAGCTATTGTGGCGCCACGATCCTCACGTCTGCCTCCGGCACCGGCGTGCTGCGTCAACCCAGCCATTACGTCATGAAACTCTACTCGCTCCACGCGAAGCCCGTTCCACTGTCCGTGCAGGGAGTTGATGACCGGCTGAACGTGGTCGCCTGCGCTTCCGACGACAGGAAATCGGTCGTTCTTTTCGCGGTCAATCCGACGCGCGACGCCGTGCAACTGGTTCCCGGTTTTGTCGGTTTCGATTCGACCCTGCACGTCGTGAGCGCCGAAGCGGTTCGCGACATTCTGGATCGCCGCCAGCCTGACGTGGAGAATCACTGGCACGAGCCGGAGCGGGTGAAGATCACCAGCCTGCCGGTCAAGGATGATACAGTGGAACTGCCAGCCTACTCGGCCGCCGCTGTGGAGTTCGCGGATGAGTAAAGCCTGCAGTGGGTTTTCAATTTTGTAGCTCCGTCAAGCAAAGCACCGGGCGCCAACATCCCTATTCGGTAGACCTCGGTAGCACATCATTTCACCACTGAATTTGCCGGGCGGCGGCGTTTGAACAGAAAGATGAGTCCGATCGCGAGAACAAAGGCTGCCATGAATGGCAGGAATCTGCCCGGGGTGCCCAGAATTTCAAAGTCGCGGCCTGCTATATACGTCGGACAGTTGATCTTCTTCTGCGCAATCAGGCCCAGGGTTGCATCATCCGCATTAGCGATGTATTTGGCTACTTTGCCATTCTGGTGCACTTCAACCCAGAAATACCGATACATCTGAGATGATTCGCCCCAGATGGAGTGATTATTGCCCTCCATGACGCTCACGTTCAACTCGCCCGGGGCGCTTTGATTGATGAGCTCACGCAGCTCGGCACTGCCCAGGTGCCCTACGTTGTGGTTCGTATCCAGGTAACAATAGACCAGCAATGCCGCCGCGGCGACGGTCAGGTACAGAACGAGGCGGCTGGAAATCTTTTTATTAGTGCTAACCGGTATTGCCCCGACCGGATTCACGGAGGCTTCACTCTGGCCGGCAGCATTCAGCGGTTCCGCATTGGCTGGTTTGCGGCGGCGTTGCCACGACCAATACAAAAGCGATCCAAACACAAACGGATAGGACAGCCCCATCCAAATGGTCATGATCGAAAGGAATTCGGCGCGGTTCGCTCCCGAGAGAAAACCGGTCACTGAAAAGGTTAGCAGCAGCGGAAGCACTAGAAAAAGAACCAGGCCGCAGCCGAAGACACGCCAGAACTTCGTCACTGACTTCCGCTGCTGAGGCAGGCCCGCTGCGTCTTGTCCCAGCCTGTGTCCAAAGTAAGTCCCGATTGTGGCCGGGATGGCAATAATGCCTGCAAAAAGGCCGATACCTTTGAGTAATCCAATCAGTCCGGTGGCCTGGCCGGTGGCGCCTTTCGTTGTGGCCATGCCGATGACGGATCCCTTGGCCGTGGTGACAGCCGCCAGCATCGGCAACGAGGCGATCACCGCCACCGCAAACGTATCCGCCGGCGCCGTACGGCGCAGACCGCTGTGAACCACCTTCGTTACGCGATCGTTCAGCAGCGCCCGCCCGCGCGACAGACGCTGTCGCACGGCTTCCTCGGAAATCTCCATGACATCCGCCACCTTCGTGATGGATTCATTCTGCCGATAGTAAAGCACCATGGGCTCACGATAAATTTCCGGAATCCCCGCGAGGACGTGCCAAAGAATGCTTGCTTCTTCCTTGCTGATGGCCTGCTCATCCGGTTCATCGGCCGGAGATACCGGTTCGGCGGCTCCCTCAAATGATTCGGCCAGGGCAACCGGATTGCGTTGGTGCTGGCGAAAAGCATTGTTGATGAGATTGCGGGCGATGCCGTACAGCCAGGCCTTGAATTGAGCCGGTTCCTTCAAGCTGCTCAGCTTGCGCCAGGCGGCGATGAAAATTTCCTGGGCGAGATCTTCACTGCGCGCCACATTGCCACAGGCACTGTAGGCCAGAGCGCAAATGGGCGATTGATAACGCGCCACGATCTGACCAAAGGCATCGCGGTCGCCGGTCAGACTCAACTCAATCAGCGAGGCGTCACATTGCACTTCAGGTTCGATGGTAAGGTTTGCATTCATACTCACCTTAATAGTGGTCCGGCCGGTAAAAATGTGACAGAAAAGTTGTGGTGGGCACTTCTCATATCTTGCCAGGA
This sequence comes from Verrucomicrobiota bacterium, assembly GCA_050008355.1. Taxonomy (GTDB): domain Bacteria; phylum Verrucomicrobiota; class Verrucomicrobiia; order Limisphaerales; family UBA11358; genus UBA11358. Next base: position 5,584 of record JBEKMT010000174.1, read on the forward strand.
ACCCCGCAACGCTTGCCTGTTTGCGGTTGAATGCTTGTCTTAAGGATTAAAGGGGGACCAGCAGTCGAGGGGTTTGTCTACGGCTAGGACGGCGAATTCATATACCGTGAAACCATGCCCTAAGTCGCCAACCAGGTCGCAGATTCCAGCTCCAAACTTCAAAATTCCAGCAAAAAACGTGACCGTCCCGTTTTATGATTCCCCAGCCCTGCTAAAATCGCAAAATGTGCGCTAAACCCAACGGGGCCTTTAGAGAGGATGCAGAACTCTTGACTGCTAGGGCAGAGGTGCCCCTTGCCCAAATCGAATATTGGTGCTTGGAACTCCAACTCTTGTCTCCGCCGCTCTGCGTCTCGGCGGTAGCTACATGCCCCCACAAAAAAACTGCAAAAGAAAAACGAACCCAAACCGCGAACTTTGCCAGCTTCGCGTTCATCGCGCGACACAAGTGCAAACGAAAAAACGAACCCAATTCCGCCAGCCCTGAACTATGAAGCAAACCTTCAACTTTCAACCAGCATCCAGAATCTTCGTTCCCTTCGTTCTCTTCTGTCCAAGCAAGCCGTTTTGCCCGGTGGTCGAGCCCAGCCGTGGTCCAACTCAGTCGGTTCTGGAAAACGAACCCACCGTCACCACGGTTTACGGGCCTTCAGAAAAGACGAACCCAAACCGCCAACTTCGCCACCTTCGTGTTCATCGGTCGGAACAAGCGCACACGAAAAAACGAACCCAATTCCGCCAGCCGTGAACTCTGAATCAAACCTTCAGCTTTCAACCAGCATCCAGAATCTTCGTTCCCTTCGTTCTCGTCTGTCCAAACAGGCCGTTTTGCTCGGCAGTCGAGCCAAGCCGTGGTCCAACTCAGTCGGTTCTGAAAAGCGAACCCACCGTCACCACGGTTTTCGGGCATTCAGAAAAAACGAACCCAAACCGCCAACTTCGCCGCCTTCGTGTTCATCGGGCGGAACAAGCGCACACGAAAAAACGAACCCAATTCCGCCAGCCGTGAACTGTGAACCGAACCAGCAACTTTCAAGGCTTACTGGCTTCAGCCCTTGCGTTTCGGGGGCGGAAGGCAGAATATCCAGGTCGAAAGCTAACGGCGGCAAACCTTATCAACTGCTCATCAACTGACTGGCATGATAAAACTCACCTGCGTCTATTGTGGCAAGCCTTTTGAGGCTCCGGGTCCCAAAGATCTCACCTGCCCGCATTGCGGCTCAAAAAACATCATACCGCTGCGCCAGACGGCAGCAGTGCAGGCGGCCAACGCCGCGGCCGCGGCATCACAGCGGGTGCCGGGCGATTCACCCATTGCCAACGTGGCCAACCGGCTCATTGGCAACATCGAGAAAGTCATTGTCGGCAAATACGACGAAATTCTCCTGACGGTGATGGCCTATTTCGCCGAGGGCCATGTGCTCCTGGAAGACGTGCCCGGCGTGGCCAAGACAATGCTCGCCCGGGCGTTATCCCGCAGCATCGGGTGCGATTTCAAGCGCATTCAATGCACGCCGGATTTGCTCCCCAATGACATCACAGGTAGTTCGATCTTTAATCCCAAGACGGCTGAGTTTGAATTTCGTGCCGGCCCGGTCTTCACCCAGATTCTGCTCGCGGACGAAATCAACCGCGCCACCCCGCGCGCACAGGCGGCCTTGCTGGAAGCGATGGCGGAACGCAAAGTGACTGCCGACGGCAACAACTACGAACTCACCCCGCCTTTCTTCATGATCGCCACGCAAAATCCGATTGATCATGAAGGCACGTTCCCGCTGCCCGAAGCGCAGCTGGACCGGTTCCTCATCCGGCTTAGTCTGGGCTATCCGCAGTTTGAAAATGAAGTCGCGCTGCTGAAACGGTTCAAGTCGCAACATTCGATCGATACCCTGGAGACAGTCGTCGCGGTGGAGGACATTCTTGCCTGCCAGCAGGCGGTCCGCGAGATTCACGTGGATGACAAGATTTTCAATTACATCGTGCAGTTGATCACGGGAACACGCGGGCACTACGACGTCGTTCTCGGCGGCAGCCCGCGTGCCTCGATGGCGCTGCTGCGTTGCGCCCAGGCGTTCGCAGCCATTCAGGGTTATGAGTTTGTGGTGCCGGACGACGTGAAGCATGTGCTCAACTATGTGTTGGGGCATCGCCTGATTCTCCGGCCGGAAAGCCGGTTGCGGAAGAAGACTGTCCGGGGCGTGCTGGAAGAAGTCTTGAATGAGGTGCCGGTCCCGCAAATGCCGGCTTCCGGCTTTGCAAAATGACCTGACATGAGATGAAATGGATCCTGGCCACCCTCTCCTTGCTGGCCATCGGGCTGGTGTTGAATCTCAGCCTGTTGGTTTACGCGATGTATGTGTTGCTCGGCATCCTGCTGCTAAACCGGTTTTTCACGCGGACGTGGACGGAAAGAATCGTGGCAAGCCGACAGGCCGGCGGCGACGTTTTTGAGATCGGCGAGAGCACCGAGGTGACGGTCGAAATCGTGAACCGGGGTCCGCTCACGGTCCCGTGGGTTTTGCTGGAAGATGCGCTGCCGCAGGATGCGCTGGCGCGCGGCCGCATCAAGGTGGACGGCGGACGGATGCGCCTGGCTCGCCTGGCTCGCGGAGGAACGGAGACCTTGAATTATCAGGTCACATTTCGGATGCGGGGCTATTACCAGTTGGGTCCGCTGCTGCAGGAAACGGGTGATGTGTTCGGCTTGCATCGCCGTTTCCGGGTGACGGGCGAACCGCATTTTGCGCTCGTCTTACCGAAAGTTCTGCCGCTGCAAGGTTACAATCTCGCCTCGCGCCGGCCAATGGGGGAAATCCGCGTGGTGCACCGGCTGTTTGAGGATCCCACCCGCCTGGCCGGAGTACGTCCGTATCAACAAGGGGATGCGCTGAATCGCATCCATTGGCGGGCCACAGCGCGCACCGGCGAACTTCACAGCCGGGTTTACGAAACATCGCGCATCGCGGGGGCAACGTTCCTGTTGGATTTTCATTCGCAGAGTTTTCAGGGCTCGCGCGGGGATGTCTCGGCGGAATTGGCGGTGGTGACCGTGGCGTCCCTGGCAAACGCTGTGTTCCTGATGGGCCAGCAGATCGGGTTGATCAGCAATGGTCGCGACGCGGCCGACCGGATTCGAGAGGAAGGCTGGCGCGCGGAATTCATCAGCCGTGCCGACGCCCGGCACCGGGCGGACCCGGTGGCGAATGACCGGTTACGCCCGGTGCAGGTGACGACCGGCAAAGGCGGCGAAAAAATGAACCTGCTTCTGCAGACGCTCGCACGACTGGAACAAACGGACGGCCTGGATTTTGCAGGGATGCTCGAGACAATCATTCCGAAGGTGCCGCGGGATGCGACGGTGATTCCAGTGTTGCGGCACGTCACGCCGTCAACGGCCGTTGCGCTTGGGGAACTCGTGCATCGCGGTTTTCTGGTCACGGCGGTAGTGGTGGCTTTTGGCGAGGAATCGGTGCCGGATTGGGCGCAGCCGCCGGAATGGGCGGCGCTGTTGCTGGCACACGGCATTGATTTCCGGATCGTCAATTCCGAGGAAGCAGTAATGAACCTGTGCGCGGAAGCATTGGTGAGGTGATTCATGGCCACGACCAAACCTGTAAAAACACCGGCCGATTATATCGTGGTCGGCCTCAGCCCGGTGTTGATCATGCTGTTGGTGGGCAGCTTGTGCTTTTTTTTGATCGAGGTTTTTTTCCGCGGTGAAGCGGTGGGCAGCGTGCGCTGGGTCATGTTCTGGTTTGTCATGGCGGTGGTCCTGGTGTCCCGGATCGGCATTGAACAAGGGACCGGAATCGCTGCGGTTTATGGCCTGGGGCTCGCAGCAGCGACCTGGCTCTATCTGGTCCGAATTCACCCGGCATTCATCATGGGCATGATCCTGCTGGGCATCGTCTGGTGGTGCGCGCACAAATTGACGTGGGATTGCACTTTGATCGAGGATGATGAAGACGCCTCGGGCAACGGCCTGCTCGAAACAGCCGGGCAATTAAAAAAGCCCGCGCCACCGGAAGCGGAACCTCCGCAGGCAGAGTCCTCCAAGTTGCCAAAAGTCGTCGTTGCCCAAACCGATAAAAAGCAAAAAAGGGCGATCCCTCATTCGCCGGGGTTGTGGGTGGTTTACTTCTCCGTGGCGGCGATCCCGTTATTCGGAATTGGTCAGGTGCTTTTGCCGCGGGATGACAATGAGGCCCGGCACATGGGTTTCAACTATTTGTTCGTCTACCTGCTCGCGGCCATGGGATTGTTGCTCAGCACGAGTTTTCTCGGGCTGCGCCGTTACCTGCGACAACGTTATCTGCCGATGCCGCCAATGATCGCCTTTGGCTGGATCCGGTTTGGGACCGGGCTGGCGGCTTTTGTCCTGATCGGGGCACTCTTGCTGCCGCGACCGGGCGCGAACGAAGCCTGGCAAAACTTGCGTTACCAGGTGGACAACCGTTTGCGACAGGCCAGCGACTACGCCATGCGTTTCGGTCCACACGGCAATGGCAGGGGACGCGAAGGCAAACAAGCTGGCCCATCCAACACACCAAAAAATCCCACTGCTAACTCCCCGCAACCAGAGCCGGGACAAGGCCAATCGCCCAGCCCGGGACAAAATGGAACGGTCCAGGATCAGGGGGTTCCCTCGGACCAGCCGCCACCCCTATCGGGCGGGAACGTTTACAATCTATTCAAAATCCTGTTCTTGCTGGCTGTGGTATTGCTGGCGGGATGGTGGTTGTTCAGCCGGCGCGAATTGGTAGCGCAAGTGCTGAAGTCGATCATTGCTTCGATCAGGCAATTTTTCCGGGATTTGTTCGGGCTTGGTGCAATTTTTAAAAGGTCAGGCGCGCCGGTCGCGAAAAGGGCTCAGCTCCGCAGGCCGTTTGCCGAGTATCACAACCCGTTTCTTAGCGGCAATGAAACCACCTGGTCTCGCGCCAGGTTAGTTCTCTATAGCTACGATGCCCTCCGGGCATGGGCCGAGGAAAAGGGCGTCGCGCCGCGTCCGGAACAGACCGCCCGGGAATTTTGCGCCGAACTCAGCGGCAGGTTCCCGGAAATGAATTCGGAGTTGAATCAGTTATCCTCCCTTTATGGCCAGGCAGCGTACACCACTTCTGCAGCGGAGGGCTGTGACTTGGAACCCGTCAAAAATCTGTGGCGATATTTTTATGCCTGAAGACCGGCTGCCGCCGAATTCTCAAATGAAGCTTGCGCGCTCTTCAAGGCGGTCCGGAGCAGGGTGCCGCTTGAACGATCCTGTCAGCGTGACAGGATTTCAAAAGCGCAATGCGACCGTCTTGGAGGTGGCCAATCAGTTCAGGTTTTGCACTGAATCAGTGCCAAACCCGGCTTGCTAAATCAAACCCGCCAACTCCCTGCCCAGAACACGTAACGACTCAGGTCTTGCCAACTAATATCGCCACAACCGTGAGGATGACAATGAAAGCAGCCGCGCTTCCGAAAGTAGGGACGCTGTCCGCAAACACCGGCGAGAACAATAATGATGGGATCATAACTTTCCTTTCTTGTCCTGGCGGCAATTTGTTTGCCGTCAATGGGTGAGACCTATGACTACCAAGAATAATGATAATAAGCAAGACAAATAATGCACAATACCGTCAACTTGGAATTCATTTGGTTAATGTTACGATTTTCGCCCACGTCCGGATGCGGGCAGCTTGGTGATTTAGAGTTTGATCAGTTCCCGCCTTGGAAGCGCAAGTTAGCTTAAAACGAAGTGATACGCTCAACGCCTGATTGAACAATCATCCAGGTTCTTATTTAGGGAATTGGGGTTCGCCAGGGAAATAACGTTTATCCAATTAGAAGACGAATCTTTTGAAACTCACTGAGACTGGCACCCGGGCTATCGGCAAAACCACGGCGTCAGGAATGCCCTTGATGTGCAAACTGGCACCAATTGACAGCGGCGCGTCAACTAACTCACTTTGCTAACTCACTTTGCCGGTGACCGGTGGTTC
>JBEKMT010000175.1:0-11425 GCA_050008355.1 Verrucomicrobiota bacterium
AAATGCCCCTGCCGACCACGCGCCGCAGAGAGTGTGAAATAAACGGTCGGCGAACGACGGGTTGAATACCACCTGCCAAAAATCTGTGACTTGCGCACGGGCATGCATTCCCTGGCCGACAATGTGATAACCTGCGGGCGTTTGCATCCAGGAATTCGCGACGACAATCCACACCGCGCTGAAATGCGCGCCGAGACATACCATGCAAGTCGAGAAAAAGTGCAGCTTGCGCCCGACCTTGTCCCAGCCGAACAATAAAACCGCCAGAAAACCTGATTCGAGAAAGAAGGCGAAAATACCCTCCGCGGCCAATGCACTGCCGAACACGTCGCCGACGAAACGCGAGTACGTGGCCCAATTCGTGCCGAATTCAAATTCCATGACGATGCCGGTGGCCACGCCTATGGCAAACGTCAGCGCAAACACCTTCGTCCAAAAGCGAGCCATCTGGTGGTACACGGGGTCCCCCGTCCGAAGCCAGGCAGCTTCTATAATGACCAGCATCACCCCAAGCCCGATGCTCAGCGGCGGGTAGATGTAATGAAATCCGATGGTCAGTCCAAACTGGATGCGCGACAAGATGAGTACATCCACGATCTGCGACAATCCGCTTTTTTTTATGAACTGTCAACTACCTCAATGAATAATTAATTTATTCCATTCTTGATTTTAAGAAAACCACTTTTCGTGGACGCCGAAGCATGAGTCGCTACATGATTGAAAACGGTAATGAAATCTGTTCCCATCGCGTCTTGCATGAAGCCCAAATTTCTCACTTTCGTTATTTTGTTGCTGGGCGCATTCAGTGGTTTGTGCGCCTCGGATTTGGCATTGTGGTATCAGCAGCCAGCCGCCGATTCAAAGCCGATGGAACAAGCCTTGCCCATTGGGAATTCGCGACTGGGCGCGCTGGTTTTTGGCGGGCCGACGCGCGAACGCCTCAGCGTGAACGAAGATAGTCTTTGGACCGGTGGTGAAAATTCATCCGGCGATTATGACACGATGGGCGCATACCAGGTGCTCGGCAACGTTTTCGTGAACGTGTCGTTGCCGACGAATGTGAATGTATTGGCCTACCGGCGCGACCTGGACTTGGCTGATGCCGTTGCGCATGTGAGTTATTCGATTAATGGTGTGAATTTCCGGCGGGAGTTCTTTGCCAGTCATCCAGCCCACGTCTTGGTGGCTGAATTTGCTGCCGATCAAAAAGCGGCCTACACCGGCCGCATTGAAATGGTTGATGGCCACAACGCCAGAATCCTTGCTGACGGAAACCGGTTGACGGCGACGGGCGCGCTGGACAATGGCATGAAATTCGAATGGCAATTGCTGGTGAAGCACAAAGGCGGCTCTGTAAAAGTGACGGCGGGAGTCTCCGGCCAGAGCCAGGCGCAAATTGAATTTTCCGGGTGCGACAGCCTGACCTTGTTGATTGCGGCGGGAACCGATTATGTTTTGAGTTACCCCAAACAATACCGCGGAGAGGACCCGCACGCGCGCGTCACAGCGCAAATCGACGCGGCGGCGGCAAAAAGTTTTGTCAGGTTAAGAGCCGGGCACACCGCGGATTATTCGACCTTGTTCAATCGTGTCCGGGCGGATTTCGGCAAGTCTACTTCGGCCCAAATCGCCATGCCGACCGACCAGCGCAAGTTGGAAGCCTTCAAAACAGTCGACCCGCAATTGGAAGCGTTGTTGTTCCAATACGGACGTTATCTGCTGATTTCATGTTCGCGTCCCGGCGGGTTGCCGGCCAATTTACAGGGACTGTGGAATGATAATAATTCTCCAGCGTGGCATGCCGATTATCACGCAAACATCAACATACAAATGAATTATTGGCCGGCGGAGACCGCCAATCTCGGCGAATGTCACCTTCCGTTTTTTGACCTGGTCGAGAGCCAGCTCCCGGCTTGGCGCAAGGCGACGGCGTCGGCGGACGAATTCAAGACGGAAGATGGAAATTTCGCGCGTCGCGGCTTTGCGATCCGCACCTCTCACAACATCACCGGCGGCATGGGTTGGCGATGGGACAATACGGCCAACGCATGGTACTGCTCCCATTTCTGGGAACATTTCATCTTTGGGCGCGACACCAATTTTCTGCGCACGACGGCATATCCGATCATGAAAGAGACCTGCGAGTTCTGGGAGGATCACCTGAAAGTTCTGCCGGATGGCCGGCTGGTGGTGCCGAACGCATGGTCGCCAGAGCACGGCCCCGTCGAGGACGGCGTGAGCTACAGTCAGGAGATCGTCTGGAATTTGTTCAACAATTATGTCCGGGCGGCGGACATGCTGGGGTCGGATAAAGATTACCGCAATAAAATCGCCGCGATGCGTGAGCGGCTCGCCACGCCGGGGATCGGCAGCTGGGGGCAGTTGTTGGAATGGTTGCATGAACAGCATAACCCGCAATATCCCGAACTCGACACCCCGAACGATCATCACCGGCATACTTCGCATTTATTTGCCGTGTATCCAGGCGACCAGATCAGTACAACCGGGACTCCGGCACTGGCGGCGGCGGCGAAAATCACCCTCAACGCGCGTGGCATTGACCCCGGCAGCGATGTGCGTGAATGGTCTTTCGCCTGGCGCACCTCGCTTTACGCCCGGCTGCGCGATCCTGAGAACGCGCACAAAATGTTGCAGCAACTTTTTTCCGCGCGAAATACATGTCCGAACCTGTTTGGCCTGCATCCGCCAATGCAGATCGACGGCAACTTCGGTATCACCGCCGGTATTATCGAGATGTTACTGCAATCGCAGTCTGGTGAAATCGAACTGCTACCCGCATTGCCGGCGGAATGGCCGGTGGGAAAAATTTCCGGACTGCGCGCACGTGGCGGCTACGAAATTGGCATAAAATGGAATAATGGAAAACTGGTCTCCGCCAGTGTGAAAAACGTCAGTGGCGACGGCCAATGCCGGATTCGCTACGGCGCAAAAGTCCTGGCCCTGGATCTGAAACCGGGCGCCACGAAATCTTTGAACGGTGATCTTCAATAGATTTGAGGTTGATTTTGAGCAAACTTGTCTTCGGATTGATTCGCCACGGCAACCGGCTTAATCTGCGGGCGCAATCATGAAAATTTTGGTCATCGGTTCGGGTGGACGCGAGCACGCCCTTGTTTGGAAACTGGCGCAATCACCACACCCAACGCAAATCTGGTGCGCGCCCGGCAACGCCGGCATCGTGCAGGAACGCCTGGCGAAAAATGCCTCGGCAGTGGAATGCGTCAATATTTCTGCTGAGGACCTGCCGAAGCTGCTGGCTTTCGCGCAGGAAAAGAAAATTGATTTCGTTGTCGTTGGCCCGGACAACCCGCTGTCGCTGGGCATCGTCGATCGGTTCCAGAAAAATGGTCTCCGGATTTGGGGGCCGAACCGAAAAGCCGCGCAATTTGAATCCTCTAAGGTATTTTCGCAGAGTTTCATGGAGAGATATGGGATTCCCACGGCGCGCGCGGGAGTTTTTTCAGATGCCGTCGCCGCCAAATATTTTGCAGCTTCCCTCGACGGAAAATGTGCCGTGAAAGCCGATGGCCTCGCGCTTGGCAAAGGTGTTTTGATTTGCGCCAATGAGGCCGAAGCTGCCCGGGCGATTGATGAAATCCTGCTCGGTAAGGCATTTGGTGCGGCAGGCGCCACCATCGTCATCCAGGAGTTTCTTGAGGGTGTCGAGGTTTCTCTGCACGCTCTCTGCGACGGCAAGACCGCTAAGATTTTCCCGACGTCACAGGACCATAAACGTGCTCTCGACGGCGACCTTGGCTTGAATACTGGTGGCATGGGAGCTTTTTCGCCGACGCCGTTTTTGACCGACACCCAGCTGGCCGCGGCTGCCCAACAAATTCTAGAACCATTCATGCGCGGCTGCGCGGCCGAAGGGATTGATTACCGCGGAATTTTGTACCCGGGCGTGATGCTCACAAAATCAGGCCCGAAAATTTTAGAATTCAACGCTCGGTTCGGCGACCCCGAAACGCAGGTCTACCTGACCCGCTTGGAAAATGACCTGGTCGAATTATTGGAGGCCAGCTCGGACGGCACACTGGACAGGATCGAATTGAAATGGAAACCCGAAGCGAGCGTTTGCGTAGTGATGGCCAGCGGCGGTTATCCGGGAAATTACGAAAAGGGAAAACCCATTTTCGGCCTGGATGACGCGGCGAAATTGCCAGGCGTGAAAGTGTTCCACGCGGGAACGGCGTCGAAAGATGATCAAATAGTGACGAGCGGCGGAAGGGTTCTTGGCGTGACAGCTCTTGGCAAGGGACTGAAGGCTGCGCAAACGGCCGCATACGCCGCGGTGGATAAAATCCACTTCGCCGGCGCCCATTACCGGCGTGATATCGCCGCGAAGGCGTTTTGATCGCGGCATAGATGGATAATCCATTCCGCTCAGGACGCAGTTTAAGCTTGGCGATTTCACTCCCGGGCGTACTTGTCAATCAGCCATTGCAGGGCGTTCATCTCGCCAAAGGCCATGGTGCGGTCGTTATAAGTGATCCAATCCTGCGCTGACATCATTTGTTGCAGGGATGTCATTTGCTGAACCAGGGCTTTAATCGCGGCGTCTTGCTGATTAAATTCTGCAATTTGGTCGGCCACCGTCCGGCCTGCTGTGCCGTAAGGAGAATAGGGATCCATTGTGCCAAGGGCAGCGCGTTGGATAGCCATGCCGTTAATTTGATTGATTAATAGGTCGTCTGGAGATCTGTCTAGTTGCTCGCCCAACTGGATATCGTATTGCAATGCCGCCTGAGCGGATGCCTGATCGCCTGTCTGCTGGTAAGCGTTGGCGAGGGCAATGATGTTTTGGCTCAACTGGTTTAAATCTGGCACTTGTGGGAGTGGTATTTGCCAGGTCGCTGCCATCTTGACTTCCGCCTCCGGATAGCCGGCGCTGCGCAAGGCTTCTTCGTCAGTTTGGATGAAGTCCCAGGAATAGTCGTCAAACCCCGGCTTATTGCTTGCTGTCGTTAGCTCTTGAACCGCTTGATCGGTTTGGCCGCAGCCGAAGTAAGCTTGGGCCGAAAGATAATTGGCCAAAGCATTGTCAGGGGCCAAACGTTCGAAATTCTCCAGATTTTGCCTGAGTTCGGCGGGCGAACTGCTGTTAAAAACCGATTCAAAGGCAACCTGTGGATTGCCGGGAAAAGCCTGTTCCGCCTCGCTCAGGAATGACTTGTCGCCGGTGGCGCGGAAGACCGCCAGTAAACTGGCGGCATTGGTATGATTCTCCTTCAAGTAAGCGGCAATTTGTTCCGCCGTCAACTTGGGGAGAGGTTCGCCATTCAGTAAACGGACCAGGTTGGTGGCTTGCGAGCTTTCCGGGTTGGTTTGAGCGGGGGTTGCCGCGGCGGATATATGCGGAGCCGGAAGATGCGGCGCTGATTTGGTGGATTCCACGCGCGCCAAGGCTTCGTCCCGCTCCATCGCTAATCTTGTGTTTTGCCCGGTCAGGACTGCCTGCTGTTGTCGAAGCGTTTGGTTTTGTTCGCGCAATTGTCCAACTTGGTGGGCTTTGTAAATTCCTGCACCCGCAAGGATGGCAAAGGTGGCGGCAACGAAAGTTTTTTGCAATGTAGTCATGGCAATGATTTTTGTGGTGGTGATTACGGTTGAACTCGAAACGGCGGCACCGCCAAGAAGCGCGGCGGCGGAAATCGTGGCAGCAAGCCCGATGGGCGCGGACTGCACCGCCTTGGCGGCAATCAGAACGGCAAGTCCGCTCGTGCCGACCTTGACTTTGCGCTTCGTAAAAAACTCTCGCAGCCGTTCCAGGGCACGGCTCACTCGTTTTTGCGCTGCATCATCCGAAATGTTCAGGCTTTCTCCAACTTCCCGAAGATTCTTATTTTCGAAAAAGCGTAGTAAAATGGCAGTACGGTCGTTCTCTTCCAGCGCGGCCATGGCGTCGTCGAGCAGTGGTTCAATTCGTTTCCATTCGTCATCGTCGGCATTCATATCGTTCATTTCCAAGGCAATTTGTTCGCGCTGCCGGCGCCGAGATTCCTTGCGGATTACGTCGATTGCCGTTCTACGTGCCACTTGATAGAGCCAGGCGGTCAAAACGGTTGCACCGGCGTTGGCTTGGCTCAGTTTGACGGCATTGCGGGCCAAGTCGTTGAATACGGACTGCGTAACTTCCTCAGCCAGATGGGGCGATCGGAGTTGGCGCAGCGCAGCCGAATGCACCAGGTTCACGTGGCGGTTCACCAGATCGGTGAACGCGTCCTGCGAATGGTCGCGCGCGAATTTTCTCAGCAAATTCTGGTCGCTTGTCATTCTGTTAAGAGCATATCGTCACCGTCCGGCAAATTCCGACAACGTTTTTTGGAATCTTGCCGGAAAGCCAGCAGACCGGCCCCTCTGGCCGTGTGAATGGTCGATGCGGTCGCTTGGTGGAAAATCCGGTCATGCGCAAGCAACTTTACTTTCGGGGGTTTGTAGCGCATTTTAATCTCCCTATGACTCATTGGGTTTTCGGCTGGCTTGCATTAGTTTTCGCGGCGCAACTCTCGTTGCCGTCGAAGGCCGCTTTGCTGCAATCCAAGGTTCTGGAGAATGATGTCGCTTATCTGCGGGTCGGCGAAGCCGGGAAAGAACTGGCCGATGAAGTCAGCGCTGCCGAGATTGCCTTGGCCTCCTCGAACAAAACCATCGGGACTGTCCTGGATCTACGGTCGGCGGACGGCGATGGATTTGACGCGGCGAAAGCGGTGGCGGAATTTTTTGCGGAGAAGAAGTCGCCGCTAGCGGTTCTCGTAAACGACGGCACGCGCAATGCGGCGGACAGGCTGGCACTGGACGTGCGCACCGCACAGGCCGGATTGATCTTTGGCAGTGCGACGACGGATTTGAAACCGGACATTTCCGTGGCGGTGATGCCGGCAGACGAATCGATCTTTCTCAAAAACCCCTACGCTTTACCGACTACGAACAGTGCTGCCGACGAGACGACGAGCAATTTCGTGCCGTTCATTGACCACACGAGCGAGGCGGATCTGGTGCGTCAGAAAATCAAGGACGGTGACGAGGACGAAACCACGGCACCGGTGCGGGTGCCACCGTCCCGACCGGTTATTCGCGATCCCGCCCTGGCGCGGGCGGTGGACTTTTTAAAGGCCCTGGCCATATTGCAGCCGGCGCGCGGCTGAATTCGGATTGACGATTCTCTTTTGGCAAACCACCTTTTCTATTTGCGCCTTGATGAAGACGATTCTTTTTCTTTGCACCGGCAACATCTGCCGCAGTCCGATGGCGGAAGCTCTTTTCCGCCGCGCGGTGCGAGGGCGCGGGGATTTCCGCGCGCTGTCGGCGGGCATTGGCGCGATTGATGGCGAGCCTCCGTCGCATTATTCCGTGCTGGCAATGCGCGAACTGGGCATTGAGATTTCTGGCCAGCGCAGCCGCCAGTTGACGACCGAATTGGTGCGGGCGGCGGACTATATTTTTGGCATGACCCACGGCCATGTGGACACGGTGGGCCTGCTGTATCCGTCGGCGACGGAAAAGACTTTTTTATTGCGCGAATTTGATGAAACCCTTGAACCTTATGAAAAAGACATCAGCGATCCAATCGGCAGCGCCTATCCCGTTTATTTGGATTGCCGCGACCAGATCGAGCAAGGCATTGCCAGCATCTTAAATTATATGGAACAACAACATATATTGTCTCCGGCACCCCATGAAACTTCAGGCCGACCGGTGAACTTCGCGATCGGCGCGGATCACGGCGGCTTTGACCTGAAAGAGGGGCTCAAGCAACACCTGCAATCCCGCGGGCTGACCTTCAAAGACTTCGGCGCATTGACGCGGGATCCGGCGGATGATTATCCGGATTTCGCGCAACCTGCGGCCCAGGCCGTCGCCGATGGCGTCGCCGAGCTCGGCTTGCTCTTGTGCACCAGCGGTGTGGGTATTTGCATCGTCGCCAACAAAATCTCCGGCGTTCGCGCCGGGGTGGCTGAGGAAACCAATGACGCGGCCCTGATGCGCCAGCACAATGACTGTAATGTTCTCTGTTTGAGCGGAAGAAAGACGCCTCTTGAAGCTGCCAAAAGGATTCTTGACGCATTTATAGCCGGGAAATTTGAAGGCGGACGCCACGAACGTCGGGTCAACAAGCTGGATGTGCGACTAGCGCCAGCGAGTTTGCGGCTGCGCAACGTAGATCCCGCCGTGGCCGACGCCATTGATCACGAACGCCGCCGCCAGCAGGAAAATATCGAGTTGATCGCCAGCGAAAATTTTACGAGTCCGGCGATCATGGAGGCGCAGGGGTCAGTGCTGACGAACAAATACGCCGAAGGGTATCCCAAGAAACGCTGGTATGGCGGTTGCGAAAACGTTGACGTCATCGAACAGTTGGCAATTGACCGCGCAAAGAAACTGTTCGGCGCGGAACATGCCAATGTCCAGCCGCATTCCGGCAGCGGCGCGAACATGGCTGTTTATTTTTCCGTGCTCAAGCCCGGCGACAAGATGCTGACCATGGATTTGAGCCACGGCGGGCACTTGACACACGGGAACAAGGCCAATTTTTCCGGCAAGTTCTTTGAGATCGTTCACTATGGAGTCCGCCGGGACGACGAACGGATTGATTATGATCAGCTCTTGCAAATGGCCCGGGAACACCGGCCGAAAATGATCACCGTTGGCGCCAGTGCCTATCCGCGAATCATCGATTTCCAGCGCATGGGTGAAATCGCCCGCGAAGTCGGGGCCTATCTGCTGGCGGATATTGCACACATCGCCGGCCTCGTCGCTGCGGGGATACATCCCAGCCCGATGGAACACGCGGATTTTGTCACCACCACGACGCACAAGACGTTGCGCGGTCCGCGCGGTGGCCTGATTTTGACGCGTGAAAAATACGCAAAGGACATTGATTCTCAAGCCTTTCCTGGAATCCAGGGTGGTCCGCTTGAGCATGTTATTGCCGCGAAAGCCGTTTGTTTTCATGAAGCCATGCAGCCGTCATTCAAAACGTACCAGGAACAGATCATTAAAAATGCCGTGGCGCTGGCGGACGGCATGAAACGAAACGGTTACCGGCTCATCAGCGGCGGCACCGAAAATCATCTCATGCTGGTGGATGTGGGGGCTAAGAATTTGACCGGCAAAGACTGCCAGATCGCGCTGGACGAAGCCGGTATCACGACCAATAAGAACACCATTCCTTTCGAGACGCGTTCTCCGTTCCAGGCCAGCGGTATCCGTCTCGGCACGCCGGCGGTTACAACGCGCGGCATGAAGGAAGTCGAGATGGCGGCAATTGCGGACATGATTTCTGAAGTGTTGCTCGACCTCAAAAATATCGAGGCGGCACATAAGGTCCGCGACCGGGTGCGCGAGTTGACGGCTCGGTTTCCGCTGCCATATTAAGGGGTGGGTTGAGTAAACGCGTCTATGTTTAGTGTCGGACAAAAAGTAGTGTTGGTGGATGACAAGTGGCCGGAAACGGTAAGGCAATTGTATTTGCAATTGCCGGTGCTCGACACAGTCTATGTTGTGCGGGCCGTCCGCGTGGGGGTGAAGGCGGACGAACTCATCATGGATATGCGACGTGTGCTGGAACCATCGCTGCTTCTCATCGGCATCATCAATCCCGTCAACAAACTCGGCGTCGAGGCCGGATTCGCCGCGCACCGTTTCCGCACCCTCGATGAATTGAAAATCGAGACCTTTAAGGAAGAAAAAATTGCGGTTTGAAATAGTAGCACTCGCATTATTGGGTTACTATCGGTAAAGCGGAATGGTCTTTTTCATAGTTCTCGAAATTGCCGTCTGGTTCCGTATGGATTTCCGAGTGACCGTCGGCAAAGCCATAGGTTTTCATCCATTCCCCGCTGGTTGCAAGCCAGGGCCGCTTTTCCTTGAGTACTATGGTCCCCGATGGATTCGCGATGTCACTCATCGAGCCTTGATAAGCAATGTCGAAATTGGTCCCAACCAAGTCGGCATTTGTCCCCAAATAATCGACAACTTGTGCAAAGCTTGTGGGACAAGCCCTTTGGTTCTCGTCGGCGAACATAATGAACGCAAGCATGCCCAGCTTGGCATCATTCAGCTTTCGCAGCGCGGCTTCATGTTCCTGGTTTTGAGCATCGGAATTTGCTCGTTGACGGGCGTCGGCATTGAGTTGCATTGCCTGCAAATGTTGGTTTTCTTGACGCAACTGCCCAAGTTCGGCTGTTTGCTGCCGCAGTGCGCCAATCTCCCCTCGTAATTTCAATAATTCATTAAACTCCCCGTACGTCAGTTTTGAGGAACCGCTGGCAGTCGCAGTTTGATTGGCAAGGTCCGCTCTCTCAGTTTGCAGTCGCGCAATTTGCTGCTGCAATAAGGCGCTTTGTTGGCGCAATTTTTCCAAGTTATTATGTTGGGCAACGAAAGCCGTGGCGGCGCTGGCGACGAGCACTGTGCTGATGGCGAATTTGAGTTTGGTGGCGGTCATAATCTTTAAAAGGGTGAAGCTTCCTGCTCCGCCGGCTGTGAGTGACGCGTTTGACAGAATCGTGGCGAAGCCGGTGGGCGCGATTTGGACTGCGTTTGCGGAGATGAGTGATGCGACGGTCGCGGCGGGCGTAATTCCGCGCTTCGCAAGAATGGCGCGAAGTTTTTCAAGCGCACGCTCCACGCGCATGCGGGCCGCATTTTCGTTCAGCCCCAGCTTGGAGCCGACCTCGGCAAATTGACGATTTTCGAAATAACGAAGTATAATCGCTTCGCGGTCGGCTTCCCTGAGTTCATGCATCGCATCGTCGAGGGCCGGCCGGACTTTTTCCCAATCAGCGGCGGGCGCGGTGTCGTTGGAGGGTTCCCGCATAAATTTTTCCTCGCGGTCGCGTCGACGGCTTTCGCCGCGCACGACTTTTGTGGCGGCAAAATGCGTGCTGGTGTAAAGCCAGCCGGCCAGGTTATTCCGTCGGGTAAGGGAACCGGCCTTGCGGACGAGGTCGGTAAAAACGGTCTGTGCAACATCTTGAGCCAGGTGCCTGTCCCCATTGACTAGTCGGAGTGCCGTGGAATAGACCAGGTTGACGTTGCGATTGACCAATTCTGCGAAAGTGTCCCCGGAGTTGGTCCGGGCAAAGTGGTGCAGCAATTCTTGGTCGGGCGTCTTTTCCATTTCATCATATAGCACCCGCGAAACGCATAATCGCACGACAAATTTTCCCCGGAAGGCGGGAAACTTTCGTGGCCTAAAAGTGATTAATCTAGAAACGATTGGGAAAAACTAAATTGACAAAGCAGCATAATTGCGGCAGCATGACCAACAGTTGACTGCGAGATTCCCACTGTCGATTTGAGGACAGACCTTAATCGCCCGGTAAATTCATTTTGAACTTTTCCTGACGCAGCGCGTCCAATAGGCGGCATTTTCCCCGCACCTGGCACGACAAGTAGG
>JBEKMT010000176.1:0-14083 GCA_050008355.1 Verrucomicrobiota bacterium
ACCACCGCCCTCATCATGGCCAGATCTTCCAACGCCATTTGTGATGGGCCGTCTTCGCCAATGCTCACGCCGACATGGGAGCCGACGAGTTTGATATTGGATTGCGAAATGCCGGCCACGCGAATCTGGTCATAAGCGCGCGTGAAAAACGTCGCGAAGGTCGATGCAAACGGCACTTTGCCGCGCGCGCCGAAACCGGTGGCCACGCCCACCATATTTTGTTCGGCAATGTACGCTTCGGTGGAACGCTCGGGAAATTTTTTGAAAAACTTGTCCGCGTAGGTGGAATTCTTCGTATCGCCATCAATCGCGACGATGCGTTCATCCGCTTCGCCGAGGCGCGCCAGCGCAACGCCGTAGGCTTCGCGCGTCGCAACCAGATCGCCCAGTTTATAACTGATCGGCGGATAGCTGGCCGGAACGGCGTTCTTCGGTGCCGGCAAGGCCGTGGGCGCCGGTATGGGAACACTCAAGCCGGACTTTGCGCTGGGCTGAAGTTCGGCAACGGCGCGGAGGGATTCTTCCTTGTTCAACGGCTTGCCATGCCAGCCTTCCTTGTCCTGGACGAAGGATATGCCCGCACCTTTGTATGTTTTGGCAATAATCGCCAGCGGTTTATCATCAAGACCCACGCCGCTAAGGACTTCCAGTAATTCCTCGATATCGTGGCCGTCCACATCTTCCACTCGCCAGCCAAATGCTTCGAAACGGTCGCGATAAACTTCAATGTGATGACCAAACGCCGTGGCCTCGCTCTGGCCAAGCCGGTTGGCATCCACGATGGCGATCAAATTGTTCAATTTATTAACCCCGGCCAGTGAGGCTGCTTCCCAAACCGCTCCTTCGGCAATCTCCCCGTCGCCGAGCAAGACGTAGGTGTTGTAATCCAGGCTGTCGAGACGGGCGGCGAGTGCAATGCCGACCCCAACACCCAGACCCTGGCCGAGCGAACCGGTTGCCACATCGGCAAACGCGAGGCGCGGCGTAGGGTGCCCTTCGAGTTCACTCGTAAACTGACGGAGGGTAAGCAATTCCGGAATCGGCACGAAACCGTTCTCTGCCCAAGCCGCGTACAGCAGAGGGGCGGCATGTCCTTTGGACAAAACAAAACGATCATTATTGTGAAAATGGGGGTTTTGGGGGTCATATTTCATGTGACCAAAAAACAACGTGGCCACAATGTCCGCCGCTGAACAACAAGAAGTCGGATGCCCGCTGCCCGCCGCCGTCGTTGCTTCGATGGAATGAATGCGCAACTGATTGGCGATGCCCTTCAAAAGTTCAATGTCCGTTTCAATCATAATAATAAAAGTACCTTAAGCTTAACTTGCGAGGAGCGAAAGCCAAGAATGAAATCATGTGACACCTGAATGTGACCGGCGGGGCACGGCATTAATGTCAAAGGTTACGATCCCGATCATTCCCGCAACACATGGCCGGGATACGAACAGGTCGGCACCTCGTTCACCGGGTTGATGGAATACGTTCCCCCGCAGGGACAGACGGGGAACACTCCGCTCTTCAAATACTTCAGCAAGTCTGCGGCCTTCGGCACCGCATTATCCGCCTCGTCGTTGTCCGCGGCCCATTGCTGCTTCGCATCATCAATCCGGCGGAGGTTGCTCAGACAGGTTTGTTGCGCGATGATGGCGGCGGCGTTGGAGGCGTTCGATTCGGCCGCGATTTGGATCTGCTGGTTCTGTGCTTCCAGCTCCTGCAAATGATCCGCCTGCAACTGGAGCGCCAGCCGGGCGGTGGCCAGGTGCTGCGCGTTGGACTCATCTTCCGCGCTCATTTGCGCAACTGAAGATTCCAGCGCGGCGAAACGGTTGGTAAGGATTTCGTTCTGCTTGCGGAGCCGCAGGATTTCGGAGGCCTGCAAACCCACGTCCGAATTTTTCAACGCCGACAGCGCGTCATCCGTCTGGCGCAATTGTGCCTGCGTGTCGCGGAGTTTGATCAAGGCGGCATCCTTCTGGCGATTGGCTTGGAAAAGGAGAATTTCCGCCACCAGCATCAGGGCGAGGCATGCCCAGGCAAACCAGCGTTTTACGTTCATGGCTACCGCAGTTTCATGGTTTGACGCGAATCGTCAAACAGGAAATGAGCCTGCGGTTCGATTTGCCCCGAGGCGCCGGCGTTCGCCGAGGCGAAAACGGGCGGCCATCTTCTACTGCATGCCCAACAACTCCCGTGCCGCCTGGACCAGATGATCCGGTTCGAAACCAAACTTCTTTTGCAATTCTTTGAGCGGTGCCGAAGCGCCAAAGGTTTTCATGCCGATCATACGGCCTTCCGTGCCGACATACCTTTCCCAGCCGAAAGTGGAGGCCTGTTCAACGGAGACGCGCGCCTTGACACCGGGAGGCAGCACCTTGTCGCGATAGGCCTGAGTCTGGTGTTCAAAGATGTCCCAGGACGGCATGGAAACCACGCGCGAGCGGATGCCTCCGGCCTGCAGTTTCTCATGCGCCCCGACTGCCAGACTCACTTCACTGCCTGAGGCGATGAAAATAATTTCCGGATTTGCTCCCGGTGAATCCGCCAGAACATAGGCACCCTGCGCCAGCCCGGACGCCGGCGCATACTTGGTCCGGTCCAGGGTTGGCAAGGGCTGGCGCGATAGCACCAGTACGGCAGGTTGATGGCGCAATGGCATGATGTAGCGATAAGCTTCAACAACTTCATTGGCGTCGCAGGGTCGCAGCGTGACGAGCCCGGGAACGGCGCGCAGCGAGGCCAGCTGCTCCACGGGTTGATGGGTGGGACCATCCTCGCCATCACCCATGGCGTCATGCGTAAAAATGAAAATCGTCGGCAGTTCCATCAAGGCAGAAAGCCGCATAGCCGGGCGGGCATAATCGCTAAAGATGAAGAAGGTCGCCCCAAAGCCCCGGATTTTTGACAATGAGAGTCCGTTAACCGTGGCCGCCATGGCGTGTTCGCGCACACCATAATGCAAATTTTTCCCCCCCGGACTGTACGCTTGAAAATTCCCAGCCCCGGGGAATGTCAAAGTGGTCCTGTTTGAAGGACCAAGGTCGGCTGAGCCGCCAAGGAACCAAGGAATATTTTGCGCCAGAACATTGAGCACCTTGCCCGAGGCTTCGCGACCGGCGATGCCTTTGGCATCGGCAGGAAAGACCGGCAGGTTGCGGTCCCAGCCCACCGGGAGCTCGCGCCTTTGCATCAGGTCAATCTCCGTGGCAAGCGCGGGAAACTTCGCGCGATAGGCGGCGAATAGCTCCGTCCACTTTTTCCGCGCGTCCGCGCCGCGTTGGCCGATACCGGCCTTGAAGTGGTCGTATATACCGGGTGGCACGAGGAATTTGGCGTCCTCGGGCCAACCGTAAGCCCGTTTGGTCAGGCGGATTTCGTCCTCACCCAGCGGTTCACCGTGGGCATCAGCGGTATCCTGCTTGTTTGGCGAGCCATAGCCGATATGGCTGTCGAGGATGATGAAAGTGGGCCGGCCTTTCGTATTCCCAAAAACCTCCAGCGCCCGCTGGATCAGATCCAGGTCATTGGCATCGCTGACGCGGAGAACATTCCAGCCGTAACCGAGAAACCGGGCGGCGATGTCCTCGGTAAACGCAATGCGAGTATTACCCTCAATGGTAATATGGTTGTTATCGTAGATCCAGCAGAGGTTGTCGAGCCCGAGATGACCGGCGAGGGACGCGGCTTCGGAAGCGACACCCTCCATCATGCAGCCATCGCCGCACACGGCATAGATGTGGTAGTTGAATATCTCGAAATCGGGTTGATTGAAATGGTTGGCCAGCCATTTGCGAGCAATGGCCATGCCCACACTCGTCGCCACCCCCTGCCCCAGCGGTCCGGTCGTCGACTCGACGCCGGAAACCCAGTGATACTCCGGGTGGCCCGGAGTTTTACTGTCCAGTTGACGGAAGCGGCGGATTTCATCGAGGGTCACGGAAGGTCGGCCGATGGATTCGTAATCCGCATTCACCGCCTGGACGCCCGTGAGATGCAGAATGGACCACAGCAACATGGACGCGTGGCCGTTGGAGAGCACGAACCGGTCGCGGTTTGGCCAGATCGGGTCTTGCGGATCGAAATTCATGGTGCGATTCCAGATTGTGTAAATTAATGGCGCCAATGCCATCGGGGTACCAGGATGTCCGGACTTCGCAGCTTGCACCGCGTCAATCGAGAGGGTGCGGATGGTGTTTACGGCGAGTTGTTCCATGTTAGGATCGGTCATAATTTTTCCCTTTCAGAAGTTGGATCCCGGCTCAACCCTCCAATACAGCCGCGTCAAAGCCGAGGTGAACAACCTGCCTCCGGTCCTGCCAATCGGCAAGTGGAGTTTGCAAAAAAAATGACCAGTCGGCAAAGAAGACACCGGCTTGGGGCGCAGGCACATTTCCAGCCTGGCCGCGGGCACTGGCACTCTGAAAAAAGTCTGGCATATTTGAGCTGATTACGGACAATTGCCCGGTAAGTCGGGTCGATCCGTGGGACAAATGGGCTGGGCAAGGAATAAAATAATTAACATGAAATTCTTCGGCGCTGATACCAATGCTCAAAAGATCGGCACGTTGAAAAACATTCCACTTTTTCACACCCTTACACGCAAGGAACTGCTGGAAGTGGATGAACTGCTGCACGACCGAACTTACGAAAAGGGCGAGGTTATTTTTGAGAAGGGGGAAACCGGCCACGGAATCTTTGTCATCCTCAGCGGCAAGGTGGGAGTGACCCCCTGTTCAGAATTACCGGCCAGCGCCGACCTGGAACTGGGCGCGGGGGAAGTGCTGGGTGAATTTTCCCTGTTCGATGAAATGCCGCGCCTCGCCACAATTGTTGCTTTGGAACGCACGGAGACGGCCGCCTTGTTTCAACCGGAATTTTCTTCATTATTAACCACCAACAAGAACATCGGGGTAAAAGTCCTGGTGGAAATCAACCGGACCCTGAGCCGGAGGACCCGCAAGCTTCTCCTCAACCAGCTGCATACCCCAAGTCTATGAGGGCTTTTCCTCAACCCGGCGCCGCCACCCTGGTCGCAGTCGTTTTCGTCACCTGCCTCCTGCTCTTTTTGTTTCATAAAATCATCTGGCTGATCCTGCCGGCGCTGATTGCGCTCATGCTTTTTTATTGCATCCGGCCGGCGGTCAGATTCCTGGTGGTTCGCGGTGTGAGTCATGAAATGGCGGTGAAATGTGTCTGGTTTCTTCTGCAATTAATCAGCGCCATCATTGTCATCAAAGTCATCCTGTTCATGCTGGCGAACTCCGGGACCTGGCAGAGCAGTTTCGATAATTATATCATCGCCGGACAGAATTTGATCAACAAGACGACCGCCTCGCTGGAAAAAATGATTCCAGTGCTTAAGAGCCTCGGTTTTAGTTCCCAGGTCAACCAGCAAATCCAACAAATCAGCAATAATTCCTCTTCCCGAAACCTGCTGTCCATCACGCTGTTGGCGGTGAAGTGGCTTCCGGCCGTATTGCTGGTGCCCTACATGACGTACTTCATGTTGAACGATTCGGTGCGCCTGAAAAAATATCTCATCAAAAGCGTGCCCAATGCATTTTTCGAAAAATCCTTGATTTTGTTTTCCCGTTTGGATGTCAGCCTCCAGAGCTATTTCCAGGGGCTCCTGTTGCTCACCCTGCTGGACACTCTCTGCCTTGCGGGCGGGCTCAAAGTACTGGGCGTCCCCAACGCTTTCTGGCTGGGGCTGGCCTCAGCGGTGCTGGCTTGGATTCCTTACGTCGGTTCTATTGTCGCCTGCGTGATGGTGGTCCTGGCGGCCACCGTGGATTTCCCGGAGACAGTAAGCATCGCGTATGCCTGCCTGGTATTGTTCCTGATCGTCCGGGTTCTCGATGATTTCTTTTTTCTGCCTCTCACCATCGGGCGGAAGCTGCATGTTCATCCGGTGCTGAGCCTGCTGATGCTTTTTCTTGGAGCGACAGTCGCCGGGCCCACCGGCTTGTTTTTGGCGCTCCCGGTTTTCGGCGTGGTGGCAGTGATTGGCGAAACGGTCGCCCAAATTATCACCGACGATCGGTTGATTGCGCGATACCGCCTTTCAAAACAACTGGCGCACGAAGCCAGTCGGAAATATTCCACCCCCCCGTAAATCCACCCGGAACCGATCTATTCAAACGCATGACAGAGAACGAGAACACGCCTGATCAGAGCACACTGAAAACCGACCTACAAATCGTGCCGGAAGGCCATGCCCGGCTGGTGCTCGCCGGCTGGTTGAACTCCCGATCGGTCCCGGCCTGCTGGAACCAGCTCGAGCGGGATTTGTTTCACGCCAAAATAACCGACCTCGTGGTGGATGGGAGCGGCCTCCATGTTTGCGATGGTGCCGGGTTCTCTTTGCTGCGTTATCTGAAAATCGGGAAAATGACTCCCGCCGCCGACTCCTCGCTTCCCGTGGCGGTGTCCATCGTCGGGTTACAACCCGAATTGCAAAAGATATTCCAGGCCTTCACTGCCGCGGATTACGAAGAATACCATGAGCCGGCCCAGAAAAAATGCCACTCATTGCCGGGGGAAGTGGGAGACGCCGTTGCTCAGGTGGGCATCGATCTGCGGGCACAAGTGGGCTTCGTTGGTGAGGTCATCCGCAACCTGCCCCCCACGCTCGCCGACCGGAGACAGATGCGCTGGTTGGAAGTGCGCCGGATATTCGAACTCGCCGGCGCCAACGCAGTTCCCATTATCTCCCTCATCAGCTTTTTGGTCGGCATGATCATTGCCTTCGAAACCTCACAGCCGCTGGCCCAATTCGGCGCCCAAATCTATGTGGCCAACATGATCGGCCTCGTCATGGTCCGCGAACTGGGTCCATTGCTGGCGGCGGTGCTGCTCGCCGGGCGGTCCGGCTCGGCCTTTGCCGCGGAGATCGGCACCATGAAAGTGAATGAAGAATTGGACGCCCTGCAAACGCTCGGGCTTGACCCCATCCGCTTTCTCGTGATCCAACGCATCGTCGCTGGAGTTCTCCTGTCTCCGTTACTGGCGTTTTACGCCACTTTCATGGGCATTCTCGGCGGGGTGCTGGTGACGGTCGGGCTGGGTTTTCCCCTGTCGCTGGTGCTGCACCAACTTGCCTCCAGTGTGCGCGTCAGCGACGTGATTTTGGACGCCAGCAAGGGCCTCGTATTTGGGATCATCGTTTCGGCGGTGGGCTGCCTGCGCGGATTGCAAACGAAGGAAGGTCCCAGTGCGGTCGGCGTTTCCACCACCCGTGCGGTGGTGACCAGTATCCTGCTGATCGTGATCGCTGATGCCGTGTTTTCAGTCCTTTATTATTTCCTCATGAAATGAGCGATCCTTCCGACATCATTTCCGTCCGCAACCTGAAAATCGGGTACGGTGAAAAGGTCATTCTGCATGGTATCAATTTCCAGGTCCGTCGCGGCGAGGTTTTCGTGATTCTGGGGGGCTCCGGTTCGGGCAAGAGCACATTGTTGAAAAATTTAATTGGCCTTTACACTCCGCTCGAAGGCGAAATCTGGATCGAAAGAGGCAATCTCGCAACGGCTGATGGTGAGGAACGGTCGCATTTGCTGCGAAAATTCGGTGTCATGTACCAGAGCGGCGCGCTGTTTGGTTCCATGACGGTGCTGGAAAATGTCCGCCTCCCGCTTGACGAATTTACCGCCCTGCCTGAGCCGATCAAGGAGTTGGCAGCGCTGGCCAAATTAAAACTTGTGGGTCTCGGTGCGGCGGCACACCAGATGCCGTCCGAGTTGAGCGGCGGCATGCTGAAGCGGGCGGCGATTGCGCGCGCCATGGCCCTCGACCCCCAAATTCTGTTCCTCGATGAACCATCCGCGGGGCTTGACCCGATTACTTCGGCGGATCTCGACCAACTGGTTAAATATTTGTCGCAGCATTACGGCATCACCTTCGTCATCGTCACCCATGAACTGGCCAGTATCTATGCCATCGCCGATTGGATGATCATGCTCGACAGCCGCACGCACACGGTCGTCGCGGAAGGCAAACCCAACGAACTCCGGGAAACCGCCATCGATCCCTGGGTCCGCCGCTTTTTTAATCGCGAACCCGATCCCGAGGAACCCGCGCCCTTGATTCAACCAACGGTCAAATCTTTATGAGCACACCCGCGAATAATTTCAAACTCGGTTTGTTCACGCTCGTCGGCGTGATCATTCTCATCATTGCCCTGTTCTTCTTCGGTGTGCGCACCTATTTCGAACCGACCTCCCTGTTTGAAACCTATTTCGCCGGAGACGTTGCCGGTCTGTCGGTGGGTTCCACTGTCGAGCTCCGTGGCGTACGTGTGGGCAAGGTCAAATCCATCAATTTTTCCTGGGTAGAATACGAGGACACCGATCCAAGTTACATCGTGGTTGTATTTGAGATGCGCAATGACATCACCCCGCTGCCGCCCGGCAAAGCCAGCACGGAAATGCTCGAGCAAGCCATCAGGCGCGGGCTGCGGGCGCGCCTTAAAAGTCAGGGGGTCACCGGGTCGAGCTTCCTTTCGCTTGAATATATTGACCCGGTCGAAAATCCCATTGCCAGGATTCCCTGGACGCCCAACCACACCTACGTCCCGTCAGCGCCAAGCCAGTTCGGTGAACTGCTCACCTCCCTCCAAAAAGCCCTGCACAGTTTTCAGCAACTCGACTTGTCCAATATTAACCAGCTCGTCGTGTACGACCTAAAATCCGCCGGCCATGTCCTGGATAAGGCAGGCCAGGTTGACTTCAATGGCATCAGCAGCAACACCACTTCCCTCCTCGCCGAGTTGCGCACGAGTAACGTCAAGCTTAAGACCCTGCTCGGGGACACGGACGACGCGGTCAACAAAATGAAATTGCAGAAATTGAGCCAGGACGTGGACGGGTTGGTCGGGCAGCTGCAAACGACCGTCACCGACTTGCAACGCAACCTTGCCAACGTCGATTTTGATGCCTTGAACCAGACTTTGGAAAATGCCCGCCGCGCTTTGCAACAGATGGATGAGGTGCTGTCTCAATTGAAGCAATATCCCTCGGGCTTCATTTTTGGCAGTCCGCCACCGGCCATCAAAAACGTTCAACCCTCCACACCATGATGAAAACTTATTTTCAAAAACTCATACCCCGCGCCGGCCGCGGCCCGGGCCTGGTGACACTGCTCGCTGCTGTGCTAACGTTAACCGGTTGTCTCTCGCGGCCCTCCTTGAACCAACAGACGTTTTCGTTTAGTTCACCCACCCTGACCGCCACCAATTTCGTCGCCGGACAGCCCGTTCTCGGTATCAAGAAACTGGAAGTTGCCTCGCCTTTTGAAGACCGGCCGTTTGTTTACCGCACCGGTGGATTTAACTTTGTGCGCGATCCCTACGCCGGCTTTCTGGACCGGCCGGAGGAAGAACTCCTGACCGCATTACGCGCCGACCTCGCAAGCCAAGGCGACTTCAGTGCGGTGGTGGGAACGGGCAGCGCGCTGAAACCCGACAACCTGGTTGAGATCAGTGTAGGCCAGTTGTATGGCGACTTTCGTCAAACGGACCATGCACAAGCTGTTTTGACCGTGCGTTTCACCTTCTTTGATGCAACGAATGGTGTTGCGACGAAACCGATCTTTCAAAAGGAATATTCGCGCAGCATAGTGCTCGGCGCGGCAAGCGGAGCCGACCTCATGAAAGGCTGGGACCAGGCCTTGACCGAAATTCTTGGCGAGGTTTTATCGGATTTTCGTCAGGCTCGCAGTGGTGAGGCGGCGCACTGATTTCTAGAAAATCGTTAAAACGGGTCTTGGCTAACGCGTTGAACACGGCTTGAGCAAGCATTTCACAATATTCATCCTGCGTTTTGCTTCATCTTAGGAGGAAGTTTCATCAACAAGTTGGTAATGGCAATGCGGACAAACTCCAGTTTCTCTTGTTCCGGCTCTTCCCAAAAGCAGACGGAGTTGGGAATATAAATGCAACTCACATTTCGGGAACAAAACACCGAATTTGAAACAATCCATTTTGTTACGTCGCAGAATAATGATGCCACCAATAGCGGCTACTACAACACAGCTCGCGAGAACACCGTATATGTAAATCCGCCCATTAAGCATGGCAGACTGATCTGAAGAGGGACTCGGCGCTAAGATCAAACCGCCAAAAAAACCGTGAACATTAGCGCAAGAACGCAAACAACGCGGCCATTATGCCGCTGCCTCACCCTGTCTACAAGCTCATGGAGTTCGGCCTTTTTCATTAATCCTATATCGGCCTAACTATTATTCAACGGTCTCTGGTTCGCTGATCTGCTTGAACTCAGCGCTCCTGGCCGTGTTGCACAAGTGCTTCACGGGCGTTGAAACTCGCTTTGAGCTGAGAGTCCAACTGAAAATTCAAAAGCGTTCTGTCTTCCGTAAAAACCCTGCGGGCGGTGGAGCTTTTGTCTGTGGCCGTTGTTGCAGTTAGGCCGAAGCAGGTCAAGTCGGAGACGGAGCGATTGGTGGCGGTAAGAATTACCACGGAACCGTCCGGCCAAGATAATCGAGGTATTGGAGCCCGGCCTTCCCCGCTTGTGCAGTTATGGTGTTGGCGAGGTTGGGAATGCTTTCCTCAATGCTCAGAGGCGCTTGTGGCCCGCCCAAATCGGTCCTGACCCAGCCCGGAGCCAGAAGCAGAAGGGTGCGCGGATCGTTCTGGTGACGGGCCGCGAAACTTCGCATGAACGTATTCAATGCCGCCTTGCTGCCGCGGTACACTTCGTAGTTCCCAGTCTGATTGTTGGCGACGCTCCCGAGTCCCGAGGACATTATGGCGATGATACCATTGGGGAGGATGAGATCCTGGAAAGTCTCGATGACGCGCATCGGGCTCAGAGCATTGGTCACCATCACCCGCACAAACTCATCGGTCGATACATTGGCGATCGTTTCCCGATTGTCATTCTTGACGCCCGCATTGACGAACAGCAGGTCGAACTTTCTCGACGCCAGCCGGGCACGCAATGCACTGACCTGGTCGGGATGATTGATATCGACGAGTTCGATTTCGAGCCGCCCGGCTGACGTCTCCCCAAGTTCATGGAGAGCGGTCTTTGCCGTGCTTCGAACAGTAGCAATAACGTGCCAGCCACGGTCCAGGTATTCCCTGGCGAGACCAAAGCCGAGTCCGCGAGATGCGCCAATAAGCAGCAGATTTTTATTCATTTTCATCGTTGCGTTAATATAAATAGGATCTTTCGTTCAGGCTCCTATAATTTCCGTCAACGACCTTGGCGTGTGAAGCGAAGCTGAGAAATCCGGGGTGAAACGACACGGTCACGCTTCCATTATCGGCGTAACGGCCAAAGTCGGGTCAAAAAATCAGGAAACACGAACCAAGCCCCCATCAGACCGAGGCCCCGGGTAAGGCGGCACCATAAGCCCGCATCGCAGCATCGCGAGCCAGGGGGTCGAGTCCTGCCATGGATTGCCCCGGCAAACCCAACGACCATTCACCGACAATGCAGGGAAGTTCTTGCTGCATTTTATCCAGTTGCCGTTTGCGTTCCACCGCCGCGACTTCAATCTGGCCGCCGATATCGCGCTGAGAGTCTTCGTCGGTGAAGCATTGGTACATGTGGGTATCGAGAATGACGTTGTGGTAGTCGGGCCCGGACATGAAGTTGGCCCATTGATCCGGACGAAATGCGTCATGGATGACCACGGCGGTGCCATCCAGATGTTTCCGGACACGCTGGTAGCCGTCTAGATAGTAGGTCTTGATTATATCCGACGGCACGTCCTTGCGCGGTTCGTTCAAGAGTTCAATGCCGAGGAGGTTGTCATGTTGCTGGCAATGGGCAGCCAGATCTTCTACCACGCGCAATGAATGGAGGATGTTTTCCTGGCTAGTGTGCCAGCCGAGCGTGCCTTGCCGGCCGCTGTGATCCCAGCCGTTCTGGCTGCCAGGAACGCCGTGCAGATCGAGCAGCACGGAAATACCATTGGCCTTCGCGGTACGGAACGCCCAATCCATGGTCTCCAATCCGGTGATGAACGGCGGATTTTCCTCCATCACCCAGTAACCGACCGGCAGGCGAACAGCATTGACGCCATGCGCCGCGAGCCACTTGAAATCGTCCGCCGTGATCCAGGTTTCGCGGTGGCGCTGGAGGAGGTCGGTGGCTTTATCTTTGCCGAGCGTTTGGGAAAGCGTGTATTCATCCCCGGCATCCACCCCGTCGAACAGGCTTGGTTTGATCCACTTTTCCAGCACCAGCCAGCCGCCCAGATTGATGCCGTGAATTTTCCCTGAAGTGAATGACGGTTGGGCCGCCGCCAAACCCAAACTTCCATCCACCATTAATGCCGCACCGGCCAAGCCAGCGGCCTTCAAAAAATCACGACGATTAAAGTCACGACGATTAATTTGGTTCATAGCGGATGTTGTTTTGCTGATTGGCGAAAATCAAGTTCAAGCAGTGGTTGAACTGCCATTCTACTGAGTCAGCCATTGCGGATTGAATTCTCAATTTCTGATTCCGAAACCATCTTTGAACTGGAGATGCGGGGCGGAACTGAGGCTGGCGACTTGTTCATTGGAGCGGGGCCAATTGCGGGGCAGCGTCCCGGTGAACGGATAATCTCCGAACAACACGTCCGTCATCCCCTGCCCCTCCGTTCCCGGCAACCACGCCGCCACAAACGCATTGCTCTCCCGCAACGCCGGCCCCAACACCAGCGGCCGACCCGAGTACAAAATCGTGATCACGGGCACTCCTTTCGCCCTCGCCTTCCCCACCAGCGCCTCGTCCGTCACCGGTAGATTCAAGTCCTGTCGATCACCCTTCATCTCCGCATACGGGTCCTCTCCCACCACCACAATGATCGCATCCGCTCCGCCCAGATCACTCCCGTCCGCCGAATACGTCACCGTGGTTCCCGAACTCACCGCCCCCTTGATCGCCGTCAACAACGTCGTCCCGCCGTGCGTCACTTCCCCTTTCCGGCCCTGCCAGTCAATCGTCCAGCCACCGCATTGCACCCCCAAATCATCCGCCGCCTCGCCCACCACCACCAGATGCTTGATCCCCTTCGCTAACGGCAATGCATGGTTCTCATTCTTCAGCAGCACCAATGATTCACGCACACATTCACGCGCCACCAGCCGATGCTCCGGCGACCCGATCGCTGCCGTCAATTTCGGGTCCGTCGCATCTCCGTCAAACAAGCCCAGTTGATATTTCACCCGCAGGATCCGCGACACCGCATCGTCAATCCGTGCCGGTGAAACCTGGCCCCCCGCCACCAACTCCTTCAAATCCTGGATGAACTCCACATAATTGTCCTTCTGCCCGGGTCCGTATGGGATCATCACCATGTCCAGGCCGGCGTTGATCGACTTCTCCACGTCCGCCTTGTAATCGGGCGAGATCTGGTCAATCGCCGCCCAGTCCGACACGAGAAACCCTTGAAAACCCAGTTCACCCTTCAATACCTCCGTCAGCAGATACTTGTTCCCGTGCATCTTCTGTCCGTTCCAACTGCTGTAAGACACCATGATGGAGCCCACACCGGCCTTGATGGCCGCTGCATAAGGCGGGAGATATAGTTTGCGCAGGGTGGCCTCGTCGCATTCGGCGTCGCCCTGATCTTTGCCGCCCTGGGTGCCGCCATCGCCGATGAAATGTTTGGCACAGGCCAGCACGGTGAGAGGATCATTGGAGAGCGCATCGCCTTGAAAACCTTTCACGGCGGCGGCGCCAAGTTCGGCGACGAGGGCGGGATCATCGCTGTAACCTTCGTAGGTGCGTCCCCAGCGTTCGTCCTGGGGGACGGCGATGCAAGGGGCGAAGGCCCAGCGGATGCCGGTGCCGGCGACTTCGGCGGCGGTGACCTGTTCGGCGCGGGTGACGAGGGCGGGGTCATGGGTGGCGCCCATGCCGACGTGATGAGGGAAGATGACGGCGCCATCGATGTTGTTGTGACCGTGGATAGCGTCGATGCCGTAGATCAATGGGATCTTCAGGCGGGTCGAGAGAGCTTCGGCCTTGAAGCCGTTTACCTCATCCAGCCAGGCTTGGGGGGAATTGCCGGCAGCGGGATCCGAACTGCCGCCGCTGAGCACGGAGCCGATAAAATACTT
>JBEKMT010000177.1:0-11316 GCA_050008355.1 Verrucomicrobiota bacterium
CCGGCTGCGCGTCGCCCCATAGTCGGCCAGATGCCGCCCACCCAGCCGCATCGCCAAATGCGCAACCCGCTCGATCACCTGTGTCCGCGACTTTTCACGCTTCATTCCAAACAAGACGCACTAACTTGAAAAAGGTTTCTACAAGGCAAGATTGAAACAATTAAAGCGGGCTCTGGCAGGTGCTCCTTCAGCATTTGGTAAACATATTAGTCAGGGGCCAAAAGCATGTGGACCCGGCACAATCCGTGGTTGGAACAACAAACGGCGCAGGTTGAGCTGTATTTCCCGTCCAGATAATCCCGGATTCGGTGTTTGGGATGGTAAAATCGGGTGTTTTCATTCCCGCCTTTCCGTTCACTTTGCTTTCGGGCAGGGAAAAATCGTCAATGACATATTTTCATTGACGATTATAAAACTGGAGCGGGCGAAGGGAATCGAACCCTCGTGTGCAGTTTGGAAGACTGCCGTTCTACCATTGAACTACGCCCGCCGGCGCTTCGCTTCGGCGCGGCAAGCCCACTAGAGCAACCAAGCTCACCGGTTTGGCGAAACTGAAATTTGCCAGGCCAATTTCCACGATCGTTGGCCAGCACTTTGCAAATCATATCGGGCGTTCTTGCCTTGTCAATCCGCAGTCGTTAAACTAAACGCGATGAATTCGCTGCTGCTCACCGGCGGCCGGGTGATTGATCCCGCCAGCCGTTTTGACGCCATTGCCGATGTTTTAATCCAGGATGGAAAAATTTCCGCCGTCGGCCCAAGGCTTACCGCGCCCCAAGGCACTGAAATCTTCGATGCGACGGGAAAAATTGTTTCGCCTGGCTTGATTGACTTGCACGTGCATTTCCGTGAACCGGGCCAGACCGCCAAGGAAAACCTAGCAACAGGCACGGCCGCGGCGGCGCGGGGCGGGTTCACGTCTGTTGTTTGCATGCCGAACACAGCCCCGGCGATCGACAATGCCGGGACAGTGGCGCTCATTCACGAGCGGGGGCAGGCGCAAGGAGTCGTAAATGTATTTGTGGCGGGCGCGATCACGAAGGGTATCGCGGGAGAGGAACTGGCACCCATCGGCGGCTTGAAGAATGCCGGGGTGGTGGCGATCACGGACGATGGTCATTGCATCCAGAACAACGAACTAATGCGCCGCGCCTGCGAATACGCCCGAATGTTCGACCTGCCAGTTTTTGATCATTGCCAGGATTATTCGCTGGTGACGGACGGGGTGATGCACGAGGGCTACTGGAGCACGGCTCTCGGCTTGCGCGGCTGGCCGTCGGCAGGGGAGGAGATGATTGTCGCGCGAAACATTCTGCTCGCGGAACTGACGGGCGCGAAAATTCATTGCCAGCATTTGAGCGCGGCGGGGAGTGTGGCTTTGATCCGCGATGCCAAAAAACGCGGTGTTCCAATCTCGGGTGAGGCCTGCCCTCACCATTTCACGCTGACTGACGCGGCGGTCGCCGGCAGTGAAAAATTCTGGCGCGAGGACGGTGCGGGATTGCACGAAAGAGGGTCAGAACTTCCGGAGTGGCCGGCTTACGACACGAATTTCAAAATGAACCCGCCGTTGCGCTCGGCGGCCGACCGTGAAGCGATCCTGGCGGGATTGACGGACGGGACGATTGAAATTTTGTGCAGCGACCACGCGCCGCATTGTGATTACGAAAAAGAGGTGGAGTTCGATTACGCGCCATTCGGTATTACGGGACTGGAAACGGAACTGCCATTGTCCTTGATGCAACTAGTGCATGCTAAGCGGATTTCATTGGCAGAATTGATCGCCAAATACACGCTCCACCCGGCGCGGTTGTTGAATTTGCGCAAAGGCACCCTGGGCGTGGGAGCAGATGGAGACGTGACGATTTTTGACCCGGAACAGCCGTGGATTTTCCGCGCAGCCGCCTCTGTGAGCAAATCCAAAAACAGCCCTTTCAACGGTTGGAAACTTAAAGGTAAGGTGGTAGCCACGATCGTGGCGGGGGAAATTGCCTGGTCTGAACAAAATGAATTGGCGGCGGTCTAAAGCTTGCAAATTATGGTTCGAGTCTCGCCCCACCGTGTTCGGCCTAGTTGCTGCCGATGAACGGACATGAACCTGGCTCCGGGGCTGGGTTAAGCTTTGCCGGCGCAATATCAGAGATTACAAAGTGAACATTATGAAAAGAACATTTTTGATCGGTTTATTTGCCTGCTGCCTATGGCTGCAGGTTCGCGCAGATGATCTGGTCTGGCTCACGAGCCTGCCGAAAGCCCTGGATCAAGCCAAGACGGGACACAAGCTGGTTCTGGCAGACTTCACAGGCTCGGATTGGTGCATCTGGTGCAAGAAACTTGATAAAGACACTTTTTCGCAAACGGAATTTGCCGATTACGCAAAGAAAAATCTAGTGCTGTTGCAACTGGATTATCCGGACAAAAAGCCGCAGTCCGATGAATTGAAGGCAGCCAACGCTGCCCTGGCAAAAAAATACAAGATCCAGGGTTACCCGACATTGATTGCGTTTAACCCCGACGGATCGGTTGTCTGGCAGAACGTCGGCTATCTTGAAGGCGGGCCACCGGCGCTAATCGCCCAATTGGATGCCGTGAAACCAAAATGAAACATCGGCCATAAATTGGAAATAAACCGATTGCTTCCTGCGCGGCAATTTCGCCGCGCATTTTTTTTGCGTCGAATGTTTTTTTTGTCTAGATTGAACCGATTTAATGAAAGCCATTTTAGCTCTCGAAGACGGTTCGGTTTTTCACGGCACGGGTTTTGGCGCGCGCGCCTCGGCGAGCGGCGAAGTCTGTTTCAACACCTCGATGACGGGGTACCAGGAAATTCTGACAGACCCGTCTTACAAAGGCCAGATCGTGACGATGACGTATCCGCTCATCGGCAATTACGGAGTTAATGAGCTGGACGTGGAATCGTGGCGTCCGCACGTTTCAGGGTTCGTGATCCGCGAATTGTCTCCCGTGGTCAGCAACTGGCGAGCGAGCCTTTCCCTCGAAAAATACCTGGAGCAGAACGGCATCCCGGGCATCCAGGGCATTGACACACGAGCACTGACCAAAAAATTGCGCGTGCGCGGCGCCCTGAATGGTTTTATTTCCACGGAGGAGGTCTCCGAGACGGAGGCGGTCAAGCGCGCGCGAGAATTCGTCTTCGTGGGAGTAGATTACGTCAAGGAAGTGACGCATAAGAACGCCTTTCGCTGGGACGAGCAGGACCGGCAAAGCGCGGCCTTCGATCTGGTGCGCGGCAATGTGAACTTGGACGCGCGACACCATACCAAACCGTTGCCGGCGGCGGACATTCCGATCGTTGCTTTCGATTACGGGATGAAATACAACATCCTGCGCCGCTTGCGGCAGCATGGTTTTGCCACCCAGGTATTGCCCGCGACGGCCTCTGCAGCGGAGGCGTTGAAATATAAACCGGCGGGAATCTTTTTATCGAACGGACCTGGCGACCCGGCGGCACTAGATTACATTGTACGCGAGGTGAGGACGCTAGTGGATACCGGCACTCCGATTTTTGGGATTTGTCTCGGACACCAAATTCTGGGCCAAGCGTTTGGCGCCGAAACCTTTAAATTGAAATTCGGCCATCGCGGCGGCAACCAACCGGTGAAAGATCTGGAATCCGGCAAAGTGGAAATCACCTCGCAAAATCACGGTTTCGCGGTAGACGGCAAGAGCTTGTCCTCCGAAATGTCCGTGAATCGCATCAATCTCAATGATCAGACAGTCGAGGGCATGCGGCACAAGACCAAGCCTATTTTCAGTGTGCAATATCACCCGGAAGCGTCGCCAGGACCGCATGATTCGACGCCGCTGTTCGGCGAATTCCGTTCGTTGATCGAGAAGCGCGGGTGATTTAGACAGTTGGTTAAGTCAGGTGAAACAATTGATTTAACAATTTATGCGAAAGATTTGCGTTTGACTTGAAACGCCCCGTGGCCATAATCAGCTTACCGTAATTTATGGCGAAGCTTGTTATCCTGAATCAAGGCATGACGGGTCGAACGTTTGACTTGACTGTTGAACGCACGACAGTGGGACGCGTAGAGGATAATGATTTTCAGATCACTGATGGTTCGGTTTCCAGTCACCATGCCGAAATTATTCTGCGTGGTAACGACATTGTAATCAAAGACCTAAACTCAACGAACGGGTCATTCATCGGCGGTGAAAAAATTAGCGAAACCGTCCTCAAGGCTGGCCAAATTTTGCGGTTGGGGCAGGTGGAATTACGAATCGACGATGGCACGCCTGTTTCCGCACCGCCAGCTCCGGCTCCAGCCCCAATCTCGGGGCCAACTTCAACGCCTACACCGCCTTCAGGCAAGAGAAAAGATGGCACAATGGTCATTCCTCGGGGCGTTAGCCTGAGCGATTTGGAACAAGGCGCCGCCCGGCCGACCGGATTTAGTACGAACACCGCTTTTTCCAAAAAGAAAAGCAAGGTCAATGTCTATATCGTGATTGGAGGCATCGTAATTGCCTTGGTGATAGTGGTTTTGATTCTGGTGTTGATTAGCAAGGTCAAGACCGGGCCGCAATAAGTTCAAGCCGGAAGTTGGGATTTGAAATTCATCGCAAGAGTCAATAGCTGCGCAGTTTCGTCCGCTCCAGACCCTTCCCGAAATACCGAAAAATCATTACCCCGTCAGGATTTCATACGTCAGGTGCGGCGGAAAATAAAGCTTTTCCACATCCGCGCCGGCAGCAATCCAAGCACGATAAAACCAAGCTGACTGGTGACAAAAAACATCAACCATTTGAAGGCCGCATCGGTGAATCCGTAGCTGTGCAGGCCGATGCCCAGCATGTTCACCCCAAACCATGACCAGCTGGTCACAATGTTTCCGCCGATCGCGCAGACGACCAGCCCGCGTTCGCGGATCATTCCGCCCCAGCGCAAGTGCAAAATGAGGGCGTTCCAAAGGACAATGATGAGGGCGCCGTTTTCCTTGGGGTCCCAACCCCAAAAACGTCCCCAGGATTGATCCGCCCAAATGCCTCCAAGCACGGTGCCGACAAAACTGAACAAGGTCGCAAAACAGACGATGCCATAAATCATTCGGGCCAGTGATTTGCCCGTGGCTTCATCGAGGGTCTTGGTGAAGACGCCGCGAACAATGTAAATAAGCGCCAGGAAGCCCGCCACGAAGGTGCTCGCGTAGCCGAGGGTAACCACCACGACGTGCGTCGCCAGCCAGAAATTCGTGTCCAGCACGGCTCGCATCATCTCCATCGTATCGCCGTCGAGCGCCAGGTTTTGGGCGATAATGAGGGTGATGAAACCCATACCGGCGGCCACGACGGCCCCGATGCCGTTCTTATGAAATTTTTCCAGGATCGATCCGAGGATCACCGCCCCCCAGCCGATGAAAATTGCCGACGAATAAAGGTTTGTCACCGGCGGGCGACCTTGCAGGACAATACGGTAGATCAAGCCGGTGGTGTGGATGAAAAAGGCCAGCGCGACCAGCCAGACGGCGGAACGGCGGAGGGTTTCGGATGAATTGAACCAGGAAAAAATCGCCAGCAACCCGGCAAGGACATAAATCACCATCGCATTATAAAACGGCTGCATCAGGTTGAACGCCACTTCTGCGCGCGCCTTGGCCAACGCCGGTGCAAAATCCGGAACGAGCGAGGAACGGTAATCTGCCAAAGCGGCGTTGAAACCAGCGACGTTGGTATTTTTCAAAGCGTCCGCCATGGCGGCATAATCCTGGATCGCCAGAGGAACTGTTTCGTCCTTGGCCGCACCCAGTAAAACCGTCCCGGCACTCCGCCAATCACCACCAGCAGTTTGCGGTGGCACAATCAGCGGCGGTTCGAGGCGCGCCATGAAATCGAATTGCTGCAGGTCGGCGAGAAATTGGTTGAAGGTTGTTTCATCATATTTCTGCCCGGCCTGTTGCGCCCGCACGGCGATTCTGCCCGCGGGGATTAAATTCAGATAATCTCCCAGTTCCAATCTCCAGTTTTGCGCATCGGGCGGCTGCAGCGTGTTTTTCAACTGGGCATAAAGCTCGAGCCTTTCGTGCACTTTTACCACGGCGTGCTCGTAGGCGTTGCGGCTAGCCGCCGCCACGTTCGTTTGGATGCGTTCATTTTCGGCGTCGAACGAGGAAAGGGACGGCAGGATTTGATTCCATGAATAATGCTTCCCGTCTTGGTGAAGGTCCGTGTCCTTGGCGGGTAACTTGAGAAAGGTGATCAGATCCGGATTGTCCACGCGAAAAACGGGCCAGTTATCCGCCACCTGCGGGTTCATCATCACGTTTGCCATCCATTCGGAAGCGGGGATGATCTTCTGATCCTGATACCACTCCTTCCAAGGCTCAAGGTCGAGCGTTTGTTTTTCCCGGATTTGCAGCAGGGAATTCCGCGCAAGTGAATCCATCGGTTTCAAGCGGCCGTTGAACATGACCGGCAGCTGGCCGAATCCATTGAAGGCGAATTGGCGGTCCTTTGGCGGCTGAATTTGCCCAAGGAACCACACGGCCATCATGAGCATGAGGCACGGTGGGAACCATCTGCGAACAAACGTTTTCACGACGTTCTCCTTCATGGAATTTTCCTCTTGGTAATGAAGCCGGCCAAATGAAAGAGGAATTGTGTCACGAGTCCTGCGGCCACCAACGCGCAACCAATGTACGGAGTCAGCCAACTGGGATTGTGTACCACTTGCAACACGGAACTGGGCGCCACCCCGGCGTTTTGAGCCAATTCACCGGCGGTCATTTGATATTGATAAAAGGTCAGCCCGGAGTAGCGAAGCGGCGCGTTCATGTAGATCTCCACCTCCCGGTTTTCGCCTGTCCGCGAATTCTGCAATTGCACGCGGCTGCGAAAATCTTTCGGAATGTCCGTGCCGGCGTAATAGGAATTGGTCGCGTGCAGCAGGGTCAGCGAAAAGGGCAGGTAATTCCGTTCCGGACGCAAGGCGAAGGTGAAAGTCTTCCCGCCGGCAGAGACCGATTGCGGCTGCGTCAACTGCCCGACAATCTGCCGGGCCATGACCTGGCCCAACTGCGCGGCGTAACTTTGCTGCAACCCGTCAGCCATGCCCGCATCGGCCGTCCAGCCGGAAACCACCCATTCACCCAGCGAACCTTGAGCGCCATCGATTTCAATCAACGCAGTCGGCACATTCTTGTCATCCATCGTTTTCACCTCGGGCGCCGGTGAGAAATCAAAATTCACAGCGACCCCGTTCGTGGTCAGTGAAGGCCCGTTTTGCATCATGGGCGCCCGAAATTGTGCCTCGGAATTTTTCCAGAATTTTTTCACGCTGATCGTGAACGGCAGGTCTTGCTTTGGCATCTCCCCGCCCCCCGCCAGCAATTTTTCAGGAAAGCTGATGACCTGTTGCGAATTCGCGCCGACATCTGTCGTGAAAGCCAGTTCGTAATTCTGCGCACTCTCGGCGTACGATTTGGTCTGGCCCTCGGTGAAACGGATTTGGGTCTCGTGCGCCAGCATGTCGGTCGCCAGCTGGCCGACGAGCAGCAAAATCACCCCGGTATGCGCGAGCTGGATGCCGATTTTCCTGACGGAAAATTGAAAACGATAAATGTGCGCGGACAGCAGATTGATCAGCAGCATCGTACCGATGAGATAGCCCCCGGGTAAAATGATCGGAATTTTATGGCCGAACAAATCAAGGCCGAAGATCAGCCATTGGCGAAAATAACGGGCCTGGGCGTTGTAGAGCCCTTCGTCCACTTGTGCAAGGGTGCCGATGAACACCAGCACAATCGCAAACGCCAGCAACACGACCGTGAGCCGAAGCGACGTAAAAAAACGGATGATCCTCTTAACTGGCATCGGGATACCTAGCGGATTGGATGAATTTTATGAAGGCGTCTTTTTGCGCCGCGACCAGTTTGGGATCGCCCATTAACTTGTAAAACCAGGTCTGGCCGGACCGGGGCAGGACAACGCCGACGAGCCGCGCGGGCAGGCTAGTTTTTGAATTTGTGCCGTTCAGGTCCACCATTTCGGCCTGGCCACCGGACACCGCCAGAGAATCCACCATTTTTGAGAAATCCTCCTCCTGGTCAACGGGTGGTAAACCGAGCTGGCGGCGCCAGCGGTTCAAATTGGCCAGTAACCCACCGCCTTCGCCGGCGAGTTCACTGACATTGACCTCGGCTCGGGCGCCGGAGTCCTGGATGGAAAACTGCGCGAGCAAGAACTGCGATGGTGGCAACGATTGCCAGCCGGAGGGAACCGTCCAAATTGAATTATCGTTTTCGCCGGCGGAGGAGACAGGCGCCGCGGCGACGGTGGCGGCGGCCACGGAGGTATCGCCGATCGAAATGGATTTCAGGAACTGGAGAAAAACATCCTTCTCCGAAGCAACGAAACTATCTTCGCCAGTCATTTTGAAGAACCAGCTGGTTGCTCCCCGTGTCTGCATGGCAACGAGAATTCGCTGGCGAAATTTTCCATCAATGATCGGCGCGGCACTCACAAACTCAAACAATTTTGCCGGATCGCTGCCCACCGAAACAGATTCCGTCTCGGCGTTGTTCGTTGGAGGGAGTTGCACCTGGTCACGCCACATATTGATCAGCGCCACTTCGTTTTCTCCGGCGGGCAATGGAATGATGCCGACGTCGGCCACCGGGCCCGAAGCGTTCGTCACGGTAAAACTGGCCACGCGCATCTCGATTGGCGCGACTTGCTGCCAGCCCGGCGGGAGGGCGAATTGCAGTTGCGGCTGGGTCGGCTGGGAAGTCGCTGTCGCAAAGGGTGGGGCCGTTTCACCAGGCGCGGCCGCGGTTTGAGTAGCTGGCGGCTGGCCGGAAGAATCGTCCTTGGCGACTTGATAGACTTTCACGTCATCACGCCCGCAGCCAGCCAATACGGCAGCCAGTACCGTCAACGAAGCCCCCCAGGCCACCCGCGCCGGGATCGAAAACCGAAATGCCATTTTCACTCTAAGAATTCTATTAGAATTTGAGACTTCAGCAAGGCGTTTGGTCCCTCGGCTCCGCAAACAGCTTGAACTGCGGGCCGTTCTTGGTTAAAAGCTATGTTCCAAGCAAAAAGACTATGAACACAAATATTGGAATCACGGACAAAAATCGCAAGGTCGTGGCGACGCAACTGGCCCGTTTGCTGGCCGACGAATTCATTCTGTATACCAAAACCCGCAAGGCACATTGGAATCTTGAAGGCAGGGATTTTCATTCCATGCACGCTTTTTTTGAATCGCAATATGAGCAGTTGGACGAAGTCATGGACAGTGTGGCAGAACGCATCCGCCAGCTGGGCCATTACGCGCCAGCCACATTGAAAGAATTTCTCGAGCTGACCCAGCTCACGGAAAAGTCGGGCGAGAAAAATGACAGTCAGGGGTTCATCCGGGAATTGCTGGCGGACCACGAAGGCGTCATTATTTTCCTGCGCGAAAACATCAACGCGTTCGCCGGTGATTTTAAGGACGCGGGGACGAGCGATTTTATCACCAGCCTGATGGAAGACCATGAAAAAATGGCTTGGATGCTCCGCGCTCACTTGCCCTGATGTGCTGCCAGATTCGGGCATGAGGTTCAACCCACGCCCATGTTGAGCAGGAATTCGATGTTGCTCTTCGTCTTCTTGAGCTTGTTGAGCATGAGCTCCATCGCCTCAACCGGTGGCACGCCGGTCAATGCCCGGCGGAGCATCACCACGCGGCTAGCTTCGTCCGGGTGATACAGCAATTCTTCTTTGCGCGTACCGGAACGCTCGATATTAATCGAAGGGAAAATGCGGCGGTCAACCAGCGCGCGGTCGAGGTGCGCCTCCATGTTGCCGGTGCCCTTGAATTCCTCAAAAATGACTTCGTCCATGCGCGAACCCGTGTCTACCAGCGCGGTAGCCATGATGGTCAGCGAACCGCCTTCTTCAATGTTGCGCGCTGCGCCGAAAAAGCGCTTCGGCTTGTGCAACGCGTTGGCA
Organism: Verrucomicrobiota bacterium; assembly: GCA_050008355.1. Lineage (GTDB taxonomy): Bacteria > Verrucomicrobiota > Verrucomicrobiia > Limisphaerales > UBA11358 > UBA11358. The sequence continues at coordinate 9,961 of JBEKMT010000177.1, forward strand.
TCCACACCACCGGAAAGAATTTTCCCCGAGTGCGGCTGCACAGTGTTGTAAGCGCGCGCGAGGCGCGTGATGGAGTCGAGCAGAATCACAACATCACGCTTGTGCTCAATCATGCGCTTGGCCTTTTCAATGACCATTTCCGCAACCTGCACGTGTCGTTCCGGCGGTTCATCGAATGTCGACGAAATCACTTCCGCACCTTTGCATGAACGCTCCATGTCGGTCACTTCCTCGGGACGTTCGTCGATGAGCAGGATGAACAAATAGGATTCGGGGTTGTTCTTTAAAATCGCGTTGGCGATTTTCTGCATCAACACCGTCTTACCGGTGCGCGGGGGCGCGACGATGAGCCCGCGTGTGCCTTTGCCGATCGGGCACACCAGATCCAAAACACGCGTGCTCAGTTCGTCACCCGTGGTTTCGAGGATGAATCGTTTGTTCGGAAACAACGGAGTGAGGTTGTCAAAGTGAGTCTTGTCCTTGGCTTTGTCTGGCTCCTCACCGTCCACGGCCTCGACTTTGAGCAGTGCGAAAAACTTTTCCTTTTCCTTCGGCGGACGAATCTGTCCAGCAACGAGATTACCCGTTTGCAAATCAAAGCGGCGGATTTGAGACGGTGAAACGTAGATGTCTTCCGGGCAAGGCAGGTAATTAAAACTCTGAGAACGAAGAAAACCGAATCCTTCCGGCAAAACTTCGATGACACCCTCGGAAAACAGCACGCCGGCGCGCTGGGCATTTTTTTCGAGGATGTGAAAAATGACCTCGTGCTTGCGCATGGTGCCGAAATTTTCCACCCCCAATTCCTTGGCCATGGTATTCAGCTCCGTCATGCTCATCGCTTGTAGCTTGGCGATGTTCAAGGAGGTGGCGATCTTGTCGCGCTGGTAGCCACGGCGCTCACCCGCCCGTCCGTCATCGACCGCCGCCTCAATGGGCGCTGCGGGCGGGCGCAACTCCGCCGAGGCGTTGGGCTTGATATAATTAGCCGTATCGCGTTGCGCATCCGCCTTGGCGGAAGCCTTGACGTTGTCCACCGTCCGTTCCGCTGCCGAAAAGTCTTCTTGAACCGGTTCCGGTTTTTCAACGACTGGCCTTTCAATGGCCGGCTTGGTACTGCCCGGCTTAAATTGTTCAGGTTTTGCCGACTCCGACCTCACTGGCTCTGGCTTTATTGGTTGTGGTTTGGCAGGTTCTGTCTTGGGGGCTCTCTTCTCAACCACCGGTTTGGGCGCAACCGTTGGAGGATTGGGTGTGACCGCTGCCGCAATGGGTTCCGGCGCCACCGGCGGTTCCGGCATGGCGACTGCAACGGAGGAGTCTACCGTTGCTTTTGTTTTCACTTTCTTTGAAACT
>JBEKMT010000178.1:0-11196 GCA_050008355.1 Verrucomicrobiota bacterium
GCACGGTATTTTGCAACACGCGCCGCGACATTTTTAATGCGGTCGGGGTTAGCCACCGAAGTGCCGCCAAATTTTTGGACAATTAGAGCCATGTTTTGAAATTCGGAACGCGAGAGATTGCCAGAAAGGTGCGCACAATCAAGCCGCGTGATGTTGCAGTAGGTATGCCTTGAACTTCTCGTAATCCGCACCCATGCGGTCAAAGTCTTCCGGCAATTTGATGGCGGCTGCCATCGACGGCGGAACATCCGGCGGCCAACCTACGACCTTCTCAACTTCCTCCGGAAATTTCGCCGGGTTGGCAGTTTCGACAATCACCGCAGGCGAGTAATCGAGGGGTTCAATCGCCATCCAGTCGAGGAAACCCTGCCAGGCAACCACCCCATGCGGCTCAAGGAGAATCTGGTATTTATTCCAGAATTCTTTCAAAGAGGTGCGGGTGCGTTCATCTGAAATCGAACTGGAAAAAACGTCACGGCGCATTGCGACAAGGTCGGGTTGTCTATGGATTTTACCAGTCTCATCCATCTGCCCGCCGTAAATCGCCACCAGCCGCGCCAGGTTGCTTGGATGACCCACATTCATGGCGTTGGAAACCGAATTGCGCGACGGCGAGATTTTCTGGTACTCGCCACTGGCCAGAAATCTCGGGAACGCGTCATTGTCGTTGACGGAGGCTACGATTTTCCTGACGGGTAGACCCATTTCCCGCGCGACCACAGCACCCATCATGTCGCCGAAATTGCCACTGGGGATCGAGAAGACGATTGGTTCGCCGTCCGGTGCGAGCCGGGACGCTGCGTAAAAGTAATAAACACTCTGTGGCAGCAACCGCCCGATGTTGATGGAATTTGCGGATGATAACGGGATGTGTTTGAGTGCGGGATCCGAGAACGCGCGTTTGACCATCGCCTGGCAATCGTCGAATTTGCCGTCAATCGCAACCGTGCAGACGTTTTCGCGCAGGGTGGTCATCAATTTGCGCTGGCTGTCGCTGACTTCGGCGATTGGAAAAAGCACGAAAACCCGGACGCCGGGGACATTGTGAAATGCGTGGGCCACCGCTGCCCCCGTGTCGCCGCTCGTGGCGGTCAGAATGCTAACCTGCTGGCCGGTTTCACGCAGAAAGAATCCAAAAATTCGTGCCATCATTTGCGCGGCGAAATCCTTGAACGATGCCGTCGGCCCTTGGTCAAGCCGCATCAGGAAGACGCGGCCGTAAATTTTTTCGAGCGGGACGTCGAAATCGTAGGCCAAGCGGCACATGGCTGCCAGGTCAAAGTCGGGTATGATTCCGCCCGTGTATTTTGACAAAACCCGGAAAGCAATCTCGTGGTACGGAAGGTTGGCGAACACGGCGACCTCTTCGGTAGTGAGGCGGGGAAATCTTTGAGGCACATAGAGACCGCCGTCCGGTGCCTGTCCGTTCAAGAATGCATCCCGCAGGTTGACAGCCGGAGAATGTCCGTTCGTGCTATGAAACAGTAGGGGCATATGGTCTTGTTGAGCGCGACACACTCACTCGAAATTTTCGACGCGGATCATGACGGGTTTGCCCTTGGTGACAGGCAAACGTCCGATTTTTTTCAAGGCACCGCTCACCGCGCCGTTCGTGGCATAATGCAGCATGAATATCAGGGGGACCGTGTTTCCCTCATGTCCTTCCGGCTGGATGACCGAGGAAATGCCAATGTCCGACTCGCCAAAAATCGTGGCAATGCGCGCCAGCACACCGGGTTTGTCCGCCACGTTGAGCCGGACAAAGTATTGCGACACAACTTCGTCGATCTTCGCTACCTTGCCCGCATATTCGTGCGGCACGAATGGCGGTAAGCGGTGCTTGGTGCCAAATTTTAAATCCAGCGCCGCGTCGCCCAGGTCGCTCAACACGGCGCTCGCCGTGGCATCTTTACCCGCGCCGCGCCCGTAAAACAGGGAATCGCCGACGACGTCACCGCGTACAAACACGGCATTAAACGCATAATTTACGCTGGCCAGGACGTGTGTGTTTGGAACCAGCGTCGGGTAAACAGAAACCTGTACGCGACAACCGTGTTCCAGCTTTTTTACGATGCCGAGCAGTTTAATGGTGTACCCTAGTTCGCCGGCGAACTTGATGTCCAAAGTGGTAATGTGGCGGATGCCCTCGACGTGGATTTTCTTGGGATTAACCCAGAAGCCGTGCGCGAGCGAGGCCAGGATGCCGGTTTTGTGCGCGGCGTCGTGGCCGTCAATGTCCAAGTCCGGCGGAGTTTCGGCGTATCCGAGTTTTTGCGCATCGGCGAGAACATCACTGAATTCCGCACCTTCAAGTTTCATGCGCGTCAGAATGTAATTGCACGTGCCGTTAACGATGCCGTAAAGCGCGGTGATATGGTTGCCCACAAAACCTTCTCGCAAGGCTTTGATGATGGGGATGCCCCCGGCGACACTTGCCTCGTAATAAAGGTTGGTACCGAATGTCTTTGCCGCAGCGAACAGTTCCTCGCCGTGCGCGGACAACAATGCCTTGTTGGCCGTGACCACCGGTTTGCCTAGCTTGAGCGAGGTCAAAACCACTTCCCGGGCGATGGTGGTGCCACCGATGAGCTCGGCGACGAGGTTGATATCGGGATCGCAGACAACTTCGCGCCAGTCGGTGGTGAGCAGTTCGCGCGGAATTATAACGGCGCGATCTTTCTTGAGGTCGCGCACGGCGACACGGGAGATTTCCAAACCGACGCCGAGGCGCGAGGCCATGAGCGTTCCATTGCGCCGTAACGCCTCAAAGACGCCGCCGCCCACCGTTCCCCCGCCGATGATTCCGAGTTTGAACTGCTGCATAAAAACGAACGCACAGCTTGCCGCGAAACAGGGCGGGGGACAATTCAATTTTAAATTGCTCTAAGTGAGCCACCCCGTGCCCGGCCCGGCGCACCCGCTCTCAAAATCTTCAACCTCGTCATCTACTTCGCCAGCCGCAAAACAAGTTTTGTGCGAGGGCTGCGGTGACTCCCTGCCTGCCCTTGGATGCGATCAGCCACGGTTAGCATCTCGTGGTTGAGACACTTTGGCGCAAATAACAGTTTCCGATTGACACAGATGTCACTTTTATGTGAGTTCCCTGTTTTCACAAATCGTTGGCAATAAAAGATGTTCCTTAAAGATGGATTTGGCATCAAGTTTGCAAATAATGAAGCTGCAGGAACTTCTGTCCTTGGTGGACAGCTGATATTTCTGCGGCACTGCAGTCGACGTTAACTAAATGCAGACTCGAGTGCTCTGCCTAAGAATATAAACGTCTGCAATATTAAAGAGAAAGGATCGTGCTTATGAGTACTCTGATTCGTTGGAATCCATTGCGTGAAATGGAAGACATACAGCGACGGATGACCTCCCTCTTTGACGGCGGCATTTTCCATCGCAGCAATCTGACAAACGACGAAGAAAACATCACCGTGCCCGAATGGGCGCCGCTGGTTGATATCGCCGAAGACGAGAAAGAATACCTGCTCAAGATTGAACTTCCGGAAGTGCAAAAGGAAGATGTAAAAGTTACTCTCGAGAATGGTACGCTGACCATCTCCGGCGAGCGGAAGGCGGAGAAAGAGGAAAAGACTCGCAAGTTCCATCGGGTGGAACGTTCTTACGGCCGCTTTGTGCGCAGTTTCACGGTTCCTGATGGCGCCAGTGCCGAGAACGTGAAGGCCGAGTTCAAGGACGGTGTGTTGCGCGTGCATCTGACCAAGAGTGAAAGAGCACGCCCGAAACAAATCGAAGTCAAAGTTGGTTGATCAAAGCAGTTTAGCCGGGCATTAGGCTGCGAGAGGATTGGCCTCTCGCAGCCAAGTTTCGACCATTTCGTTGTAGAGCGTTCATAGGCCTGAACGCTAGAAATACCCCTGATAGGGTTTGAATTTATTGCTGCAGGAATCCATGAATACGGCGATAACTCCCTCGAACATACGGTTAAACAGAGCAAAGGACGTGGCTGGACATCGCGGCCGACCAGAGGTTGAGCATGGTTCGCTTCAATTCAACCAAACTAGAGCAACCGGACTTGCCAATCCTGATACTGATGCAGAAAGCGCTTCTGGTTTGGTAAAATTCGTTTGGCTTAAGTCATGGCCGGCCAATGGAGTACCTGAGCTGGATTCTCCGCTGGCGGGATGAACCCATCGTTCTTCCCGCGGCCCCTCAATCATCCGTGCTTGAGCGCTTCGTTTGTTCCCACAAGATCCGCGATCTCTTGCATTGAATTGATTTCCGCAGCGGAATATTCGTGTTCGCGGAGGGTCCCGATGCCGAAGGTTCCCAGGATCTTGTCCTGGCGCCGGATGGGAACGCAGAGCGCCCCGCCTACACCGGTTTGTTTGGCGCCCGGCTTGGCGACGCCGCTGGCATCCGTCTGCAAATTGCAAATCGTCACCGGCCGGTTTTCGGCGGCAACCTGGCCGGCAATACCTTTACCAACGGGAATGGTCTTGACGATGTTGAGGATTTGCGGTGGCAAACCGATTTGTGCGGCCAGATGCAACAATTGTGTTTCCGCATTCAAAGTGTGAATCGTTCCCGTCTCGGAATGGAATTCCTGCAACACCCGGTGTAGGACATTTTCGAGGACCACTTCACCGGGCAGCGCTTTGTCAGCCAGTAAAGCCGAAACTGAATCGTATAAACTATTCATGAGTCACTTCGTCTCAACTTCGATTTGGCCCGAGAAATAACGTAATACCTTCACTTTTTCCAATGTCACCAGCCCGCCGCCAATCATTGTTTCCAACTTGGGCAGAAATGCATTGATCTTTTCCTCGCTGTCCACGATCTCGATAACCAGGGACAAGTCGGCGGAGATCCGGAGGATCTTCGAGGTGTGCAGACGACTGGATTTGCCGAAGCCGAGCGGCCCGTGAAGAACCGTGGCGCCGGCCAGATGCGCTTCCCGGGCGGCGAGGACGATGGCTTCGTAAAGCGGTTTATGATCGCAACGGTCGCTTTCGCCGATGAAAATCCGTAACAAAACAGCGTCAGTGGGAATTTGCATGCTAATTTGCTTTCATCGAATTAAAGGTGGACGCGAGCATATAACCTAACCAGACGGCAATCAGGCACAAAACTACCGACAGGATCACATTGCCGCCGGCGTATAGCCATTCGCGTTCTTGGACCAGTCGCAGTGTTTGGAGGCTGAACGAAGAAAAAGTGGTGTAACCGCCGCAGACACCGGTCATCAGAAGTTGCGTGGCCATTACGCGCGATTGCGGACTCATCCGGCCGTCGGGGCTGGTAAACGCGGCGAAAACCCCGATGAGAAATGAGCCGGAGACATTGATGATCAGTGTTCCGAAGGGAAACGTTTCGCCGAATTTGGCCGATACCAGGCCCCCAATCCAAAATCGTCCAACGCTGCCAAGCGCGCCTCCGATTGCCACCCAAAGATACGCGATGTTCATCATGATAAGCCACCTAGGAGTTATCAGCACTGAACATCAGGCGGTTTTCCATTTTGGAAGGCAAACTCCATTGCCGGAGCCAATTATTAGGCATTGAATCAATGTCTGCAACCAGAATCCGACTCCCTTGCCTTCCGGCGGCGAAAATTGAAATTCCTTTCTCGCCGCAGCGAGCTGCCGTCAATCTCAAACCTGCGAAGCCAACTTCTGCTTGGCAAGACCATGACGCGGCAAATACACTTTGACGTCGCCCTTTTTGAAGGCAGAGAATACAGGTAAGGGCAAACGCCAGTAGGATACACCGCATTTTATCCAATAAAAAGTCGGTCGAGCGACTCTCAACTGTTCACGGTGCGCCAGCACCTTGCACCGGGGTCAGGACTTGCTTGCTCAAACCGGGCCCGGACCAGAAGATATGCAGGTTGGGATCGCCGGTCCGGTGAATATATTCAATTTTTATCGGGATTGGCCTGCCGCCCGGCAAGCGGCGGTTTAACGATGTCACTTCGAATCCAGGAATGGGGATATTCCCATCCCTCATGATGAAGATTTTCGAACGCAAATAAACTTTTGTCCGGCCGTCCCCGGTAACCTGAAAAGTGTAGGTGCCGTTGGTCGGCGGCAGGATGGTTCCGGTCCAGCGGATCGAAAAATTCTCCTGCGGTACCCCCGCCGATGCATCCGGCGAACCCGTGCCGCGTTCCATACCCAGATCAAAGTCAATAAAGGGCGTGACGGATTCCTTGGCAAGTACAGTGAAGTTCGTGTCCTTGAAATAATCCACCCTGAACAAAGGTGCGTTCGTAAAACCTTCCGGCCCCAGCAGCGCTTTCACATCTTCCACCGCCCACGGATGGCCATCGGGATAGACGATGCCGTGGAAAGGTGTCGTCGCTTCCGTCGGCCGCGGATGATCGCGATTTTCACTCCATGCGAATCGGCAATTGTCGCGGCCAATGCCGAACTCCCACATGATAAACCCGGTCTTGCCCTTGAAATGTTCCACAATGCCGGGAACGCTTTGTCCCTGGCGGTTCATGCATTCGGTGTTCAATTCACCCGGGGCACCTGTGTAATCGTAATTGCCATATTCATGCCACGACGTGAAATCAGAATACGGTCCGCCAGAAAATTCACGGTCCGTCGCAGTCAACGGAATGCTTGTCCCGGTTTCGTGGACCCAATTGTACGCGTCTTGCAGGAGGCGCACGGTTTCCGCCGAATGATTGGGTTCATTATAGGTTTCCCAGAAGGCAATTCGTTTATCGTCTTTATGCGCGTTAACGATGTCCTGAACGTATGCTTTGAGACGGTCTTGATATTCTGCGTAATGTTGGCGAACGTTTTCGCCGGGGGAAACGAGCCAGCGACTGTTATGGACGCCTGGAATGGGCGCGGGATACTGGTAATCCGGCGAAAGAATGTTGGCATCGGGCTGGTTCCAGCAGTCATCGAAGAAGACGAATTCCGTCTTGATCCCGTATTTATCGGCGCGCGTGAGAAAATCGTCAATGTCATTGAGCAAGGCCTCCTTCTTTTTCAGGTAAATGTCGAAATGCAGGTAAACGCGGACGCAATTGATACCGTAAATGGAGGCGTAGTGCAGTTCGCGATCGTTGATGACCGGATCATATTCGTCCCATTGTTGGGCTTCATTCACGTCCTTGGTTGGCACAAAAACCGCGCCTTGAACCCAGCCCCAGTCCGCATGGTAACTTAACGGAGCAGGGATGGCGGCAGCCGGGTCGGCCTGGCTGCCGGCAGTTGAGACCAAGAGCACCACGGCGGCAAAAGCCATGGTGGCCGGCAACAACCCAAGAGTGCAAAGAAGTGTTGCGAGACCTAGGTGGTTCACGCGTGGCTTGGGACCAATCTGAATTTCTGAGTGCAGATTTTTCATGTTTATGTTAGGCAAACAGCAATTTGCAAAAGCCCGCTGCGCGCGGCAATCATTAAAATTCACAAATCAAACGAACTTGCTCTTCCACCTCGCCCGAAGGATGTTCAAAACTATCTTCCTGACGATGAGCCCCGAAGCTCCTTACTGCACCGAAACCGAAGCGCAAGCAGGAACCCCAACCTGCTAGCGGCTTCCGCCTTTTCTGTCGCCTTTTCTTGACTCAGCGCGCTTAGCTTTTATGATGTGCGCCTTATTAATTAATTTCTTATTATGACTAAAATCCAAACTATTGAGGCGCGCGAAATTCTCGATTCGCGTGGCAACCCGACGGTGGAAGTGGACGTGACGCTCGAATCCGGCGCAGCCGGGCGGGCGGCGGTTCCCAGCGGCGCCAGTACGGGCGAGCATGAAGCTATCGAACTCCGCGACGGCGATAAAAAGCGTTTTCTTGGCAAGGGCGTGCAAAAAGCCGTCAAGAACGTCGCCGAAAAAATCCTTCCGGAATTGAAGGGCCTTGACGCGCTCGACCAGTTGACGGTTGACCGCACCATGCTGGATCTGGACGGCACGGAAACGAAGTCCAAGCTCGGCGCGAACGCCATTCTCGCCGTGTCGCTCGCCAGCGCCAAGGCCGCCGCCGCCGCACTCGGCCAGCCGCTGTTCAAATACCTGGGCGGACCCAACGCCAAAGTGCTGCCCGTGCCCATGGCGAACGTTATCAACGGCGGCGCTCATTCCGATGCGCCGATTGATTTCCAGGAATTCATGATCCAGCCGCATGGTTTCGCCTCCTTCAGCGAAGGCCTCCGTGCGATCACCGAGATTTTCCACGCGCTGAAATCCGTGTTGAAGAAAAAGGGCCTATCCACGGCGGTCGGTGACGAAGGCGGTTTCGCGCCGAAACTTGAGAGCGCCGAGGCGGCAATCGAAGTGATTCTTCAGGCCGTCAAGGACGCAGGCTACAAGGCCGGCAAGGAAGTCAATCTCGCGCTGGACGTCGCGTCGTCGGAATTCTACACCGGCAATGAAACCTACGTATTCAAGAAGAGCAGCGGCCAGAAACTGACCGGCGATGAGCTCGTGGATTTCTACGCCAAGCTCGTGGCGAAATATCCGATTGTTTCTATCGAAGACGGTTGCGCGGAAGGCGATTGGACCACGTGGAAAAAGCTCACCGACAAATTAGGCGGCAAAATCCAGCTGGTGGGCGACGATTTATTTGTGACCAACGTAAAATTCCTGCAAAAGGGCATTGATACCGGGACGGCCAACTCAATCCTGGTCAAGGTGAACCAGATCGGTTCACTCACCGAGACACTGGACGCCGTTTCGCTTGCGCAAACACATAAATACACCGCCGTGCTGTCACATCGCTCTGGTGAAACGGAAGATTCCACTATCGCGGACATCGCAGTGGCCACCAACTGCGGCCAGATCAAGACGGGTTCCCTAAGCCGCACCGATCGCACCGCGAAATACAACCAACTGCTGCGTATCGAACAGTTGCTTGGCAAAAACGCGGTCTACGCCGGTACGACTGCCCTGCACAAAGGTTCCTAAGTCAAAGAAGTAAATTTTTCAGACCGGGAGCTGAACAATCAGCTTCCGGTTTTTGTTTAGGCAGCCTTGTATTGCAAGAAGGCTGATGGGGGCGAAGAATCCGGAAGCCGGGAGAAGTTTGGAGTCAGCGACCATCTATGCGCCCCAACGCGCCAGGTTGAATACGCGAAGAACATGCGAAGCAACGCGAAGACCGTCACCTGGTGGTGGTTCTTAAATTCTGTGCAGGGCGGAACATGGTTCCGGCCCGCATCTCTCCATTTGGCTCTTAACTTGATTACTGCAACGCTTTCTTGGCGTCGTCAGACACATCAACTTTGGTAGTATTGACGTCTTTGATTTCCACGGTGGTTGTGCGATCGATGTAACGATCGTTTCCGTTGAAGCTGACCGTGCCTTGGATATGATATTGATATTTCACAAGCCGGCCGTCCTTGATCCAAAATTTTACCGAGCCTTTGGGATCAGTGACGCTCGGGCTGGCACCGTTTCGGCGTCCCCTGAATGACAACATTTTCTTCGCACCGTCGTCGGTCAGATCGCCCGCAATCGAATCATCGGCCTGATGCAGTTCTTTTGCGTCCTCGGCAAGGCTGGCGCTTTCGACCGCGGGAATTTGGTAATGCTGCAGGATCCGTGCGAGGAACATTGTCGGATTGAACCCGCCTCCGCCGTTGTCCTTTGTCGCATCAGACAACGATTTCCAACCATCGTCCGTCTGCACGGCGCCATTTGTGCCCTTGAGGACTGCCGCAATGGTATTGTCACCAAAATTGAAAGAAAGGCTCGTATAACCATCTTTCTCCGTCTTGCCGTCCGTCGGACCGGGCTTGAATTGTGAATCCGCGGGAACCTCCACAGTTGCCTCCCAGGCGTAGTTGGTTTCATTGGCCAGCGCCATGGCAGCGCTTTTAACATCGTCTTTCGGGCTGGCATCCGCCGCCATGAAGGAACCGGAAAGCGCGACTAACACCATGGAGATAAAATATTTTTTCATAACGAAGTGGTTGTGCTGGGAACGGCAAGAATCATATATCCATCATGAGCCGATTTCAATCCTTAAACTGTGCCAAGAATGCGCTGGCAGATTTAATCCAGCTCCGTTCCGGCAACCATAGGCAAATTATTTTATTTTGCGGTGCGTGTTATGCAGCATCCATCATGAATTGAGCAACCAAAGCTTGCGTATTAAACTCGTGCCCAAGACTGCACAACACCATGCAAAAAATGAAAACCGTAAAGGCGGTGGTGGTTTTCGCTCCTATGCGGTGTAAGCAAGCGCTGCGCAGCATGCTGAGTGAATCGCAATATTGCCGAATCAAGAACGAACCACTTTCCTGCTCAAACAACAGGTTGTCCCGTCCTTATCCCGATTGATTGATCTCAAAATGTTTTCTTCGTAAATTCAAGCTTAAAACGGGACGGTCACGTTTTCTTCCCTCCCGGCTCTGCTACGGTCGATGGTTATGAACGATAATTAGAATCACCAGGTTAACCCTCAACCAGGAGATAGCCAGAACTGGAATCGGAACCCCCAAAGGTAGGCGGAACACATCGCCATCAGCAGCTTGTTGTGGTGTGCGGAAGCATATCAATGAAAATGTTCGCGAGTTCGAAGTCCTTCGCGCGATCCTTAAAATGTATTTCCCCCTCCGTGGAGGATCATTGAGGAAATTCGCTTGGACCGGATTGTCGCCGCTTACTGGCGCATTCGTCGGAGCGAGTTCCTCCAAACCCCCGTGAAAATCGACACTTGCGGAGGCGGTTGATTCGTAAACATTTGCTCTTCTGAGTGCCCAGAAACCACAATTTCCTGCAAACGAACTCATTTTCACCCAATGTCCACTGCCGTCTCAAAAACAGGCGAACCCATTCAGGCTCAAAAATACGCCGGCGCGGCCACCCCGCCGGCCGCCGGGCCTGTTCCATTACACCGTTGTGCCCGCTGGCCCTTCACCATGAGTGCCGAAAAAAGATTCAAACGAAAAAACGAACCCAATCCAACCACAAAGTATCTTGGTGTCTCTGTGACTCAGTGGCCAATCTTTCGGCTAGGAAAAATTTAAAAAAATTTGATTTTCTCTGCAAGATGTGAATAAGGGACCCGTAATGGGGGGTGATGAAAGAGGATATCGATATGTTTTTTACGGGCGCCAAAAGCAATAATACTGGCGCGTTTACGTTACTCGAACTGCTTGTCGTCATCGCGATCATTGCAATACTGGCGGCGATGTTGCTGCCGGCACTGGCCAAAGCCAAGCAAAGTGGCTACCGCGCGGTGGATCTGAACAACCTCAAGGAGTT
>JBEKMT010000179.1:0-10946 GCA_050008355.1 Verrucomicrobiota bacterium
TCCTGGCGCCCTCGGCTGTCAACACCAACACTTTTGGGTTGTTATGGTCCTACGCGGTGGACGGCTATGTCTATACCCAGCCGTTGTATGTTCCAAATGTGAACATTCCAGGACAGGGGACGCATAATGTCATTTATATCGGGACGGAAAATGACTCGGTTTACGCCCTGGACGCGGACAGTAATACGGGGACCAATGGCGGCGTGCTCTGGCATACCAACCTTGGTATTGCCGCCCTCAGCAATAATGGTGAATTTGGCAATCGGTACGGCCCAACCTATGGGGACATTGTCCCGGAGGTTGGCATCACCGGCACGCCGGTGATTGATCCGGTTAGCGGAACGATTTATGTGGATGTTTTCACTCGTGAGATCGGAGCCACGAGCACCAATTATTATCACCGCATCCATGCCTTGAATATCACCAATGGCGTGGAACAACCCGGCAGCCCGGTTGTCATTGCCGCCACATATCCGGGAACGGGAGTTGGCGGTAATGGTTCCGTTTTGACGTTTGATCCCAAAGAACATAATGAACGTTCCGCGCTGACCCTGGCTGGCGGAGTGCTTTATGTCGGCTACGCGGGCTACGGAGACACCGATCCTTACCATGGGTGGCTGTTTGGCGTCAGCACCACCAATCTGCAGATCCTGCCGAAATACATTTTCAATACGACTCCGAATGCCACGATGGCCGACTTTGGAACGCATGCCGGTGAAGGCGGAATGTGGATGGGAGGCAACGGATTATGCGTTGATGGCAGCAACAACCTTTATTTTGAATCCGGCAACGGCAGCTTTAGCGCCAATACAAACGGCGGAGATTACGCCGATAGTTTCCTGAAACTCAACACGTCCAATGGCCTCTCAGTGGCCGATTATTTCACTCCTTACGATCAGGCCAATGATGCGGCCGCCGACCTGGACGTCGGGTCAGCAGGACCGTTGTTATTGCCTGACTCGGCCGGAAGTGCGGCTCATCCCCATTTGATCGTAGGTGGCAGCAAGGAAGGTACGATTTACTTACTGGACCGCGACAACTTGGGACATTATTCGACGAGCGGAAGTGATAATCAGGTTGTTCAATCGGTGGTTGGTCAGATGGGCGGGGCCTGGAGTTCACCCGCCTATTTCAACAACCAGCTTTATTTCCAGGCCAGCGGCGATGTCTTGAAGGCGTTCGCCATCACCAACGGTGTTTTGGGGACCACGCCGTCATCCAAGTCCGCGGCGTCTGTCGGCGCATTTAATGGCGGTCCGGTGGTTTCTGCCAACGGCACTAATGACGGCATAGTTTGGATGCTCAATTCCTCTGCATTCGCCAGCAGCGGACCCGAAATTTTGTACGCCTATAGCGCCACCAATCTAGCCGACGTGCTTTACAACAGCAGCCAGCTACCGCGCGACAACCCCGGCGGCGCCGTCAAAATGGTCAATCCCATGGTCGCCAACGGCAAAGTTTATGTCGGTGCTGAGTATGCATTGTCCATATTCGGCTACAATTCCTTCCTGGCCACGCCGACGATTTCACCCGATGGCCTTGCGTTTACCAATTCAGTAACCGTGACCCTGTCTGACTCGACGCCTGGCGTCAGTATTTACTATACGGAAGACGGAAACATCCCCACCACGAATTCCACCCTCTACACCGCCCCGTTTCTGGTGACGAGTACGTTGAATCTCCAGGCTGTGGCGGTGAAGGCGGGGGCAATCAACAGCGGCGTTGCCTCTGCATCGTTCATCAATACGGCGGCTCTGGGCGACGGCACCGGGCTGCTTGGTGAATACTGGGCCAACACAACCGGCGCCAGGTTCACCAATGTGGATTTCGCCACGTTGCCAACCCTGACCAGGACCGATGCCGTGGTGAATTTCAACTGGAGCAATGCCGGGCCAGCCCCATCTGTAGGCCAGACAAATTTCATCGCACGATGGACCGGTTCTCTTCAACCTGAATACAGCGAAACCTATAACCTGACGACCGTGGCCAGCGGTGGTGTGCTGGTCTGGGTCAACGGACACCTGCTCATCAATTCATGGCCCAATAGTTTAACCAGCGTCACGAACAGCGCCGCCATTTCTCTCAAAGCCCAGGAGCTGTACACCATCCAGATGGATTACTCTCAAAGCAATGGCAATGCGGGTGCTCAATTGTTCTGGAGCAGTCCATCCACGTCACAGGCCATCATCCCGCAGACACAACTTTATCCCTACACGAATCCTCCTCCCGTGGTGGTGCTGACCGCGCCAACCAACGGTTCAACTTTTACAGCCATCGCCACCGTGTCTTTGACCGCCGACGCCGACGCGACCTACAACGCGGTTAGCTCTGTCAACTTCTATACGAACAACGTTTATCTTGGCACCGCAAGCAATCCACCCTATGCCCTCACCACCACCGGTTGGCCGGCTGGTGGTTATACTTTGACTGCGATCGCCACGGACGGCAGCGGCCTGACCACTACTTCGTCCCCGGTTAGTATCACTATCGCCGCCGGTAGCGGGCTGGCGTATGGTCTCACCACCAACGGCACCGTTGGCCCGTTCCTTAACCAAAACATGCCTGGCGACTTCTCCGGCTCGATTCCTCCATTGCTCTCAGAGACGGGCGCGTTTTCAGACACCCCAAACCGGGTTCCGGCCGCTGGACTGATACCTTATGTGCCCAACACACCTCTGTGGTCTGATAACGCGGTCAAAAGCCGATATATGGCCGTGCCCGACAACGCCGGCTTGACCGCCCCGGCTCAACAGATTGGTTTTGCTCCCACAGGATCATGGACATTTCCCGGAGGTACCGTTTTTGTCAAAAATTTCGACCTGGTAGTAAATCAGACGAACCCGGCCGTTCCGGTGCGACGATTGGAAACCAGGCTGCTGGTGCGCGACACCAACGGCGCGGTTTACGGTGTGACCTACAAATGGCTGCCCGACAACAGCGATGCAGAACTTCTCAGCGGTAGCCTGAGCGAAGCCGTCCTGGTCACCAATGCCACCGGCGTGGAGACCCAAAACTGGTACTACCCCAGCCCGGCAGATTGCCTGACCTGCCATACGGAGGTGGCTGGTTATGTTTTGGGAGTGAACACGCGCCAACTCAATGGCTCCAACACTTATCCTGCCACGGGCGTCACTGACAATCAGTTGCGCACTTTTAACCGATTGGGTCTTTTCTATCCTGCCTTTAATGAGGCCTACATCACCAATTTCGATCAACTCGTCAATGTCACCAACCTGAACGCACCGATAGTTCAGCGCGTTCGTTCCTACTTGGATGCCAATTGCGCCCAGTGTCATCAGCCCGGTGGCACCGGCATCAGCTTCGACGCCCGCTACGACACGCCGTTGACGAACCAGAACCTCATTAACTACCCGGCCGCTCTTTCGCTCGGTTATGACCACGCCAAAATTATCGCCCCGAATGATGTCTGGCGGTCAGTGATCTATGATCGTATGAACACGGTCGATCCAACCATTAAAATGCCGCCGCTAGACAGAAACCTCGTTGACAGCAACGCTGTGGCCACACTGGTTGCGTGGGTCAATAGCATGGGTGCCACGCCGGCGCTGGCTCCGCCGTTGCTGACACCGGCTCCAGGAGTATTTACCAACGAAGTGATGTTGAGCCTGACGTCTCCAGATTCCAACGCCGCCATCTATTATACCCTGGACGGGACGTTGCCGACGACCAATTCCATCCTCTACAGCGGGCCATTCAATCTGGACTCCTTTGGCACAACCACCGTCATGGCCAACGCGTTTGAGGCCAACTACGTCAACAGCGTGGCCGTCATCGGTTTGTTCAACATTGTGCCGCCATTGAACCAGCTCTTTGCGCCTGAGCTGCTGGCTGACGGCTCTTTCCAGGTGAACTATTGGGGCTCTACGGGACAAACCTATGTGCTGCAAACCAGTACGAATTTGCTCGATTGGATTTCCATAAACACCAATACGCCGGCCTTTGAGCCATTCACCTTGGTTGACCCAGGCGCCAGTGGTGTGCCGTACCGGTTTTACCGTGTGATTTCGCCATGAGAATGTTGCTGATCATGTTAACGGCGTCGCATCCCTCGATGGCGCAAATGAATCACTGCGCCCAATTATCGCATGAGCGCTCCAAATAAAGACTTTTTTTCCAGTCTGCGATTAAAGACGACCGATAGCTTCAAGGCAATATTCGTTCGAGCCAGTCATTTCGTATTCCTGGGTCTCATCGTTCTGGCTGGCTCGATTAGGGCACAAACAACCGCCACGGTGACGATCCAATCAGACCTGCCCGGGGTGCAAATCAGCCCGAACCTCTTTGGTATTTTCTTTGAGGAAATCAACATGGCGGGGGACGGAGGGATCTACGACGAGCTGGTGCGTAACCGTCTCTTTGAAGATGCCTCAACGCCGGTACAATGGACTTTGGCGACCAACGGGGTCGCAACAGGATCCTTCGCCATCGACACATTACTGGCATTGAATCCAACCAATACCCAGGAGCTGGCCCTGACCAAGAGCAGCGGCAACGGAAGTATCGGTGCGGTGAACGGCGGTTATTATGGCATGCCGGTGAGCAGCGGAGCGACTTACAATCTCGTCACGTATGCGCGTTGTGCCGCGGGGTTTACCGGCTCAATCACGGTGGCGCTGCAGTCTGCCGATGGTAGTGAAGCCTACGCCCTGGGTTCGATCAGCGGCTTGACAACCAACTGGCAGCGTTTCGCCATCTCGCTGGCGCCAACGCTCACGGATCCGTCAGCTCAATTGGAGCTCAGCATTGCCCAGGCAGGAACGGTGTATTTGGGCTTTGTTTCACTGTCCCCAGCCCAAACATTTAACTCGAGAACGAATGGTTTGCGACCCGATCTGGCTACGATGCTGGTCAATTTAAGGCCGTCTTTCATGCGTTTCCCCGGCGGGAGTTGGGTGGATGGAACTTCGCTGACGGATGCATATCACTGGGAACCCACAGCCGGCCCGCTGATCGATCGCAAGGAGCGAATGAATGTGTGGGGCTACACGGTCAGCAATGGCCTCGGTTTTTACGAGTATTTGCAAATGTGCGAAGACATCGGGGCGCAGCCGCTGTTTTGCATAAACTGTGGCATGGACGTAAATCAAGATGCCGTCGCCACAAATGATCTGGGGTCCTGGGTTCAAGAGGTACTGGACGCCATCCAATATGCCAATGGGGATACCAATACGACCTGGGGGGCGCAGCGGGCCGCCGCCGGGCACCCGGCTCCTTTTAATCTGCAATACATCGAGGTGGGTAACGAGAATAATGGTGCTGCCTACAACGCCAATTACGCGTATTTTTACAATGCCATTAAATCCAATTATCCGGCCATGCATGTCATCGCCGATTCGCAGGGGACCATACCGACATCGGCTCCGGTGGAAATGGTGGACCAGCATTATTATTCCGACCCCGGTTTTTTTGAGAGCAGCGCCACGCTCTACGACCATTACAGCCGAAGCGGCCCGAAAGTTTTTGTGGGTGAATATGCGGTGACGAGCGGTTCCGGCAACGGCAACCTGGCCGGAGCCTTGGGCGAGGCCGCCTTCATGACCGGCATGGAACGCAATTCCGATGTGGTGCAAATGGCTTCCTACGCACCCCTGTTTTGCAATCTGAACAACAAGAATTGGAACCCGGACCTGATTTATTTCAACGGCACCCGGGTTTACGGCACACCCTCCTATTACGTGCAGCAAATGTTCAGTTTAAACCGCGGCAACCTGGTGTTACCCACGACGGTTTCCTCCCCGTCAAATCCGATTTACGTTTCCTCGAGTTTGATTTCGGCCAACGGACAGATCGTTGTCAAAGTGGTCAATCCCAACCCAGCAACAATATCGACAACCTTCAATGTTCTGGGGGTGGATTTGGTGGCACGCACGGCCAACCTAGTGCAATTGACATCCGACAATGCGACGAATGAAAACTCGCTGTCCAACCCCACCTTGGTTTTCCCCACCACCAATGTAATCAATAATGCGAGCACCAATTTTGCGGTGACGCTGCCGGCCAATTCGCTTTCCATCTTTACGCTCCAGGTCAGCGGTTTCGAAACTCTTTCTAATCTGAAATTCGGTTTTAACTCACCTCTCAGCGCGGGTCAGGTTGTTCCTTCAACTGTATCGGTGCAGGAATCCGGACAAACAAATCTCATCAGTCTGGCTGGGAATTATGCCGTCGCATATTCTTCGGAGAACACAAACGTTGCCGAGGTGGACAACAATGGAAATGTCGCCGGGGTAGGCATTGGAACGACGGCGATCTTTGCAACGTACGGCGGCCTCATTGCCACGCAGTCGGTGCAGGTGTTGCCGACCCCGCCAACCACGATGATCCATCGCTATAGCTTCAACGACGGCACCGCGAATGACAGCGTTGGCACCAATAATGGTATTTTTTACAATGCCAGCGGGAACGCCTCCATCGCGAACGGGCAATTGAATCTGCCGGGTGATGACGGTGATTACGTGGATCTCGGGCCGGGCATCATCACGTCCACCAACATTACCAGTGGTGCGGTCACCCTCGAAGCGTGGGCCACCTTTAATTCCATCAACGGAGCCTGGGCACGACTGTTCGACTTTGGCAATATTTCCGGTACCTCGGGGGCAAACTACATTTTTCTGGCGGCGAACAACGCCGGTAATGGTGGCGACGCACGACTGGCTGTCTCCGACATAGTTGGCAATGGCGATGAAACCGGATTCGATGTGAATGATCTCCTGGGACAAACCAATCTGCATGTTGTTGTGGTGTTCAACCCGGCCCCTGATCGACAATTTCTCGGGCTCTACACCAATGGCGTCCTGGTTGCTTCCACACCGACCGCCGGCAAAACAATCGCGTCCATCAACGATGCTTTCAGTTTTCTGGGTCGCTCGCTTTGGTCCGGGGACGCCTGGTTAAACGGTTCCATTAATGAATTCCGTGTATACAACGGTGAATTGAACAGATTCCAAATTGCCGCCAGTGGTCAAGCCGGACCGGACACCGTCAACCTCGATCCCGGCTCCCTGGTTGGTTTTAGTATGAGTGCGGGAGTGATGCCCATTCCCCGCAACAGTTCGCGCCAGATATCGGCGCAGCTGGATTTTTCCATGGCGACCAACGTTAATGTGCTGGGGGATCCGAATCTCACTTTGTCGTCGGACAATGACGCGATATTTACGGTGAATTCTAGTGGACTGGTCCACGCGACCGGAATTGGCGCGGCCAACTTGATCGGCGTTTACAATTATATCAACAGCGGTTCAACCAACTCTTTAACCAATTCAGTGGTGGTCAGGGTCATCGACAGCGTGCCGGCAACCTTGCTGCATCGATACAGCTTCAAGAATGGCACCGCGAATGATCTCATTGGCACAGCCAATGGTGTTCTTCATGGTAACGCCATTATTAGCGAAGGCCAGTTAATGCTGCCAAATGCTACACCCGCTGCGCCGGCGAGTGACTATCTGCAATTACCGGCGGGCATTCTCACGAATGCCTTAGATGGTATCGGGCCTTACGATAATGATCCGGCGGTCACCATTGAGGCTTGGGCAACCTTTGCACCCAACCAGTACACCTGGGCAAATCTTTTTGACTTTGGCTCGCAGGATGCCAGTGGTGATGCGGCGTATGACATTCATGCCTGTGTCCACGCTAGCGATGGCGACACAGTGGTCGGCATTTCGGATTCCGACAACGCGAATGTGGATTACCAGTACGTTGATTGTGGTGGAGGCAGCGGTCTGGATGGAGCCACGAACGTGCATGTTGTGTGTGTGTTTGATCCGCCAGGCGGATATGTGTCCATTTATGCCAATGGCGTGCTTTTGGGTTTCGACAGCAACGTCACGATCACAATGGCAGGGGTCGTGGGCGTGCGAAACATTATCGGTGCGGACGATTGGCCGGATCCGGGCATGAGGGGTTCGGTGCAGGAATTTCGAATTTACAACGGTGTATTGCAGGCGGACGAGATGGCGGCAACCCAGATTCTGGGGCCGAACCAGTTGCTGAGCGATGCCAGTCCGGTTTTGTCCGTTTCCGCTTCCGGCGGGAGCCTGATGTTATCCTGGCCTCTGGTTTCGGCGGGGTTTACGCTCATGGCTTCGTCTTCCCTCGCTCCCGCTTCCTGGACGCCGCTATCAACGGCTCCTCAAATCATAAATAGCAATCTTTGGCAGGTTACGGTGCCTGTTTCCACGAGCGTTCAATATTATCGCTTGCAAAATTAACGGTTTGAACGTTTGATTAGTCCCATCAACAGCTGCAGAAAACGTGGACTGAACTCCATGTAACCGGGGAGCTAAAACCCCTGCTCCATGATCAGATCATGACGAAACGTTACCAGAAGCGGCCTCAGAACTCCGGGCGAAAACTCGAGATTCCACGCAGTAGAATTTGGCTTTTCCGGTCATTACTCGCGGTTGGGATTCCCATGGCTTTTCTGGGGTTGCTGGAATTAACGTTGCGACTGGCTGGTTTCGGTTATCCGACTTCGTTCATGTTGCCGGCTTTGCACGACGGGCGAAAGCTGTTCGTCCAAAACAACCAATTCGGCTGGCGCTTTTTCGGGGCAGCCATGTCGCGTACGCCCGCCGCTTTTGCCATTTCCCAATCAAAGGCGCCGGGCACAGTGCGGATTTTTGTTTTCGGTGAATCAGCGGCTTTTGGTGATCCCGAACCTCGTTTTGGGCTGCCTCGAATGTTGGAGGCCATGCTGGAATTGCGCTATCCCGGGGTGCGGTTCGAGGTGATTAACGCTTCAATGACGGGAATCGATTCCAACGTTATTTTGCCGATTGCCCGTGATTGTGCCCGCGCCAAGGGTGACATCTGGGTGATTTACATGGGCAACAATGAAGTCATCGGCCCGTTTGGCGCCGGTACAGTTTTCGGATCACAAACGCCGCCGCTTTGGATGATACACGCCAACCTGGCTTTGAAAGCCACGCGGACCGGGCAACTCATTGATGCGTTACGCCGGGAAATCGAAAAACCACCGCCGCAAAAAAGCGAGTGGGGAGGGATGGAAATGTTTTTGGATCAACAAGTGCGCGCCGACGACCCGCGCCTGAATGTCGTCTATGATCATTTTCAAAGAAACCTTGCGGATATTGTTCACGCCGGACTTCAGAGTGGCGCTGGAATTGTCTTGAGCACGGTAGCCGTCAATTTGAAAGACTGTGCGCCCTTTGCCTCGACACATCGGCCGGGATTGTCGGATGCCGCCAAGGGTAAATGGGAGGAACTATATCAACAAGGCGTTCAAACCCAGGCGGCCGGAGATAATCAGGAAGCCAACGGTTATTATCAACAGGCGGCGCAGATTGACGATTCCGTTGCTGAGCTACGTTTTCGTCAAGGCTGGTGTGACCTGGCGCTCAACCAGTTTACCGGGGCGCAAAATGAGTTCGCGGCCGCGCGGGATTTGGATGCCCTGCGGTTTCGTTGCGACAGCCGGATTAATCAGTTGATCAGATCGACCGCATCGGATCTTGCACAGGATCGTGTTCTCTTCGCGGATGCGGAGCATGCGTTTGCCGGAGCAAGTCCCGATGGGCTGCCCGGGGACAATTTGTTTTATGAACACGTTCATTTAACGTTTGATGGTAATTATCTCCTCGCCCTGACGCTGGTTCCGCAGATTGAGAAATTGCTGCCGGAACCGGTTGCATCGGGTGTTGCAGCCACAAGGGCGTGGCCTTCCGAAACGGAATGCGCACGGCGTCTGGCATGGTCGGATTTCGATGAACACAATTCATTTTCCGATATTTATACGCGGCTGTTGGAACCTCCGTTCACCCGCCAAATCAATCACGCCTCACAGATTGAACACTTAAAAGAAATGATTGAGAAGTTGGGGCCGGCGGGCCAGGCGTCCGCCATCAAAGCCGCTCAAGCAATTTGTAATGCAGCCGTGGTCATGGCGCCTGACGATCCTTCGTTGCGGGAGCAATTGGCGGTGCTGGAACAATCTTCCGATGATGTGGAGAGGGCGGTGACCAATGCGCAATACGCGGTGGACCTGTTGCCCAGCAGTTCGGATGATTGGATGGAACTCGGGTTGATCCTCGTGCAGGAGAAACAATTTGAACGTGCGGCTGATGCCTTCCGGCAATCGTTTCAGCTCGATAAGGAGAACGTCTGGGCTTTGCAAAACCTGGCCCAGTCTTTGTTGAAACTTGACCGCCCCGGGGAGGCAGAGCGTGAATACCGGCGGGCCGTGGCCATCAAGCCGCGTTTTGGTCTGGCGTGGCTTGGCCTCGGCCAGGTTTTGGAACAAACAGGCCGTAAAACTGAAGCGGAAGACTGTTATCACAAAGCGCTGACGAATCGAATCCGTCAGACTTCGGAGTTGGTGACGCTCGCCCGGTTTTGCGAAAGTCGCGGCTGGCACGAAGCGGCAGCAACCAATTTGGAGGACGCCGTAAAATTGAGCCCGCTGGATACGGCCTTGTACCTGGAAGCCGGCAAGAACTTTTCGGCCGCAGGGCGACATGCTGACGCCGCCCGCGTTTTTGGCGAAGCGGCAGCGTGCGCGCCGGATTCGTTGGAAGCGCATTTTTTATGCGGGTTGGAATTGGGTTGGGCGAAAGAGCCCTCCCAAGCAGCTGACCAATTTCATGAGGCCGTGCGGATCAGGCCTGACTTGGTCGAGGCCCGGCTGAATCTGGGGATGGCCCTGGTAAATGCGGGTGATTATTCCAATGCCTTTGATCAGTTCCAGGAAGTGCTCCAGCGCAGTCCCACAAATGCATTGGCCCTGAGATATGACCAGGCATTGCGGGGAAAGCTTTCCGCCGCCGGGATTCATTAAAGGTTTTAGAATGCACCTTGCCTTGTAGAAACCTTTTTCAAGTTAGTGCGTCTTGTTTGGAATGAAGCGTGAAAAGTCGCGGACACAGGTGATCGAGCGGGTTGCGAATTTGGCGATGCGGCTGGGTGGG
>JBEKMT010000018.1:0-37857 GCA_050008355.1 Verrucomicrobiota bacterium
CTGTCTACACCACAGCTCGTAGACTCGGCGCCCGAAAAACATGCACATGGAAAAACGAACCCAAACCGCCAACTCCGGCTTTCAGTTTGAACGATTCACCCGCGCCGGCTTTGCGCGTGGCCACAATTCAGTTAATGATGAAAATTCCGCCTAAAACCCCCGTATCCGGAAAAACCGCCAACAAAAAACGAACCCAATTTCATGGCCCGCGCATCTGAGTTGAGGTCAAATCACGGTTGCGTCAACGAAAGCTTGCGACGCAAAGCTTGAGCATAATTCTGAGCCGTGGCATTGGACGGATTTTGCTGAAGGATTCTATCAAACTGCACGAGGGCGTCAGAATAGTTTCCCTCGTTCACCAGGGCCATGCCCAGATTTAATCGTGCTTCCGGCAGGTCCGGCATGATGCGTACCGCTTCGCGAAATTGCGCCGCCGCGGCCGCGGACTTGCCGTTGCGCCCCAGTTCCAGGCCGTAGAGAAAATGCGCCTGCATGTAATCTGGCGATAACTTGACCGCCTCGGCATAATATTGTTCGGCTTCGGCGCTACGCCCCAAGGCCTCCAGGTTTTGGCCGGCTTCAACATAAAGCGCCGCGTCTGAGGGCGTCAGTTTTAAGGCATCATCAAAATTGGTCGCCGCAGCTTCACGCCACCCATAGCTCGCGCAGAAGCGCGCCAAAGTCTTTAATTCCGGAGCCCGGTCAATTCGGTTCAGCAGCGCTTTGTGAAAACAATTTTCCGCCTCCGCTTTGTTTCCCGTTTCCTCGAAGATTTGGCCCAGACCAAGCCAGGCCAGGCCAAACCGCTGATTGACGGCCAGGGCATGCCGGTATTCGCGAACCGCTTCATCACGCCGCCCCAGATCCTTCAACGACTGCGCCAGATTTTGTAATGACCACACGTCCTGCGAATTCAGTTGGAAGGCTCGACGGAAGGCCGTCGTTGCATCTTCATACTTCTGTTGTTTTGCCAGGATGACCCCCAATTGCGACCAATCCTCCGAATTACTGGGGAGCAGGTTGAGTGCAGATTGCTCGTTGGTTGCGGCATCCGCCAAATCACCGGAAAGTTGGTCCAGCGTCGCAAGTTGTTCATGCAAAATGGGATCGTCCGGCGTCACCAACAGGGCCTGCTCCGTGGATTTCTCCGCCATCTTTATGCCCGGAGGCTGGCTGGCGGGTATTAATTTGTCCAGCGAGCTCTTTAGTTTTTGAACCTCTTCGCCGTGATTGAGCTGACTGGTGAACGGAGGTTTGCTTAAACGAGTGAATATATCAGACAAAGACTCCTGTTTAGCCCAATCGGTCCAAGCCAACCGCCGCGCGCAATCGGCTTCGGTCGGCCATGATTGGCTGTCGGCAGCTCCGGCAACAATATCTTTCGGTAACAAACTCTCCAGCTTGGGAGCGAGTGTGCAGGCGAGTAGATAATTGCCATCGAAAGTCGGATGAACGTGCTCGTAGAATAATTCATCGCCCGGCAACCCGTTCGGGCTGTGTTCCGCCAAGGCTTGCTCCGCATCCGCCAGGACAACTCGCGGATCGTTGTCATGGGAAACCGTTTGTCGGATCAAATCGTTCAACCGGCTGTCGCAACGAAAGCGCAGGGTGTCCAGATCGCGTGCCTTCCCAAGCTGCTGTTGCGCCCCGGGGATGTCGCCAACCGCCAGTGCGCATTCGCCCTGGCGAAAATGAAGTTCTGCAAAATCGCCATCAATCTGCGCCGCCTCTCGATACCACTGCAAAGCATCCTGATATCTATTTGCTGTTTGGTCGGCCATCCCGTTTTGATAAAGTGTTTCCCATTTGCTCTTCTCCGCGTCACTCAATCCTGGCCGATGTGCCGAGGCAAAGGGCGCGCAATCCCTCAAGTTTACCGCCAGGGTGCTGACCACAACACCCGCGCCGCAATCTTTTCCCAGGCTGATGATATCCGAAAGGTTGCGTTCAAAATGATCGTAAACCGCTTTCATGCGCGGATCGTCGGCGCGGATCTGCTGGTTGAGAAACATTTCCATGCCCCCCCATTCACTTTTGTCCATCGGTGGCTTGTGAATTGCCAGGCGCACCGCGTCGAGTAGTTGACCGATGCGCGTGGTTTTCAAGGCAAGACTGGCGCGAATCAGCGGGAGTGGGAGAGCTTGTTGACCGAAGACCGTGCCGGCCCCGAATGGGCCGACCACTTCATTGTTGCCCATATAAATCACCCAAATGTCAGCATCCGCCGCGGTGCAATCACGGGCAATCGGAAGGATGACGCTGGAGTTGATCGCGGTCATCGCCGTGTTCACCACCTCGAAGTGTGTGCCGGGATGGCGAATTTCCAACATCGCCTGGAGAATTCGCGGCATCCCGAAGCGAGGCTCTGGATCACCCAGCGCGGCCGATTCTCCAAAAACCACGATCCGAACAGTATTACTGCTTTTGACTTGGGGAATGCAAATCGACTCGGGTATTCGGGCCATGACGGGCCCGAAAAAACGCCAGCCGAACTGATTGTTCTGAACCAGAACCGCGTGTCCATCGCGCACCGATGAGAGAAAGAAACCGGTAGGATAGCCAAAACCAATTAAACGTAATACCAATTCCGTCGCCCCGAGGAAAACCAGAGGGATACCCACTACAACACATAACCGGAAAAACCAGATCTTCCGGCGGCTCAAACGGGTTGAACTAAGAATTGCTCCATCCTTTTGTGACTGCCTTCGACCACTATCAGACTTTTTCTTCCGGGAACCCTTCATGCGTGAATGAGCTTAACTTAATCATGCTTTGGGTTGAAGTCATGCGCAATTCCATATTTGTGGATGGTTTCTGCGAGCTGTAAGAATGGGCCGCTTACGCTTAATTCAGATTCCAGCAGTTTATCCCCAAACGACTCAAACGAGACCACGCCTGCAGAAAAACTTGATTTTGTCTCGAGGTAGGTCTGCAGTTGGGTAGAACACCTTTGAGGGAGATTACTGCGACGGGTCGAGTGCGCCCGCTGCTGCTGTGTCAAGTGACCAGCTTGGCACGAGATCACCTTCCCTTCCATCATGGGACTCATTGTCGTTATTCCATCTTTCTCGCCACGCCGTATCGGTTGGGCTAACCGGTCCTCCACTGGCGCCGATCAATCTTTTGGTCGTCTCGACATGAGAATCAGCGAAGCAAAAATCGATATTGTAGTTGTGGCGGTTGGAAGGCCATTGCGAATGACCCGAACTCGTATCAGTCGGATCGAGGTTGGCATCAAAGCTAATAAGCGAAGCAACTTCCTCAGCTTTCACATCCCCGATTGCAATCATGTTGGCTGGCGATCTTACGTTGCTGTCTCTCACTGGTCCTTTGCTAAAGCCGCCGCTCACGTCTCCGCCTAATCCAAGCTGGGGAATATGGTTGAGATCCAAGCCCCAATCATCGTAGCCGTAAGAAAATCGCGAGTTCGGAGTGACCGTGTATGCACTGTATACGCCGGTTTCGCCTCTGCCTCCGAGGGTCTTGTTGACGTTCGTATCCCAGGCTGCATTTGCCGGAGCCGATGGACAGGAAAACACATTTCGATTATTTCCCATGCTTGAAAGCAAGCGCGTCATCCAGACATAATCACCGGCGTTTCCGTTTAAAGCACTTGGAGCATCATAATCGCCGGGGTACTGCTTGTAATCACCAATATAAAGGGCCAGACCCAAACCCATCTCTTTCAAATTATTCATGCAGCTGGCCTGCTTGGCCTTGGCCTTGGCTTTGGCAAGGGCCGGCAACAGCATAGCCGCCAAAATGGCGATGATGGCGATTACCACCAATAATTCAATCAAAGTAAACGCCCGCTTAAGGCAATGACTCGATGGGACAGATGTTTTCATAGTTAAATGTAAGATATCGTATTAAATAACTCAAATTGAACATTCACATGTTTTGCCGAAGGCTCAACCTCGATTGCTATTGCTCCTGATTTCCTGCAACGCCTTGATCGCCGTGGCGTCGCCCGTTTCGGCGGTTTGATACAGGCGGTCCTGGAACGAAAAAGTCTCCGCATCCAACGCCTGCTTCTGCTCGTCGTTCAATTGCATCTGCTTGAGGCTATCTAATAGTTTGTGCGCGTTCACATAGTCGTTGGCTTTGTCCGCCGCCAAGGCACTATCCCAAGCCTGTTTCACCTCCGCCGGGGCGGTGTCAAAGGCCTTGTTTTCCGACGAAGTGAGTTTGGCCGTCTGTTTGCCACATCCTCCAACCACCAACATTACCAAGGCCAGAAGCATTACCTTCCTCGCCGCGGTTGCAGCTATCGAGCGGAACTTTTTCATTTTGTCATTTGCCATCAAATACAGTTTAAAATCCGTGGCGCAAATGGCGGACGGTCTTTCCGGTTTTTTGTTTAATTGAGATATATTTATTCTAATCCGCCCCATCGGAACGTCATGTGGCATAAAATGGCCACAGCCTTCGCAAGAACTGCATATTTCCTCTGTCAAAAGCAGGTTCTGTGGCCAATTCATGCCACGTGCGGGTTTTTGTTTTCTTCGTTAGGCTTGCTTACTCATTACCAATCGCAGGAATTTGTTGTTTATTGTTGCAATTCAATTTATTGCCCAATTTCATTCCGGCGGGCAAACTATTTGGGACCCGGCCGTTGTCAAAATGTGGCTAATACGAAGCTGATTTTATGAAATACCGTTCATCCATCCTCATCGCCACCGCAAGCCTTATCGCTTTGACGAGTGTTGCGCAGTCGTTACGCCCGCCGGCCGTCCCATTGGTGACGTTTGATCCCTATTTGAGCATCTGGTCGGAGGCTGACCAACTGACTGACAAAAACACCCAACATTGGACGCATCACGAAGATTCGCTCGTGAGTTTGATTCGTGTTGACGGCAAGAGTTACCGGTTGATGGGGGCTGACCCGGCAAATGTTCCGGCCTTGAATCAGGTCTCCCTGCAGGTGTTGCCCACGCGGAGCATTTATGAATTCGCAGGGGCCGGCGTTAACGTCACCTTGACATTCATGAGACCCGCGCTGCCGCACGACTTGAATGTCTTTTCTCTTCCGTTGAGTTACATCACCTGGGATGTCCGGTCCACGGACGGCGCAACCCATCAGGTGTCCCTTTACGATAGCACCAGTTCCGAACTCGCCGTCAACGAGAGGAGTGAACCTGTCACCTGGTCGCGCCTGAAGGCTGGCAAGTTGACCGCTCTGCGCGTCGGGACTCAAGAACAACCCGTTCTCGGCTCAAGCGGCGACGATCATCGTATCGATTGGGGTTACGCCTATGCTGCGGCAGTGAGCAAGCAATCCCAGGCCGCCATCGGCGCGAATCAAGCCTTGCTAGACGACTTCGTTCAAAACGGTACCGTGCCCGCTACGGATGACACTCAACAGCCTCGCGCCGTAAGAGACAATACACCAGTCCTGGCGTTTGTGTTCGATCTGGGTTCGGTTGGTGCCGACGCGAAAGAAAGGCAGGTCATCGTGGCTTATGACGAAATCTACGCAATCAAGTATTTCGGTAAAAGTTTGCGTCCGTATTGGCGGCGCAACGGCCTGGAGCCGGAACAAATGCTGGCCATGGCCTCGAAAAACTATGATTCCTATCTCGCCCGCTGCAAAAAATTTGACGAGGACCTGATGGCCGATATGACGACCGTCGGTGGCGTGCGTTACGCCCAGGTTTGCGCGCTCGCTTATCGCGAATGCGCCGCAGCTTGTGGTTTGGCGGCTGACGCCAATGGACAGCCTCTCTTTTTCACCAAGGAAAACACGAGCAATGGCGATATCGCCACCGTGGACGTGTTTTTCCCCATGGACCCCATCTGGATCTTCTTCAGCCCGAATCTGGCCAAGGCAACGTTGGTTCCGATTCTTTCCTATGCGGCGTCGAGCCATTGGAAATTCCCGAATGCACCCCATGATCTCGGTACCTATCCGGACGCTCATGGAACGGACGATGGTGGCGAAGGCATGCCGGTGGAAGAAAGCGGCAACATGATTATCTTGTGCGATGCAATCGCCCAGGCCGAAGGTAATGCCGATTTTGTGACTCCCTGGTGGCCGCAGTTGACGCAATGGGCGAAGTATTTAGAAAATTACGGCCTTGATCCGGAAGACCAACTTTGCACTGACGATTTCATGGGGCACCTCGCGCACAACGCCAATTTGTCGGTGAAAGCAATCCTCGGGCTCGCCGCCTATGGGAACTTGTGCAAAATGCGGGGTGACGATGCTGACGCTGACCGATACGCGCAACTTGCCAAAGTCGACGCCGAACATTGGGTGAAAGTTGCGGCGGATGGCGACCATTTTCGGCTGGCCTTTGACAAACCGGGTACGTGGAGCCAGAAATACAATCTGGTTTGGGATCGCATTCTTGGTCTGAACGTTTTCCCTCCGTCCGTGGCGCAAATGGAAGTCGCTCATTACAAACAAGTCATGCAACGCTATGGTGTGCCGTTGGACTCCCGTACTCACTTGACCAAAACGGATTGGTCGTTTTGGAGCGCCACCTTGGCTGACAATCAGTCAGATTTTGAAACCATCATTTCGCCTGCTTACGACTACATCAATCAGACCACCACACGTGATCCCATCGCCGATTCCTACATGACGGACGATGTGAGCAGTGGGGGGATGCACGCGCGTCCTGTCGTCGGCGGATTCTCTATCAAGATGCTGACCGACCGTGACATCTGGCACAAGTGGGCGTCGGGCGACAAACAGACTGCTCAGAATTGGGCGCCGCTGCCGAAGCCACCCCAAATCACTGTAGTGGTTCCCGCCGCGGATAAACAACCGGCCGTTTGGAGTTACACCACCAGCCAGCCAGCCGATGGTTGGACCGATATCTCATTTGATGATTCCGCCTGGAAGCAGGGCGAAAGTGGATTTGGCACCGCTGGTACGCCAGGCGCATTTATTGGCACCGTGTGGAATACGGACGACATCTGGTTGCGCCGCGAATTGGATCTGCCGCCCGGAAATTATGACAATATCAATGCCTGGCTGCATCATGACGAGGATGTCGAAGTTTATATCAATGGCGTCCTGGCCCTGAAAACAAGTGGCTTTATTGTCAACTACCAGGCTTTCCCGTTAATCCCGGCCGGTGCATCCACGCTCAAACCCGGCAAAAACTTGATCGCGTTGCACTGCCATCAAACGACTGGCGGGCAATATGTGGATTTGGGTTTTGTGCGTGTGAAAGCCGAATAATCCGCATGAGCTGCAGGATCAGGCCGATGATGGCAGTGATCGCGTCGGGATTGATTTACGGCTTAATAACGGCGGGCGCGTCTGAATTTCCAACTGCCGCCAATCTTCCACCAACCAGCATCGCCACCAATCGGGCGCCATTGATGGCGTCGACGTTTACCGCTCTGCCTCTGGGCAGCATCCGGCCGAGGGGATGGTTGCTCACGCAATTTCAACTACAGCGGGATGGGCTCACCGGAAATGCTGAATCTGTCTATGCCAGCGATCTCGGCACCAATAGCGGATGGCTGGGCGGCACCGGGGATAGTTGGGAGCGCAGCCCATATTACTACAAAGGACTGATCCCGCTGGCTTATGAATTGGATGACGCCGGCCTCAAACAGAAGGCACAGAAATGGATGGATTGGCTGCTTGACCATCAGGGGGCCGACGGTCGAATTGGGCCTGCTTCAAACAATGACTGGTGGCCCCGCATGCTGGCGACCTACGCGTTGCGTGATTATTACGAAGCGACGGGCGACACGCGGGTCCCGAGATTTCTTGACCATTATTTCCATTACATGCAGGCCAATCTGCCTACACGACCGCTGGTCGATTGGGGCAAGGCGCGCGCCGGTGATGAGATGGATATCGCCCTCTGGCTCTATAACCGGAACGGGGACACGAACTTGTTGACACTAGTCAATCTTTTGCATCAACAGGCCGACGACTGGACTGATATTTTTACCAGCAACCGTTTCGCGCTCTACGGCATCGATTTTCAGCCGAAACATAACGTGAACGTGGAACAGGCGCTCAAGATGCCTGTGGTTTATCATGAACTTTCCGGGCAGCCTGACGATTTGAATGCCCTGACGTTGGGCTTGGACAATTTGATGCGTGAAAACGGATTGTCCTGCGGCATCAACAGCGGCACGGAATTCATATCCGGCGACGCCAGCGTGCAGGGCGTAGAACTATGCGCGATTGTCGAGGCCATGCTCAGCCTGGAAACGGCTGTCATCGCCACGGGAAACCCTGTGCTGGCGGATCGGCTGGAGACAATCTCGTTCAACGCGCTGCCCGCCGCACTCGCCAACAACATCAAGGGCATACAATATTATACGCTGCCCAATAACGTCATCGCGATCTACGGCGGGCATGGTTACAACCAGGATTATGCAAACGCCACGTTGCCCGGGCCGGACTCCGGATTTCCCTGTTGCCGTTATAATTTTCACATGGGCTGGCCGAAGTATGTCCAAAATTCCTGGGCGGCTACGGGCGACGGCGGATTGGCCTTGCTCGCTTACGGTCCGACGGTGGTGAACGCCACGGCTGGCGGCAAACAGGTCCAGATCACCGAAGACACCGGTTATCCGTTTGAAGAACAGGTGCGCCTGCAAGTATCATTGAATGGCCGTTCGAGATTTCCGCTGACGCTGCGGATTCCTGGTTGGTGCAACGCTGCTACCCTTGCGGTCAATGGCTACCAGCAGAGCGGATTCAAGGCTGCCTCATTCCTCCGGATCGAACGAGACTGGCGTAACGGTGATCTGGTGGTGCTAAACCTGCCGATGCCGATCCAGACGCGTCAGGGCCCTGGCCGCTCCGTGGCCATCAACCGCGGCCCAGTGGTTTACTCTTTGAAAATTGGCGAACAGTGGAATGTGCGCACTCCCGATCCGCTGGGGCAGGGTTTTGACGAGTTCGAAGTGCATGCCACGACGCCGTGGAATTACGCGTTGCAATTGAATCCGGAAGATCCCGCCGCCTCTTTCACTTTTACTAATTTTCCGACACCGGAAAATCCGTTTGATCCGGCGCAACCGAGCGTCGAATTAAGCGGGAAAGCCCGTCAATTGCCGGACTGGACGATTGGTTGGCGCGGCACACACGCTTTCGAGCCTCCCGTTAGCCCGGTGGCATCGGACCGCCCCCTTGAATCAGTTGCCTTGGTGCCATTTGGTTCGCAACACATGCGCATCAGCTGGTTTCCGTACCTCGGCGTACCCTCTCCGACGGCTGGCACGTTTACCGAAGGCTTTGATCCAACTTGGAGCCGGCGCTGGACCGTATTCGGCGGCAACTGGTCCGCGCGCGACGGAAAGCTGGGTACCGTGCCTGGCTCAGCCTCGGGCGCCAAGGCATTGGCGATGGCGACGGCATTTACCAACTTTACTTTTGAAGCCGACGTTTCGGTTGGGGGCGTCGGTGATGCCGGCTTGCTTTTCCGTGTCAGTAAACCGGATATCGGCGCCGACGCCTACTGTGGATATTATGTTGGCATCAGCCCGGAGCGCTCCGGGCTGGTATTCGGTTGCGCATCGAATTCATGGACTCAGATCGCGAATGCGCCCATGATCTTGCATGCCGACCAGGTTTATCACTTAAAGGTTCAGGCGATCCGCACGCATTTTAGGATTTTTATCGGCCACGCCGAAAAACCGGCGATTGAGGTCGAAGATGGCCATTTCTCGAGCGGCATGGTTGGGGTGCGCGATTATTGCGCCGATGGTGACCGGTCGATTTCGAGCTTTGCCAACCCGAATGCCAGCGAAGTTGAACCATAGGGGAAGTTCGCCTGTCTGAAATCACTAATAAATGAAAAGGCGACTCTCACTCTTCACGACTTTGCTGGCAACGGCTTGTATTTCCGCGGCCTGCTTTACCGCCGTTTCCGATTTGCCCGCCGCCGAAAATCCACCGCCAAATCCACCTCCATTTCCGGTCGACACCAACACTGCTCTTGAACGCACGTGTTTCCAGACCGGCCAACCCTGGAGCCCGAAGGGTAATTTGCGTTCTGATGTCGCGATTGTTTACGGTATCGACAAAAATCTGCCGGCACGGATCGAAACCTGGCGCAATCGAGGTTATCGCATCCAGGTGATGACCGGCGTCGCCTGGGGTGAATACCAGGATTATCTTTATGGCCGCTTCGACGGCACAAACCACGAGGACGAGGCGCAAACCGACCGGAACGGGAACAAAATCGGCCATGGTGGCGATGTGTATTACATGTGCCCGGGGATCAATTACGGCAATTACCTTTCTGTTGGCGTGCAACGGGCGCTCGACGCTGGTGCCGGGGCAATTTTTCTCGAAGAACCCGAATTCTGGGACCGCGCCGGTTATTCGGAGGGATTCAAGCGTGAATGGAAAGACTATTATCACGAAGACTGGGTCTCGCCGCACAGCACTGTGGACGCCCGCTGGCGGGCGGGA
The DNA here is from genome assembly GCA_050008355.1 of Verrucomicrobiota bacterium. Taxonomy (GTDB): domain Bacteria; phylum Verrucomicrobiota; class Verrucomicrobiia; order Limisphaerales; family UBA11358; genus UBA11358. The sequence continues at coordinate 10,400 of JBEKMT010000018.1, forward strand.
AAATTGAAATACTTTCTTTACCGGCGCGCTCTCCAGCAGGTGTTCGATCACGTTCAGGCTTATAACCAGCGTACTGGAGGCGATGTCCACTGTTATGTGCCGACTCACAGTCTGCTCAATTACGCTCAATGGAGCATTGTGAGCCCCGAATCCAGCCTGGCACGCCTGCGCGGTTGTGATGGTTATATTGCCCAGGTCTGGACGGGCACCTCCCGCGAGCCGAACCGTTTCCGCGGCGATATCCGATCGCGTACGTTCGAAACCGCTTTTCTCGAATACGGCGCCATGCAAAACCTGGTCCGTTCCACGGGGCGTTCCGTGTGGTATCTGAACGATCCGATTGAAGATAATCCCAACCACGATTGGACGGACTATCGTTACAACTGGGAATCCACCCTGACCGCCTCATTGTTCCAGCCCGGAGTGGCCAAATACGAAGTGGCGCCCTGGCCGGAACGGGTTTTCGGCGGGCGTTATCCGCGTTCAGCGGCTCCGGAGGACCGAAAATCCATCCCGCCTGCTTATGCCACCGAATTGCAGACGGTTTTTAACACGCTGAACAACATGAAACAGCCGGAAGTTCAGTGGGACTGCGGCACCACGGGCATCGGCGTCATAGTCAGCGATTCGTTGATGTTTGAGCGCGGCGAACCGACGCCGAGTGATCCTTATCTTGGAAATGTTTATGGCCTCGCCATGCCGTTGCTCAAAAGCGGCCTGCCGGTCACGCCGGTACAACTGGAAAATGTTGCCATCCCCCATTATCTGGACGGCTTTCACATTCTATTCCTGAGTTATGACGGGCAAAAACCACTATCGCCCGGAGTCCATGCCCCGCTGGCTGATTGGGTCAAGCATGGCGGCGTGCTGGTCGTTTGCGATAAGGACGCCGATCCCTACTTGAACGTCCGCGATTGGTGGAATAGCGGCGGTTGCAACTACCAAACCCCGCGGCAGCATCTTTTTGAACAGTTGGGAATCACTGATTCGATTCCGTCGGGCCAGTTCAATCGCATCGGCAAGGGCGGTTTGATTTGGTTGCGTGAGCGTCCGGTCGAATTTTCCCTCAGTCCGGAAGGGGCGGCACAAATTGTTGATGCAGCCAGACTTGCTGCCGGGAATATTAGTCTGGACTGGCGCGAGACCAATTATCTGTTGCTGCGCCGAGGTCCCTATATCGTGGCGTCGGGTCTTGATGAATCTGTCCCCGGTCAGCCGCACGAGCTGAACGGAAATTTTGTCAACCTGTTCGATGCCGGACTTAGCGTGCAGAATCATATATCGCTTACTCCCGGCTCGCGCCAATTCCTTCTCGACCTTGACCGTGCCCGCACCGGGGATACCCACTTGCTCGCCTCAGGCTGCAAAGCCTTGCCCGGGGATTCAACCGTCGATCGAATTAGTTTCACCGTCGAAGGCGTCGGCGAAACCCCGGGCATTATGCTTTTGGAAACTGCGAAAGCCCCGCACTCGGTGACTCTCGACGGAAACGACCTGCCGACATTCCAATATTCCGCCCCTGAACACTTGTTGTGGATTCATTTCGAGAATACTGCGGGCCCACGAGAATTATCGGTGAATTTTTGATGGCCTTCTAAAAAAACTCACCGAAACTGCGGACTTTTTTTTACGTGTTGAAAAAAAAACAACAGTTCAAATTGGATATTTTTTTTGAATTAGGTGAAATCCCTATGAAATCTAACGATTTTTTCTTTGGCATCGCGGTTGCTAAGTAATTCTCGGTTGCGGTTATTTGTGTTTTGGGTGGGGAACCGGGAGTGCAACAGGATTTTGTGGGGACTAAGTCCGGTTGCACTACGGCCTTAAAATCCAGGGAGGGCACAACACGCGCGCCCATGAGATTTGCCCGTTGTTTGCACTGTGCCAGTTGCCTGAAGGAGGTGACAGTCAACTACGGCTGAGTCGGCGGGCCGCGTGCGGGGTCGGTGGTGGTTTGTGTGCCATACTTGGTGTCGGCCAGTTCCTTATGGCTAATTTCGATTTTCTGAACCTTCTCGTCGTGACAGTGCGTTCCGCGTGGTTTAGTTTTCGCGGATGGAAAAAACGACTCTGACTCTCGGACATTCGCCTGACCCGGATGACGCCTTTATGTTTTATGGCTTGGCCAAGGAACTCATTCCTTCACAAGGCTTTCATTTCGAGCACATCCTTCAAGATATTCAGACATTGAACGAACGCGCCACGCGTGGCGAGCTCGACATTTCTGCCGTCAGCATTCATGCCTATGCCTATGTTTCCGACAAGTACGCCTTGCTACCCAGCGGGGCCAGCATGGGCGACGGTTATGGCCCGATGCTCGTGGCCGCACAAAAATTCACCCGGGAGGAAATCCTCCGAAAGAAGATTGCCGTTCCCGGAACCATGACTAGCGCGTTCCTGGCCTTGCAACTCTGGCTCGGCAAACCGGCAAAAGAATTCAACTATGTGGTCGTTCCTTTCGATCAGATTTTCAAGGCTGTCCACAGCGGCTTGGCGGACGTTGGCCTCATTATTCACGAAGGCCAGCTCACTTATCGCAACGAAGGACTCGTTGTCTGCGAAGATTTGGGCGTCTGGTGGGGCCGGCAAAACGACGGCCTCCCGCTGCCACTGGGTGGTAATGTCATCCACAAAAAATTCGATCTGGCGACGCGGAAGAGAATTTCCGATACCCTCACCGCCAGCATCCAGTTCAGCCTCGATCACCGGCCGGAAGCGGTTCAGCACGCCCTGCAATACGCACGCGACATGGGCCGTGACCTTGCCGACAAGTTTGTCGGCATGTACGTCAACCATTGGACTCTGGATTATGGCGAGCAGGGCAGGGAATCCATCCGCCGTTTCCTTGGCTTGGGGTTTGAACGCGGTTTGATCCCGCATCGCCAGGAATTGGAGTTTGTCGTTTAAAACCCGCCCGTGTGAATTTACCTGGACAAAAAAGTTAGGTCTGGTGCGAGAAAGTTAAGCAAATCCTTCAGGCGCTGATTAAAATGATTACCTGCAGAAATTCGCTGGCAACGGACCGGACTTTGGGTTTTTATCTTGGCATGCAACCGTCCAATCCGATAATCCGCGCATGAACTCTTACCTTCGCTATCAGATAATCGGTATCTTAGGTTTCGCCATGCTGACCACGGCACTGCCGGCGAAAGAGTTTTTTGTCTATTTCGGCACCTATACCGAAGGATTGAGCAAGGGAATTTACGTTTCCCGCTTTGACTCCGCGAATGGCTGGCTTTCCGCGCCGCGACTCGCCGCGACAACGCCGGATCCCTCCTATCTCACCATCGCGCCGGACAAAAAACGTCTGTACGCGGCCAACGAGGTGAGCGGCCCCGGCAACGGCATGGTCAGTGCATTTGAAATTGACAAGAATTTTGGCCAACTCGCTTTGCTGGGTCAAAAAGACTCCGGCGGCGTTTCACCTTGTCATGTCAGCGTGGACGCCAAAGGCAAAACCCTGTTGGTGGCGAACTACAATAGCGGCAGCATCAAATCCTTGCCAATTTTGAAGGGCGGGGGATTCGGTGATGGCGGCAGCTTGATTGAATATCATGGGCACGGCATAAATCCGAATCGCCAAACCAGCCCGCACGCGCACTTCCTGGCGGTTGATCCCTCCAATCGTTTTGCCCTCGGCTGCGATCTCGGGACTGACCAGGTCATGGTTTACCGGCTGGATCCTTCGGACTCCACCCTTGTTGCGAATGAGCTGCCCTCGGCGCCCTTGCCGCCGGGTTCCGGCCCGCGACACCTCGCTTTCAGCCGGGATCGCCAATTTGTTTATGTCGTGAATGAAATGGGCTGCAGCGTTTCGCGGTTTAGCTGGGATGCCAAAACAGGCAAGCTGACTGCAGAGGATACCGTTTCCGCCCTTCCTGACGGCGTTCCAGTTCAACCTCAATACACCGCCGCCGAAATCCTGGTCCGCCCGGACGGCAAATTCGTTTATGTCTCCATCCGCGGTCATGACAGCATCAGCGTGTTGGCCGTGGATTCGAAGACGCGAAGCCTCACCCTCATCCAGAATATTTCCGCCGCCGGCAAGGTCCCGCGCGGCCTCGGCATTGACCCCACCGGGCACTGGCTTATCGTGGCAAACCAGCAATCGGACAACATCGTTGAATTTTCAATTGACGCCGAGACTGGAAAATTGACCCCCACGGCAACCACGTTTCAAGTCGGTTCACCGGTAGACGTGAAGTTTGTGAAAGCCGACTAATCCGGCACCGAATTTACCCTCTAGCCTCGTTGGTTCATCTCGGTGTCAGGAATCGTTTGCGCAATTCTTGCGAACGGAAAGCAAAAATTTTCTCCACGTCGGGGCGCACCCAAAGCCGGTGCAACATGAAATCCAGCGGTACTGCGTAACTGACCACGTCGCGTGCCAGAGTGCCTCCGTTCTGCTCCTCAAAAATGTGCTCGTGAATCCAGCGCCGGTAGGGCCCGCGAATCTGTTCATCCACGAAACGATACGGCGGCTGCCAGAGATTGATGCGTGTTCGCCAGCGGATCGGGAGGCCATGAACCCGCAATCGGTAATCAATCAAAGCACCTGCCTTCAATTGGATCGGCGTGGGTGTGAGGATGTGGAAATCCAGCCAGGGCGGGGTGAGCGCGTCTAGATTCGTGGCGTCGGCAAAAAAATCGAATAATCTCGTCGGCGGCAGCGGCAGCCACAATTCACTCTTAAATTCCCTGATTCGCATAAATAGAACCGCGACCCCACTATCCCCCCAGATTCCAGCGTTTGAAGTTGAGATGTTTGAGCTTGTATCTTGGAGCTTTTCTTTCCGCTCCACATTTCACAGGCTCCAACCCCGATTTACCCTCCCAGCAAAACCATGTTCTTGAGCGTGGGCGATGACACACCGCCCTTGACCTCTTCCGTTACCGCGAATTTGCCCGCCACTTTGATCATGTGTTTCACTTTGAATTCCACGCGCCCGCCGCCAGTTCCATTAACTTGGAACACACCGGCATCCACCGGTAGCGTGCCATTGTCCAGGACCCACAATTGATAATCCCGATCGGCCGGCAATTCCTTCAGGTTTTGCACCACGAATACGCCGTCCTGCTTCTGGTTGTCCCACAGCGTAACCGCGACGGCCTTCGGCGAATCAGCCAGCAGCGAGTTAAGCATCGTGATTTGCAGGTTCGCCAGTCGATTGTTTTCGCGCAACGTCAGCACGCTCTTCTGCAGGTCATTGGTGGCCGCCTGCAACGACTCGGCCATCTGGTTCAATTCGTCGATTCGCAGGGCTTGCGCGCCGAGTTTTTGTTGCATCCGGCTGTCCTGCTGCAACAAATACACGCACCAGAGCGCCAGGCTTGTTGCCAATCCCCATGGCAGCCAGAAGGCCGGACGGAATCTCCTGGCAGGCAGCTCGACGGTTTTTTGCGGCGGCGCCACTCGGGCAAGGATCTTTGCCCTCAATTGCGGCGGCGGTTCGACAGCCGGGACGCTCCCGGCCAGCGCGCCGGTGGCCGTGCTCAGGCGGGATACAAACTCTTTCAACTCAGGGTCGGCCTGCATCGCCTTCTTGAATTCAACTGCCTCCTCCTTGGACAAAGCTCCCAAAACATGCAGCGAGGCTTGTTCTTGCATCCGTTCGTCAATCATAGCAAGCCCTCCAGTTGGTCCCGCAATTTCAACAGCCCGCGACGTATGCGCGCCTTGATGGTGCCGAGAGGTTCCTTCAATTTCTCTGAAATCTCGTTTTGCGTCAGGCCGGAAAAATAGGCCAGCTCGATCGCCTGACGTTGTTCCGCCGGCAATCCGACGATTGCCGAGTTAATTAATTTCGCTTTGTCGTGCCCGTGAATGGCTTCGTTAGCGCTGTCGTTGACCTCCGCTGCAATCGCCATTTCCGCGCCTGCCTCCTGCGCCAGCCGTGAGCGGCGCTGGGAGGAGCGGATGCGGTCAATCGCCTTGTTCCTCACCAGGATCGCCGCCCAACTGGCCGGTTTTCCCAGTTTGGGATCAAAGTTCTTCGCTTTGTCCCAGATTTGCACAAAGGCTTCCTGCAACACGTCTTCCGCGTCGCTTGGATCATTCAGGATTCTGGAAGCGACCGAAAACATCAGCACGGAATGCCGGTCATAAAATTCTGCAAACGCTCCCCGCTCGCCGGCGGCGATCAGCCGCAGTAATTCGATGTCGCGTTCCTGGTTTTCCTGCTCGTTCACTGTTTTTTCAAAAAATAAGTAAGCCGCCCGTTCCGCCTCGAAACGGCAAAACATTCCCGTTACATCCGCTTGCGCGCACAAGCTCATATCAAAACGACCGGCTGGTTACAAGTTACCATCTTCAATTGAACAACGCACGCTATGGCCGGATGGATGCAATTTTCTCATGCATCCAAATGCCGGTGTCAGGCGAACTACTCGCTGAAAGGTATGTGTGCCCAATGATCGCCATCAAAAAAATGAGAATCGCCGTGAAAGGCAGCTGTGTGTCTTTGGCCCAATGGTTCGACGCTGACTTTGGCAACCGTGATCTTGCCGCCATCCACGCCCGGCCGGACAAGGTGGATTACATGCGGGTGCTTCCGTTCATCTTCCTGCACCTCGGGTGTCTGGCTGTTTTGCTGACTGGCTGGAGCTGGTTCGCCGTCGGAGCCGCCATTTTCCTGTACTTCGTGAGAATGTTTGCCATCACCGGATTTTATCACCGTTATTTCTCCCATAAGACCTTTCACACATCCCGCGTGGCGCAGTTTTTGTTCGCGGTGATCGGCGCGTCTGCGGTTCAGAGAGGCCCGCTGTGGTGGAGTTACCAGCATCGCCACCACCACAAGCATTCGGACGAAGAAGAGGATGTTCATTCACCCACCCTGCGCGGCTTCTGGTGGTCGCACATTGGCTGGATCACCAGTGCGCGGAATTTTCCGACGGATTATTCGCAGGTTCGCGACCTGATTAAATTCCCCGAACTCGTTTTCCTTAATCGGTTTGATTCACTGGTTCCCGCTCTTTTTGCCCTGGTGCTGTTCATCCTGGGCCATTTTCTGCATTTGTTTTGCCCTTCTCTGGGAGTTACTTCCTGGCAATTGCTGGTCTGGGGATTTTTTATCAGCACCACTGCTCTATTTCATGCGACCTCAAGCATCAATTCCCTGGCGCATTTGCTCGGCAAACGACGCTATGAAACCGAGGACAACAGCCGAAACAGCCTTATTCTCGCGCTCATCACCCTCGGCGAAGGCTGGCACAACAATCACCACCGATACATGAACGCTACGCGCCAGGGCTTTTACTGGTGGGAAATTGACATTTCTTACTATTTGCTCAAAGCCCTGTCCTGGACGGGCCTGATTTGGAACCTGAAACCTGTACCCCTGGCTGCTTATGATCATCCCCATTCAATTTCAACCGGCAAAAAGCTTTCTGCCGGTCATTCTCATCGCCCGTGAAACGTGTTGCCATCATCGGGACCGGGATTGCCGGCTTGGGGTGCGCACACTTTCTGCACCGCAAATTCGACCTCACGCTCTACGAAAAAAACGATTATCCGGGCGGACATACGAACACCGTACCGGTGCCGGAAGAAGGTCGCTGCGTGCTGATTGATACCGGGTTCATGGTCTTCAATAAAATTACCTACCCGAACCTCACCCGACTCTTCCTCGAGCTCGGCGTGGCGGTTCAGCCAACGCAAATGTCTTTCAGTGTTCAGCATTTGCCCACCGGACTCGAATTCTGCGGCTCAAGTTTGAACCATCTCTTTGCGCAACGCCTGAATCTCGTCCGGCCGCGTTTTTGGCGGATGATGTTGCAGATTAATCGCTTCAATGCCGAGGCAATAGCCGCCCTGTCCGCGCCTGAATTCCAGGACGACACTTTGGGCTCATATGTCGGTAAGCGCGGATATGGTGAGGATTTCCTGCGCTTTTATCTCCTCCCGATGAGTTCGGCGGTGTGGTCCACGCCGGCCGAGCAGATGCTGGAATTCCCCGCCGTCACTTTACTCCGCTTTTTCCATAATCACGGCTTTCTGGGTCTCCACACGCAGCATCCCTGGTTTACCGTCGTCAATGGAGCAAAATCTTACGTGGAAAAGCTCACCACGCCGCTTCGCGATAAAATCCGGCTGCTCCGGGCCGCGACCTTCGTCACGCGCACGGCCAAGCAGGTGCGGGTTGCCGACGTCGCCGGGCGGACCGAGACGTACGACCACGTCATTTTCGCGAGTCACGCCGACGAGACATTGAAAATGCTGACAGACGCCGACCATCTGGAATGTGCTTTGCTCCGTGAATTCAAATATCAGCCGAATAGCGCCCTGTTGCACACCGACGAGTCAGTAATGCCCGAGACTAAATTATGTTGGGCTTCGTGGAATTACCGCATGGATCGCCGTGCCGATGGCAGAATATCGCCTTCAACCGTTTATTGGATGAACCATTTGCAGTCCATTTCCGGGCCGCGCAATTATTTTGTATCCATCAACGGTGAAAATTCCGTGAATCCGGATTCCATCCTCAAACGTATCCATTATGAACACCCGCTGTTTAGCCGGGGTGCCATCCGGGCCCAGAAAGAATTGCCCAAGCTGAATCAACGTATGAATAATGTGTTTTTTTGCGGAAGCTACTTCGGCTACGGCTTTCACGAGGATGCCTTTACGTCCGCGCTCGAACTCTGCCGCGTGTTGACCGGGGAAAGGCTCATGCCATGAACTCCTGCCTCTATGAATGCTCCGTGATGCACCACCGCTTCGTGCCCAAAGTTCATCACTTCGACCACCGTATATTCATGTTTTACCTCGATCTGGATGAGCTCGATGTCCTGGCCAAAAAAAATCTTTTGTTCAGTCACAACCGGAAAAATCTTTACAGTTTTCGGGACGACGACCATGAGCCGGCTGGTCAAAGCCCACTCAAGGAACGGGTTCTAGCCCTGCTGCGACGGACCGGCATCGACCTGGGCCCGCGTGGACGGGTATGCTTGCTGACTTTGCCGCGGGTCCTTGGCTACATTTTCAATCCCATCTCAATTTACTATTGTTTCGACGGGGCAGGGAAGGCGATTTGTTCGCTCGTGGAAGTAGGAAACACATTTCGCGAAATCAAGCTGTACCTCTTGGGACAGGAACAGCTCGCTCCCGACGCCACGTTCCGCAAGGTGATGCCGAAGCATTTTTATGTCTCGCCGTTTTCCAGCCTGACATTGAGTTTCGACTTTAAACTGAAAGTTCCTGGTGACGATCTGGATATCAAAATTGATGACCGTGATGGCGATGAAAAAACTCTGGCCAGCGCTCTTTCCGGCCGGCGCGTTGAATTGACTAACCCAGCTCTATTTGGGTTCACCCTCAAATATCCGCTGATCACCGCCAAGGTCGTTTTTCTCATCCATTATCAGGCCCTCCGACTCTGGCTGAAGAGAGTCCCATTTTATCGCAAGGCTGAGGATACAAGCATGCAACGCGAGGTCTTGAGGCCGCATCCGACCCTGGCCTCCGAAACCAAATGAACCAATGAATCAATCGACGCTTAGATCTTTGACTCTAAATCCGGCGGTTGTGCTGCCAGGAGCTGGCTTGTCTCCCGGCCGTTCCGCCAGATTTTGGCAGCGCCTCGTCACGTCTGCTCTGGAGGAGATGACCCTTGGCTGTCTTCATCTGGAACTCCCGGACGGTACGAAAAAAGTGATCGGCCGGCCTGGTGCAGACATTACCGCCACGGTGCGCATTCTGAATTGGGGCTTCTTTAAGCGGTGCGTGCTGTTCGGCGACGTCGGCTTTGGCGAAGCTTATGTCGACGGGGATTGGGATACCGATGACATCACTCGGGTCATCTCCTGGTTCATTCTCAATGTGGAACATTCCCCGGCCATGTCCGGATCTCGCGCCAGGAAATTTCTCATCAATCTGCTTGGCTGGCAGAACCGCTGGCGCCATCTGCTTCGTCCGAATAGCCTGACCATGAGCCGCCGCAACATTGCGGAACATTATGATCTAGGCAATGACTTTTATGAGCTGTTTCTCGATTCGACGATGACTTACTCGTCGGGGCTTTTTGCCAGCGCAGAGCAGACGCTGGAGGCGGCGCAAATCGCCAAGTATGACCGCCTTTGCCGGCAGCTTAATCTGAAATCCTCAGATCATCTTCTCGAGATCGGCACCGGCTGGGGCGGATTCAGCCGGCATGCGGCGAAAAACTATGGTTGCAAAATTACGACCGTCACGATTTCCGAGGAACAATTCAAGTACGCCAGGGAGATTTCTCAGAAGGAGGGCCTGGCCGGTCGGGTGGAGGTTAAGTTGCAAGACTACCGAAGCCTGGCCGGCCTGTTTGATAAAATTGTTTCCATTGAAATGATAGAGGCTGTCGGGGACCAATACCTCGAGACTTATTTCGCCAAATGCCAGGAGCTGTTGAAACCGAATGGGCTATTCGCGCTGCAGATGATCACTTGCCCGGATTCGCGGCATGAATCTCTGCGCAAAAATGTGGACTGGATTCAGAAACACATTTTCCCCGGATCGCTCCTCTTGTCCATTCATCGCGTCAACGAAGCGTTGCGCCAGACCGGTGATTTGTTTTTGTATGACCTGAAGGACCTCGGGCTTTCCTACGCCGAAACCCTGCGACGCTGGCGTTGCGCGTTCAACCGGAATGAGGCCGCCGTTCGCGCCCTCAATTACGACACGCGTTTCATTCGCAAATGGAATTACTACCTCTCGTACTGTGAGGCCGCCTTTGCTATGCGCAATATCAGCGTGGTGCAGGCAGTTTACACCCGGCCCAACAATCGCACGACCATATGATCTGGTTTCTTCGCATATTATTCATGTTTGTGCTGGTCACCATGCTCTGTGCAACCAGTTGGGCAGGTTGCCAATGTGCCCTGTGGAAAACCCCGCAAGCGGTTGTCTCACATCCGTGGTTTATCGCCACTTTGTTCGACTGTTACTTCGGGTTCCTGACGTTTTACGCGTGGCTCTTCTACAAGGAACCCGCTTGGTTCGCCCGCGTCGGCTGGCTGATCGCTATCCTGCTGCTTGGCAATATTGCCATGTCCAGTTACCTGCTCATCACCTTGTTCCGGCTGCCGGCGGATGCCTCCATCGCCCGGGTTTTGCTCCGGCAAAAAAATTGACGACCATGCGCCATGCCGATCGCCACTACTCCCCCGCATCCGCCCTCGCGCCTGAAAAATTTCTGGCGCGAACGCGTGGTTGCGTTGGTCGCCGCCCAGCTGGTGCAGGGCTTCACCCCGCAAAAAATTGCCCTTACCATCTCCCTGGGCCTGAATCTCGGCATTTTTCCGATTCTTGGGGCTACCACCACTTTGTGCGCCGTTGCCGGCCTCTGGCTGCGGCTGAATCAGCCGGTCATTCAGCTTGTAAACTGGCTCGCTTCACCATTGCAGCTCATGTTCATCGTGGTTTTTGTCCGCCTTGGCGAATGGCTTGTGCACGCGCCGCACATCAGTTTTTCTATTCCAGAACTCTTCCAGAAATTCCACCAATCGCCGCTGAAATTCTTACGGGAATTCGGACTAACCGGTCTCCACGGTATCCTCGCGTGGCTGATCATCGCTCCCTTCCTGACCGCGCTCATTTATTTCTTGCTGCTGGCCCCGCTCAAGAAGCTGTCAAGTATGAAGGGAAAACCGACCCCAATCTAGAGCGAATGCTTCCCCACGGGTACGGCTTCGCGCACTTCGAGCGACATTTTAACCATCATCTACGCTATGATTAACGAATTCATTTGCCTGCTGATTGGGGCCACGGGTTTTGCCGTCGGGCTGATGTTGGTCGTCTGGCTCGCCGCCCTTCGGCTGAACAATCTGGGCATTGTGGATGTCGCCTGGTCCATCGGATTTTTGCCGGTAGCGGTTTACTATGCCGTGATGGCTTCCGGCGATCCCGCGCGGCGCTGGCTCATCGTGGTCATGGCCGGGGCCTGGAGCGTACGTCTGGGCTTCCACATTGGCGTGCGCGTGGTAAGACATCATCCAAGGGAGGATGTTCGCTACGAAAAATTGCGGGCCGGGTGGGGGACATCACTCCGGAGTAAAACCTTCTGGTTTTTCCAGTTTCAGGCTGCTGTTCTCGCGATTCTCTCCGTGGTTTTTCTGGTGCCGTGTCTCAACCCAAAAACGGGCGTAAGCCCACTGGAAATGGCCGGTGCGATGATCTGGCTCGTGGCCCTGGCCGGCGAAAGCCTGGCGGATTCCCAGTTAAAACAATTCAAAGCCATGCCCGGAAACCGGGGCCGGATTTGTCAGTCGGGTCTTTGGAATTACTCACGCCATCCGAATTACTTCTTTGAATGGCTGGTGTGGGTGGGCTTTTTTATCTTCGCCTGGGATTCGCCGGGTGGCTGTTACACCGTGCTCTGTCCCGGCCTGATGCTGGTCTTCTTGTTGCGCGTCACTGGCATTCCTCTCACCGAGGAACTCTCCGTGCAGAACAAAGGCGACGCCTATCGCGAGTACCAGCGGACCACCAGTGCCTTTGTGCCGTGGTTCAAGAAAGCGGACCGACCACGAGTCTCCCAAAATTTATGAACACTGACCAGACCAGCAGTCTTTATGATTCAGTCCTGAAACCCGCGCCTGTCCCCGGGCAGCTGGCGCGCGCCAAATCTGTGCTAACCTTTGACCGTTTGCTGGAAACGAATCGACTGCCGGACTGGCTTATCCGTGTTGGCATCCGGCGCCTGCTGCGGGCCCGGTTGCGCGAGGAAAACCAAGGCAGCCCGGCGAAACAGCAGGCTTACCTGTTGCAACTGGTGGCCGATTTGAAGCAATGCCCAATCGCCATTCAAACCGCGGCCGCCAACGAACAGCACTACGAGGTGCCCACCCGGTTTTACCAGTTGTGCCTGGGCAAGAGACTGAAATATAGCAGTGGCCTCTGGTCCGACGATGTCTCCAGCCTGGACGAAGCGGAAAAGGCCATGCTCAAGCTGACTTGCAAACGCGCCCAGCTCGCACCTGGTCAGAGCATCCTGGAACTCGGTTGTGGCTGGGGTTCGCTCTCGCTCTGGATGGCCGAGAATTATCCCCAGGCAAGCATCACCGGCGTTTCCAATTCTGCCACGCAGAAACTCCACATTGATGCCGAGGCTCAAAGACGCGGGTTGACCAATCTCCGCATTATCACATGCGATATAAACCACTTCGACATCGATGGGACTTTTGACCGCGTCGTGTCCGTCGAAATGTTTGAGCACATGAAGAATTTTGAGCGGCTTATGGCCAACGTCTCGCGCTGGCTCAAACCGGACGGCAAGTTGTTCGTGCATATTTTTACCCATCGTGAATATGCCTATCATTTCGTCGCCCGTAGCCCCTCTGACTGGATGGCGCGTTATTTTTTTACCGGCGGCATCATGCCCAGTGATGATTTGCTGCTTTATTTCCAGAACCACCTGAGCATCGAGAACCATTGGCGGGTGAGCGGCGCGCATTACCACAAGACTGCCGAGGCCTGGCTGCAAAACATGGACCGGCACGAAGACGAAATTCGCCCGCTCTTCGCCCGGACCTACGGCGCGGAAAACGAAACGCGCTGGTGGGTTTACTGGCGAGTGTTTTTCATGGCCTGTGCCGAATTATGGGGCTTTCGTAACGGAGAAGAGTGGCTTGTCTCCCATTATCTCTTTGGCAATCGACGGGTTTGAGTCCATGAAAGAATACCGAAGCAGGGAGGGACCTTGAACCGTAATGCTCTACGCGCCATATTAAGTCCGTTTTTAATCCCTGACCACAGTGGCGGCTGCGCCATCGGGACAGCCTTTGTGAGATCTATTGCCAGACTCTTTTGCCTGGTGTTTCTCGCAATCCACGCGCATGCCCAGAACCCATCATTCAGAGACCTCACATTTCAGGGAGATCTGGCTGCTAAAAACGGTAATATCGCCGCGGCATTCAAATGTTATTCCGCTGCCGAACCATTGGCGCATGGCAATGCCACGAATCTGTGTGCCCTGACCAAAAATTTCTGTGATTTGATGTACAGCACCCCTTCGCCTTCGCTGCAAAGAACACTGGCGCAACAAGCGCTCACCTGCTCGCAAGCCGCCGTCAAAACCGACCCCGGGAATGCCACCGCTCACATCTGTGCGGCCATTTGTTACGCCAAGAATTTTCCCTACGCCGACAACCAGACCAGGGTGTACTATTCGCGATCCATCAAGTCAGAATCCGAGGCGGCTATCTCGCTCGACCCGCGGCAGGACATCGCTTACTATCTGCTGGGCCGTTGGAATTATGGTGTGGCCAACATGAATTTCTTTTACCGGGGACTGGTGCGAATCATTTATGGCGGTTTGCCGGCAGCCAGCAATGCCGAAGCCGTCAAGGATCTCGAGCATGCCATTGCGCTGAATCCCATCCGCATCATCCATCACGCCGAATTGGCGAAAGTGTATGCTGCAATCGGCGAGAAAAAACTGGCACATCAGGAACTGGCGAAGTGCGCCGCCTTGAAACCGCTGGACCGCGATGATGCGGAAGCCCGGGCCGAAGCCAACCGGGAACTGTCCGCCCCCGCGGAATGTTCACGTTGATGAAGCGGTTTTACCTGTATGAAGAACGTCATTTCTAATTTTTCAAAACTCATTTCGTTCTGGTTGGTACTTCTTTGCCTGTGTCTGACTGGTTGTCTGCCGCGGATGCCAGAGTCTGTTGCCGCCGTTAAAAACATTGAATACGGGCGCGCCAGCGGCCAGGCCATGTTGCTGGACATTTATCGTCCGCGCCAAATCGTGCGGAAATTGCCGGCTATCGTCTGGATTTTCCCCGGCGCGTGGAAAATGGGCAGCAAGGATTTTTGCCCGATTGCTTTTATGGCGACACAACAAGTGGCGATCGTGAGTATCAATTACCGCCTCGACAGCGTGGCGCCGTTCCCGGCGCAGATTTACGATTGCAAGGGCGCCATCCGCTGGCTGCGCGCCCATGCCGCGCAATATGATTTGGACCCGGACCACATCGGCGTTTTTGGTGCTTCCGCGGGCGGCCACCTCGCCGCTTTGCTGGGCACTACGGGAGACAATCCCGCCATGGAAGGCAATACCGGGAACAACCTGCACTATTCCAGCCGCGTCCAGTGCGTTTGCGCTTTTTATCCGCCCACCGATTTGAACCGACTTGTGAGTAATCCCAAGGTCCGTGCCGACCCTCGCAGTGACGTGGCCAAGCTCTTGGGTGGTGCGGTCGCGGACAATCTGGCCAAGGCAAATTTCGCCAGCCCGATTTTTTATGTGGACCACAATTCCGCCCCATTTTTTCTGATGCACGGTGGCGCCGACACCCTTGTACCGCCAGAACAAAGTGAAATTTTTTATGCAGCGTTGAAAAAGGCCGGGGTGGAAGCCCATCTCGAAATCGTCCCTGACAAAGGACATGGCATTATCGCACCGCCACTGGTGGCACAGGAGATTTATCAATTCTTTCAGGAACATTTGTAAGGGAGCCGGATGCCGTACCACTCCCCGGCTTCCCGCGGCACCCTACCAGCTCTCGCCGGGTGATGTTAAATGTAAAATATTACTAGAAACCCGACGAAGACTCTTTGACGAGGCGATCTTATGCAAGGCGTTGATTACGAGGCGTAGATGTTATCGCGACTGAACTTAACGAAATGGATTAATTCCAAATCATTGTTGGCACAAGTGAAGCTTACCTGAGGTATATGCCTCATGATGATTTGAGTCAATATTCACAACAACAATACGATTTTGTGAAGAGTTACCTTGTTTGCGCGTCTCTGGGATGCGCCGTCTTGATCACCGCTCTCTACGTTGCTGCAACGACGCTTTGGTGTAAACTCAAGCAAAGGAACAAATTAGATGATTTTTACCACAAAAAAGTTGAATCGACTAAGTCCTGTCCCAAACCGAGTCTGGAATGTGCAGCTTTGATACAACCAGGGCACGCCCAACAGTTGCGGATGGAGGAAATCAACAGCCGGCAGGAGCATGCTGGATTCTCACCGCAGGGGAATGCTGCTTTCGCAGACCCCTCCAAGGCCTAGGGGGAGCTCGCGGCCAGGTTTTCGGGGAACATAAATTACCACTTGGAACTTTGCATCCAATCTTGAAACTCCACGTCTACGTAACACCAGCCAGTGAAGCCAATCATCCAGACCACGTGGGCAAGATCAATCATTTGCCCCGTCGCGTTGCAGGCTGATTTCGTCCCGAAATGATCACCCCGATCAACCGTTCGAGCGCGCTGGAGAGCACTTGTGTTCTGCGCGTGATGAACAACGTTTCCACCCGGCCGATTTTTTTGGGTAAACAGTGAATTCTGACTTCCTTACCGCGCGCCGAGTGTTCCACGGCAGATCTGGGCAGCATCGCAATGCCGAGCCCGGCGCCCACGCAGCCAATGATGCCGTCTATGGTCCCGAATTCCATTTCGTGCAACTGCGAGACGCCTTCACTGGATAAATGACGTTCCAACTGCTGCCGATAGGAGCAGCCAACTTTGGCCACCAATACCTTGGGGATCGGGCCTTTCGACAGGAATTCGTCCACGCTGCGGTAGTTGGAGGGTGTCAACATCACCAGTTCTTCGACGAACGCCAGAACCGCGGAGATTTGGGGATGGTCCACTGGGCCGGCGATGAAAGCGCCGTCAATGTCACTGGCGAGGACTTTTTCGAAGAGCTCCGCGGTGGTTCCGGTTTCAACGGCGATGTCCACCTTGTTATATTTTGTGATATAGCACTTAAGCAGTTCCGGCAGGCGCGCCGAGGCGGTGGTCATCAACGAACCAATCCGCAAAACCCCATGAACCTCCCGGTCGCCGGCAACGGCTTGCTTGGCTTTCTCAACCAGGGTGGCGATCTGTTGCGCATAGGGAAGCAAATCCCGTCCTTTGCGGGTGAGTTGGACACCGGAATGATGGCGGTCGAACAGTTTGCCTCCCAATTCCTCCTCCAGCAAACGGATCCGGGTGGTCACGTTGGATTGGACGGTTGAAAGGGCTTTGGCCGATTTGGTTATGCTGCCCAAGCGCGAAACCGTGTTGAATATGTCAAGATCGTGGAGGTTCATGGTTGGCATCTTTAATAGAGATTGCATCCATCAAAAACAATCATTGGTAATGATAGACGTTTATCCCTAATTTGCGAGCATGAAAATGTCGCTATTGCCGGAGCAGACCCCGGGCGTCACGGAATCCTTGCCGGAGAAACTGGAGGCGGCCCGGTCCCGGTACGCCTTGTATGCGGTTTGTTTTGGTTTTTTCCTGGTCTTGCTGGACACCACAGCCTTGAACGTCGCCATCGGGGCCATGGAACAAGAATTCGGCGGGGTGATTAGCGGGCTGCAATGGGTGGTGAATAGTTACACACTCGTGTTCGCGAGTCTCCTGCTGGTTTGCGGTGCGGTCGGAGACCGGTGCGGCGCGCGGCGGCTGTACCAGGCGGGCTTGGTGCTGTTTACCGGCACCTCTCTTCTTTGCGCGCTCTCACCTGGGATCCACTTTTTGATCGGAATGAGGATCCTTCAAGGGTTGGGTGCCGCCATGATGCTGCCGGCCTCACTGTCCCTGCTCAGTCACGCCTTTCCACGGCCGGAAGAACGAGCGCTGGCCGTTGCATTCTGGGCCAGCATGGTCAGCTTGGGTTTTGCTGCGGGCCCGGTATTGGGAGGAATCCTGACCAGTTACTGCGGATGGCGCAGCATTTTCTGGATCAATGTCCCGGTGGGGATCATCGCCTTTGCCATGGTACGCCAATTTGTTCGCGAGGCAAATGTCCCGAAGCCGCGGCATATTGATTGGGCCGGGCAACTCTCGCTCGCACTGGCGCTTCTTTGCGTCACCTACGGCTTGATTGAGGCCGGCAAGGCAGGGTGGGGGGCGCCATCCATTCTCACCGCGTTCGCACTGTCGATTGTCCTGACCGCATTGTTCATTTTTATCGAGAGGCGAAGTGCGTCCCCGGTCATGCCTGGCAGCCTGTTTTGCAAGCCGACCTTTTCCATTTGCGTGCTGATGGGGCTGGTTCTGAATTTCAGCATGTATGGTACCCTTTTCATTGAGTCGCTCTATCTGCAAAACGTCCGCCACTGCAGCGCCCTGGCGGCCGGCTTAATCATTCTTCCCTTCACCGGTCTACCCACGGTTACGACCCGGATTATTGGCAAACGCAATGGTGGCAGCCATATCAAACCACGTCTGATCATCGGGCAATTCATCGGGGCGGCGGGAGCGGCCGCACTCGCCCTCGAGTTCCTGACGCCGGGTTACTGGCCGATTCTTCTAGGGTTCGGATTGTCGGGAGTGGCCATGGGATTCATTATGCCGGCGATGACGGCGGGGGTGCTGATTACTTCGCCGACCAACATGTCCGGCCTGGCATCGGGCATTCTCAATTCCTCTCGGCAGGCGGGCGGCGTCCTCGGCGTGGCCCTGATGGGCACGCTCATGCAGCAACACCAAGCTCTAGGCCTGCTGGTCTCCTTGGGCTTGGTATCGTCAAGCTTCTTCTTCATGGCCGCAGCGACTGCGTGCTTTATTCGGTAATTGTCTCGTACTGGTTTAGTGAGTTCGTGATTGTGAACTGAGAATTGTGCGCAGGTGTTGGAAAACCGTTGCCGGTATGACCTTTTTCGTTCGAGTTTTTTGGTGCAAGAAATGAGCTCTTATATTATTTATGTCTGGCCGCACAGATGAAATTCGCGATCATGGCTGACATCCATGAAAACCTTGAAGCATTCCAGGTCGTTTTAGCGGATGTGAAGAAACAGGGCTGCACTCGTTACGCTTTTCTTGGAGACTTCGTCGGGTATTGCGCCGACCCAAGGGCGTGCATCGTATGGTGCGTGCCATGAAAGCTCCCTGTGTCAAAGGCAATCACGACGAATACTGCGCAAAAGTATTACCCCTGAATGGCTCTAATTCTGCTATCATCAAGGCGGTGCAGTGGACACTCAGTCAGCTTACCGGGAAAGATCGTGCATGGCTCCGCAACCTGGCGCATGTGCACAGGGTTGAAGATTTCACCACTGTTCAAGCAAGGCTCGAAAGCCCGAAGCGATGGCACTACGCATTTGATACAACGCCTGACGCTGCTAGTTTTACTCACCAGAATACCGGAGTGTGTTTCTTTGGCCATACACATGTGCCGATTGCCTTCGTCTGCGACAATGTTGTGGGGGGTCGCTTCTGCGTGAAGTTCAAAGTCGAACTGGACAAGAAATACTTTGTGAATCCTGGTGCCGTCGGTCAGCCACGCGACAATGATTCCCAGGCGGCTTATGTGGTTTACTACTTGGAGGAAGGTGCTATCGAATTGCGCCGCCTAGCATATGACCTTGAAACCACCCGGAAGAAAATCCGTGAAGCAGGCTTCGGTGATCAGCGGGCAAGAGCTGAGAGTTGAAGCATTTATTCGTTCAATCAAGTAACCAATGATCAACCTGGCACACATCAGGCAGCAGCGTAACTGGGGAAGCCTTGTCATTGAGCTATTGCTGAACGCACCACAGCTCCTGCTCATTATTTATGGATTAACATGTATCGCGACATTGCACGGCAAAATGCTTATGCCTGTGAGAAGCGCGGTTTACAGTTCTTTACATCTTGTTCCAGTTGCCGGAGCCTTGGCTTCAACGGTCGGTTGGGAATATGTTGGGTTCGGCTTGTTTATTTACTATTCAGATGGGAACGCACCCGGTGAAAATCGGATGTGGATTTGGCACTTTGGGCGCGGTCTCATACGCTGGGTAAGCCTGGCCGTAGCGTTTCTCTGTTTTGTGAAAGCTCAAAGCCAGGCCGCTGGCACCGGTCTTTATTTGGCCGGTTTTGCGCCTTACCTGCTGGCAAAAATCCTTGCGTTCATTGCCGGGCTCGTCGCGTTGTTTTCATTTTGTTTTGCAATGTTTCAACGGGAGGGAGTCATGCAAGAGTTGAATGAGCGAGGTTGCCAGCCCCTTCGGATCTGGTGGATCCCGGCTGCTTATTGGGTTCCCTGGGCTAGTTTTTTATGGGCGACTGGATTTCGAGTGGTTTATTCAGATCCAGCAGGTGTGATCCATCGCGGGTATTGTATTGTTTACCGTTCGTTTCTAAAGGACCAGCGCTGGGGAAACCGTCGGGTGAGATGGTTGAAGGACACGGCTGCCTAGCATTGCACGGAAGGCCGCGGGTAATTGACGACCGGCGCTAAATTTGAGTCAGCAAGTTTGCTGTTGACGAATTGCTCGGTTGCGCGACAATTTGAGTTCGCCAACTTAGGCGGCTTGGGGGAAGGCGGGCGTGCAACGCGCCCGCCGTTTCTATTGCCTGACCGTGAACAGCCAGTCGTCACCCGGCGGATCCGGCCAGGCGATGTTTGAAGTAATCAAAAATGGGGGCAGCACCGTTGACGCTGAGCCAAGATAGTTCTGGGATTGTCCAGCTGCCCAGGCTCTAACGTACCACAGCCAGCGCCAATTTTCAAAAACGCAAAAGCGAAATTGTCGACGGCGGCGAATTCGTTCCGGCGAATTTTGCAAATCTTGAAAACTCAAAGCAGATGCAACCAAATTCCCTGATCCTTGTGACTCCGCATCCGGAGCAGGCGCCTCTGCAGAAAGCTCTCTTCTCTGTTGGGGCTGACTGTTTTGACTCAAACCTGGAGGCAGCATCCGGAGTCTTGAAAATACAAATGACTCATTGCAGCTGTAGCAAATGAAAATTAAACCTGATGATGTGCTGTCCATCACCCGAAACTGAATTAGAATTTTGAGGAGGGCTAATAAGTGATGGAAACTGCTCTTTCGATGCCTTGGCAGCCAATTATATCCGGCTTCCGTCCTTTAGCCCTCGGATTATTACTCCAACCCATACTTGATACGCAACGTCACAATCTGATTGTGTCCGACCGGCATGGTCGTCGCGTGGTCGAGAACCTTAAGCTTAGATTTTCCCAATGAACGTTCCAAAATATCCGTTTGATCAATCTGGACCATTTTGTCAAAAACAATCTGCGCCTGCGTGTCCTCTCCATTCGCTTCATAGAAACGGAGTATGAAACCGTTCCCGTCTTCTGCGCGCTTTAAAGCGGTCACAATCAAATCGCCTTTGCCGCCCACATTGTTGACCGAGACTTTCGGGATCGCGTTGCCGGGTGGATGCGCCGTTGTTACGGCTGCTAACAAGGGGAGGTTAAGGGCCAGTCCCTGTTCCTCGGAATGCGCAGCCCGCCAGCCGCCGGCATGAGGATAGAGACTATAGGTAAAGGTTTGCATCCCTTGGTCCGGCTTCGGATCGGGGTTGCTCGAGGAGCGTAGTGCCGTCAACCGGAACACATTGTTTGTCACGTCAAAACCGTACTTGGAGTCATTCAAGATGCTCAGTCCATAGAGTGACATCGTTGCCGGTTTGCTGGCCATGGTGGCGGCGAACAAACGAACCTGGGGATCGCGCGGCAGAATGATTCCGACCGCCTTCTCTGGCAGCGGAAGGTGAACCAGCCACATCTTTGCCGAAAAGATATCGTGACCGCTGCCGGTTTGCCGGTAAGGAAAGCTTAATCCCACATCATTGTCCGCATAGTTGGTGACCACCCAATCATTCAGGTCGAACGCTCGGAATTCAGTCTGTCCATTGCTGAGTTGAAAACCGATCTGCGTCCAGCGTCCGCCATCGATGCAAGCCGCCAGCAAATAGAGCGTATCTGCATCACCATGGGCGGGCAACGCGAGTTTCTGGCCTGCAGCCGCAATGCTATCTAGACCGTTGGCATCGATTGCCGGCAGAATGAAGGGCACCTGATGAATACCTAGTTCGTGCTGTCCGGAAACGGGCAGCAGCGCGGCCGGATACGCGGCGCCATCGCCATCAAAGTCATCAGTCCGGCGGGCGTTGAATAACGCTGAAAGATCCAGCGAGGTGGCATTTGTCACCGCAACCGGAACCGTCTCGCTGACATCCATCCATTTCTGGCCGGGACACTCCTGCCCATTGGTCGGCCGGCTGATGCTGCCGAAGGGAATCTGGCCTTGCGCTTCCGGATGCGTGAGGTTGAGTGGCAGCAGGATCTTGAGTGTCTGGTGCTGTTCCTGCCAGTTCACGGTCGTAGGAATATCGATGCGGGGAAGAGCTCCATACACGATCACATCCTGGGTGTAACTGGACTGTCCCAGTGCATGGGTAACGCGGACGCGATCGAAGACCGGCCCCTGATCGATCACAGAAACGTTGACGCCTTCGGTCGTCAGGATCTTGTTTTCACCGGTGTAATTGAGATCCCAGGCGCTGCCGGCATCCCCCAATAACTGCAAGACATCACCGTCGCTCGTGTTGCTCAGGACATTCCATTGCGCTGATTTGGAGTACAATTGGGCCAGGGCACCGGTGGCCTTTTTGATCTGCACCTTAAGGCTCGAGGTTTGGATGTCATACGTGTCACCGCTGTCATTCAAGGCAATGCCGTCGGACGGGCAGGAATTGGTCTGCGGAAAATAAACTGCATAACCGAAGGCGGGGACATCGCGGGCCACGAACACGAGCGTGGTTCCATCCATCGACTGGGCAGGTACCACTCGTCCTTGCTGGTCGATCACAGAATGATATTTCGTGGCGGCAGGGAAGGTCACCTTCGCGAGGTCGCCGCGGCGTGATGAGAGAGTGTTCCACACTACAATCGCCGGATCTCCGGTACCGCCAGCCCCTCCTCGCGTATCTACGTTCTTTGTGAGGAAATTCAAACTATTCTCCGTGGCTTCATGCTCAAAACGGAAGGCGGGCGCAAGTTGTTCATGCATCCAATCGTAAGTGGAATGAATGGCCGAACCGCAGGCAATGTCGTGAAACTGTGCGAAGGTGGTGGGTTTCCAGGCGTCGTTAAACTTCGCGAGCGGATAGGTCTGGCCCAGGGCCGAAGCCAGCGAGCTCAAGATTTCCGCGGAATACAGGTTGTTCTCGCTGGCGCGCAACGCTTTTTTCAGGTCGGCATGCGTGGTGTAACAACCTTCGAAAACGTATTCCAGATCGGTATCTACTATCGGCAACGCCTCAGTGGCCGGCTGCCGCGCCAATTGATCAAAGAACGTGTCGGCACTCGCAAAATGGACGCGGGGAAGCAGGGGATCCTGTTGGAATGATTGAATGCGGAACAGTTGTTCGCGTGTGGGACCACCCCCATGATCGCCGACGCCAAAAACCGTGAGCGATTGCGGGAGGTTGAACCGCGCTTCGTTGTCGGCCGGGACAGCCAGCTGATTGATTGCCACGTCTTCGTCGTAGTTATCCGTGTTGGCCGTCAGCACTCGCGATCCATCCGGGGCCTCCCACCAGACCAATTGCATGCCGTTCCCACAACGCATGTGGTAATAATTGCGGATGCCCGCGAGCCGCATGATTTGCGGCATTTGCCAGGAATGGCCGAAGGAATCCGGCAGCCAGCCCGTCACCGCATACTTGCCGAAATTGGATTTAAAGAATCGCTGCCCCAGCAGGAAGGATCGTGCCAAGCCTTCGCCGCTCGGAATGTCGGTGTCGGACTCATTCCACAGGCCTCCGACCGGATCCCACTGTCCGAGTTCGGCCTTCGCCTGCATGCGGACAAATTCATCGGGATAATTGGTTTTGATCGCCTCGTAGGCGCCGGGCTGGCTCTGCACAAAACGGAACTCAGGAAATTCATCCATCAGGTTCATAGCGCTGTTCCAAGTGCGATGGCAAACGTCGATTGTCTCGGTCCAGGGCCACAGCCAGTTCATGTCGATATGAGCATGTCCGATATAGTAAACATCATATTTTCGGGTAATGGCTGCAATTGGAGCGAGGTCATTTCGCGCTTGGGCGAGTTGGGCGCGGACGGACGCGAGATTATCAGGTGTGACATTGGTGAATTGGATGTCGCGTTCGCTGGCCTCCACCGCCTGCTTGAGAACGGCCTGCTGCTCGGAAGGAACACGCGAGGTCAATAACTCCACCAGCTCCACTTCATTCAGATATTGATCGAATTCCGGCAATAGATTCACGAAGAGACGTGCAAAATGGAATTGACCGTCGCCCGGGCCGTTGATCCCTCGGACCGCCAGGTGGAAAGTCTGGCCCGGACGCGCATGGGCCGACAGTGTGTAGCGGCCTTCATCCCAGTGAAACGCTTCCTTAAGCTGGCCCTCGATATATATTTCTCCGTCATCGTCCATGCCGAGGTCGAATCTGACCGGCAGGCCGGCGATTCGTTGGCCCGCCACGGTTTCCGGAATCACCGCCGTGGTGCGAAACCATACCTTTGTGTTTTCGCCTGACCACGAAAAGCCCGGGGTTACCGTGCGCCAGGTCGTGTCATCGAATTCGGGCTGCTCGGCAGAGGCGATGTCCGGCTGATGAAAACGCCACGCTTGAAGTGGTACGCTGAACTGTTGCATCAAATTGGTTCGCAGTGGTTCGAGACGGTCTGTCAACGCATCAGCTCTGGTCTGCAGCCATATCCCGACCGAAGCAAGCATCAATAGAAAAGTTTTCATTCTTTGGGGAGTAGTGGTGATGATTATGCCGTCAGAACTAACATCTTGCCCAAAGTTGCGCAATTGATAAAAGAGACCTGTATCGTGGTGTTGAACGCAGGACGCCGGCGGCCAACGAAGAATTGGCGGCTTCAAAACGAATTATTTGTTGTCGTTCTGACTACTAAATCTTAACAGCCAGCTCCCAGTTTTTCCCATCACAACTTCCTGAACTGCCACAACGCTACAAGCGGATCTATCCGCGACAGGAGAAAATGCGCCCAATGAAAGTTCCACCGTTGCCAAAAAGACCGGATGCTGCGCCATTCGTGCCGCTCGATCTTTTTGCAATGCTGGAGACAGTCGTCAAATATTCTAACCGCTTCCTGCGACACGGTCTTTTCTTGCAGCCGCAACATCAATTCGTAGTTCAAATTCAGGCTCCGGATATCCAGATTGGACGATCCGATGTAGGTTGAGATTCCGCAGAGTATCATCTTGGCGTGCAATATCTGGGGCTGATATTCGTAGATTTCCACTCCCGCCTTGAGCAGCCGATGATAAAGGCTGCGCGCGGCGAGCTGGGAAATGCGCACGTCCGATTTCCCCGCCAGGATCAATTGCACCCGCCCGCCGTGTCGCGCGACGCGCATGAGGTCCCGCCGCAACCGGCGCGTGGGCAAAAAATAGGCGGAAATAATCCGCACCTCATCGGCCACTTTCAAATCCCGATATAGTGCGGCTTGGAAAGGACTGGCTCCGCGGCCGGGATGTGTAAACAGCAGATTGCCCACTGACCGGACGTTGCGTTTACGTTTGAACAGCCGCAGGCGCAGCAACGGACTCTTATGAAAATCTGCCAGCTTGAAGAGAGCGTTGAAGGAAGCAGCCAGGTCATTCGCCAGCCCAAGGTCATACAATTGCGCCCCGAGATCGCGCCATCCAGTTTTCACGCCATCGCCAACATATTCATCTGAAAGATTGAATCCGCCGATAAATACGGTGGCTCCATCGCAGATCAGCAACTTGCGGTGGTCGCGTACTCCGAAACGGGAATAGTGCAGGGGGTTGAACCGGCGTGCCTGGCCGCCGGCCTGAATTAGCGGATGGAAAAAATTCCCTGGCAACATCCACGAGCCCACCGCATCCACCAGTACCTGCACGTGCACGCCGCGTTGAGCTGCGGCGACCAGACCATCGCGGAATTGCCGGCCGAGTTTGCCGTCAGAATAGAGATAAACCTCGAACTGGACCGATTTTTGCGTCGCGGCGATGGCCTTCAGCATCGCAGGAAACACCTCCGCGCCCGAGTTCAACCATCGCAGCGCAAGAGATTTTGTTGCCGACATGAAGCAATCTAAAATTACTCGCCCCGATGAGTATCTGCCTTCGGGCAAACCAAGTGTTGGTGCCAGACTTTGTCGCTCCCAACTTTCAGGGTTCGTATCTTTCGGATAATAATACTCTCTAAGCCGCAAACCGTAAACCCGGATTGTTTACAAATCCTTGCTGTCAGTATTGCTTGCAGACTGGTGGCGCAGGTCCAACTCCGCTTCGGCCACACCTTCATCCACCAATCTTTCGTTGTCACTTCGGCCCTCTTCGTCCTCATCGGCGCTAGGGGCCGTGTGAATTTTATGACCAGTTGAGCCAGGTACCGGATCCCAGCGCTCGGATTCCGGGGCTGATTCGAGCAAAGACTGCTTCGGATCCAACTCCGGTTCGCCTGTCAATTCCTTCTTGGCCTGTTCCCAGTCTGATTTCGTCACTTCCTGCGCCGAGCGGTCATCCGTGATCGCCAACTCTACCGCCCGATCCTTTACCATCTTGCGCGTCACTGTGCCGATCCCGACCGAGTTTTTCATCAGGGCACCATTCTTCAGAGGATTATTATTCATAGGGTTAAGGAGATTTACCGACTGTGAAATGTTTGGTCGTTGTGTGATGTTTTCATTTCGCGAGTGCCGCGATCCTCGCGGGTATCCCGGGATTTGGAAAAAATGTTGTCGCGTTTTTTTGGTTTCACCGGGGCCGTCCCGGATGTGGCCCGCTGCCGGTGAAGTGTTTGCGGAAATACCGGTGTCGAAGCGATTTTCGAGGCAGAAGTGGTGGATGATTTCTTGGGTTGATCTTGCATAGGTTATTCTTGAATGGCGGCGGATTAATTCGGTTTACAATTCGGTGCGGAAAAGTGATGAACCACGACGCATTTGCGTTTCTCGTCCGATGCCTCCGAATGATTGCGCCTCGGCCTCAAGCCAGTGTTTTGCCCTGTTGCCGGACTGCGGACGCGGCCCCACTGAAACAGGGTTGAGGACAATGGCCGTTTTTTGGATTTGGCTCGCTGAAAACTCGTGCGGCTTCATTTGGTGAGCATGGGCGGAGAAGGCCCGGTAAGCCATGGGGTATAACCCTACCTTTAATAAATGTTTATTCTGGATCGACATGCTCATCTTCCCCGTGGAACAGCTTTGCAGGCAGCATGCCAATCGAAAGCGGTTCGTGACGTGCATCGACAACTGTCACGAGTTTAATGGTTTGGGTTGATTTAATTGTGAATCGCCACCGTGGTTAATACTTCTCGAAGTAGCCGTTGTGTCGCCTACAAGACACGTCGTCCACAGTTCGTCATATGAATGAATAATCCAGGGAAATTCATTTCTCGAGGACATTAGCCATTCCCGGCTCAGATCTCGCTTTGTGTGGTTAATCGGGCGATTGATTTGACTCGTCGAAAACGGCGCCACAGCGGACGTGAACTTTTTATCGTCAACACGTTCCCGATTGATTTGCAAAGTGATGTGACGAATGATCAGAGAGGTTTCATGAGCGATTCCGTCAAACGTGACCTGGAGGTCTTTTCGGGAGCCTTACAACTGCCCGCGGGCGAGCGAGCTGCCTATTTAGAGCACGCTTGCTGCGGCGATTATGAATTGCGGCGCCGCGTCGAAATGCTGCTCGCAGCTCACGATCGCATAGGGAATTTTTTGGATTATCCCAAGACGCCGACCTCCCTCCCGGGCGCCACCGGCGATAAACCTG
>JBEKMT010000180.1:0-10918 GCA_050008355.1 Verrucomicrobiota bacterium
CGGTTTGCGCAGCCATATCAATTTGTACGGGAATGCCTATATGTACACGTCGGGCGCCTCGTTGAACCTCGGATCCGGCTGGTGGCCGGTCTGCGAAGGGACCTATGTGACGATGAACCTATACAATAACGCGAATTACAGCAGCCTTGGCGGAGCCGGCCTGTGGTCCGGCGGTCATATCAATATTTACGACGATTCAACTTTTCTAATCAATGGCTATGTCAACTTTGACAACGGACAAGCCAATAATGACGGCACTACGGACTTCGTACTGGGTGGTGGCACGTTGATGTTGCCTGAAGGCTTCAATGTCAGCTCGGTCACGAACTGGGTGTCGAGGGGCATCCTTCGGGCCTATGGCAAAGGACTTGACACGAATGATCTGGTCGTTTCCGACAATGGCACGAACACCATCGTGACCGCCGAACCCCTTGGCGGCGCATTGGAGAGGGTGTACTTCCAGCCTTTCGTGATTCCTACTGTCGCGGTCGGGACATTTGAACAGTCCACGCTAGTAGGTGATTATCCGTCAGTCAGCGGAGTGCTTTTAGGCTCGGCTGAACCGGGTTTGGATCCCACTAACTTCCCTGCTCCGGTTTACACCTCGAGCGACCCAAATGTTGCGACGGTGGACACGAATGGATTGGTCACGGCAATCGCACCTGGAAAAACAATACTTTCAGCCTCGGTGGGCGCGCTGAACACGACAAATTCGCTTACGCTCACGGTAACCCCGGTCGTGCCCAACCTGGCGCACCGGTATTCCTTCAGTGCCGCATCCGGAACGACGGTTCCTGATTCCATCGGCGGTGCGAGTGGCACTTTGGAGGGCGGATTTACTTTGAGCGGCGGACAAATAAATTTGGACGGCTCAAGCGGGTATGTGCAGTTGCCGGCCGGCATCCTGAGCGGAGTGAACGAAGTTACGGTTGAGACATGGGCAACCTTTGGCTCAGCTATCAATACCTGGGCAAACCTCTTCGCCTTTGGAAATACGGATACCACCCCACTCGATCCCAATGTCGGCGATGGCGAAAACTACGTCACCTTCCAGCCGCATGCCTTGCTTGGGAATCCAGCAATAATACCATCGACGCAAATGACCTTCGGCCAGGGAATTCCAGGCAATTCCGGCGAACGGGACGCCTCCATCAGCATCCCCCTTGATGGTCAAACCAATATTCAGGTCGTGGCCGTCTATCATCCCCTGGCCGGCTATGAGGCATTTTACACGAATGGCGTTCTTGCAGCGCAGATTTCGATGTTCAATGACTTGATTGATCCGGTGGCCAGTGCCGGTCCCACGTTTAACGGAGGGAGCATCCTCGCATACACCCTCGGTGCCGACCCAATCAATTATATTGGCCATTCACTCTATGTGGCTGATCCCACTCTGAATGCCTCGATTCAGGAGTTTCGCATTTATAATGGCCCCCTCACCGCGGCACAAATCGCCGCCGACAACGTCCTTGGACCAAATCAGCTCCTCGGCACGAGTACAAACGTGAAACTGGCTTCAACCTTATCCGGCGGGAATCTGGTCATCAAGTGGCCAACCACTTCGGCCTTGGTCAGTTTGCTGTCCTCTCCGACGCTCGGCGCCGGGGCCATTTGGACCCCCGTCAGCAGCCCGCTGACAACGGATGGCAGTGGAAATTATCAAGTGACTTTGCCAGTCACAGGTTCCGCGCAGTTTTTCCGGTTGCAATGACGTAAGAAAATGGCAGCCGCGAAAACGCCGCGGAGAGCCACCTTCCAGGGTGAAGTGAGTTTGCCGTTCGAATTGTAACGAAGCTCGAAACA
The DNA here is from genome assembly GCA_050008355.1 of Verrucomicrobiota bacterium. Classification (GTDB taxonomy): domain Bacteria; phylum Verrucomicrobiota; class Verrucomicrobiia; order Limisphaerales; family UBA11358; genus UBA11358. The sequence goes on from JBEKMT010000180.1 coordinate 1,804, forward strand.
ACGGCCGCACGGGACCAAAATATCCCGCGCGGCTTTTTCACCGGTTTTGCGGAAATCATGATTACAATTTTGGCGGGTTTTGCGAACGAAATACGCTTATTCCTATGGAGCCACCACCAACTCAAGTATTACATTGCGCGGCTTTGCAACGTCATTGGAAAATTGAAAATGAAAAAATCTCTCACACTCGCTCTGGCCATTATTTCTGCGGAAACAATCCTGGGCGCGGCCACCATCGAAATCCAGGCGGACAAACCGGGCGCGAAAATCAATCCGGCCATGTGGGGCATTTTTTTCGAAGACATCAATTTTGGCGCGGACGGAGGGTTGTATGCGGAAATGGTGAAAAACCGTTCATTTGAGTTTCCCGATCCGCTCATGGGCTGGATCAAAATCAGTCCCAGCCTGGCACAAGGCGATCTTTCCGTCCGCAACGACGATCCTTTTGATGCCAATAACCCCCACTATGTGCGGATCATTTCGGAAGGCACAGCACCTTTTGGACTTTCCAATGAAGGATTTCGCGGGATGGGTGTGCGCCAGGGCGAGACCTACAATTTTTCCGCGCAGATTCGCGGCGGCGACGGATCGCCAGTCTTGCGCGTTCAGCTTTATGGAGGCGATGGCACGCTACTGGATTCCGTGGAAATAAAGGATTTCTCTCCCGATTGGAAAAAATACACCGCAACGTTGCATCCCAAAGACACCGACCCAAAAGCACGGTTGGCCATTGTGATGGATGGCAAGGGCATCGTTGACCTCGACATGGTTTCACTGTTTCCGGAACATACCTGGAAAAATCGCCCCGGCGGCTTGCGAGCGGACATGGTGCAGGCGCTGGCGGATCTGCATCCGGGTTTTCTACGTTTCCCCGGCGGTTGCATTGTCGAAGGCAGTGTCCTTGCCCGTCGCTATCAATGGAAGAACACCATCGGTCCGGTGGAAGACCGACATCTGCTCATCAACCGTTGGAATTATGAATTCCAACATCGTCCCACGCCGGACTATTATCAATCGTTTGGTCTCGGATTTTATGAGTATTTCCAATTATGCGAGGACATCGGCGCCGAACCGTTGCCGATTTTGAATTGCGGCATGGCCTGCCAGTTCAATTCCGGGGAATTGTGTCCGATTGAGGATCTCGGCCCCTACATTCAGGACACACTGGACTTGATTGAATTCGCCAATGGCGGAACGGATACGACCTGGGGCGCAAAGCGCGCGGCGCTGGGTCATCCGGAACCATTCCATCTCAAAATGCTCGGCGTCGGAAACGAACAATGGGGTCCGCAGTACATTGAACGCTACGCGGTCTTTGCAAAGGCTATTAAAGAAAAATACGCGGACATCCAGCTCGTATCCGCCGCCGGCCCCGATCCGGCGGATAAACGCTTTCAGTTTGCCTGGTCAAAATTGCGCGCACTACATGCCGACATCATTGACGAACATTCTTACGCTCTCCCGGAATGGTTTTTCTCGAATACCCGCCGGTATGACAATTACGACCGCAACGGGCCGAAAGTGTTCATGGGCGAATACGCCGCTCAAAGCGTGGGAGTAGTCAGTACCAAGAACCGGAACAATCTGGAATGCGCACTCTCGGAAGCTGCTTACATGACCGGCCTGGAACGCAATGCGGATGTGGTACACATGGCATCCTACGCGCCGTTGTTTGCAAATATCGATGCCTGGCAATGGACGCCGGATCTTATCTGGGTCAACAGTTTGCAAATCTATAAGACCCCGAATTATTATGTCCAACAACTGTTCAGCTGCAACCGCGGCGACGAAGTCCTGCCAACGGTATTGAGCGGAACGGAAACTTCGCCTGCGGGCATGGATAATCTCTACACCAGCACGAGCCGTGATAACAAAACCGGTGAAATCATTATCAAAACGGTCAATCCGGAAGCAAATGTCTCCGCGGTGGAAATCAAGCTTGAGGGGCTCTCGCAGGTTGATCCGGTGGGCAAAGCCTGCACACTTTCCGGTGAAAACTTGAACGCCGTCAATTCCATGGACGAACCGGCAGCAATTTCGCCCGTCGACTCGACATTTGCCAATGCCGCCCCGGATTTTACCTATTCCTTTCCGGCACGTTCCCTGACGGTGTTGCGGATCAAAGCGCAATGAGGTTCGGGTTAAGATATCAGCATTTCATTCGAGGCCTTGTCGCCTCATCATGCCTCTGCGCTACTCAACTCCTGCAGGCTTCGCCTCCGGATTTGCGCGGAAGCCTGGGCATTCACGACCCCTCGGCGGTAATCAAGTGTGGCAATCTTTATTATGTATTCGGCACCGGACAAGGGATCATTTCAAAATCTTCCGCGGATAAAACGTATTGGGTGACCGGCCCGAGCGTGTTTGCCAGCCCACCGTCATGGACGACCAACGCCGTGCCCGGATTCACCGGCTTTTTTTGGGCACCCGACATCTCTTTTTTCAACGGCCAGTATCATCTATATTATGCCGTCTCAACTTTTGGCAGCCAGGTTTCCGCCATTGGCCTGGTAACAAATCCTACACTGGACCCGAGCGATACCAATTATCAATGGACGGATCAGGGCCCGGTGATTGAGTCGGGCCCGAGCGTCAACTATAATACGATCGATCCAAGCGTCACGTTCGATGCTTCGAGTAATTTATGGATGTCGTTCGGCTCATTCTGGACCGGCATCAAACTCATCCAACTCGATTCCGGCACCGGTCTCAGGAGCGGTACCAACACAACTGTTTATTCCCTGGCCACGGATGATACCGCCAGCGGCGATCCGATTGAGGCTTCCTATCTTTATCATTACGGGAATTATTTTTATCTCTTCGTCAACTGGGGCAGCTGTTGTGATGGTATCGAGAGCACCTACAATATCCGGGTCGGGCGCAGCCTCAACATCACCGGCCCCTATTTGGATCGAAACAGCGTCAACATGATGTCCAGTGGCGGAACGCTTTTTTTGCAAACGACCGGTAAATACCTTGCCCCAGGACAAATCGGCATTCTGAATGACAACGGACATTTTTATTTTGGCTATCACTACCTCGATGCCAACAACGGCGGTACGCCGACATTTGATCTGGAACCGCTTTCGTGGTCCAGCGATGGCTGGCCGCAATTCACGAATGACTGGTCCGCAGCCTACCATTTCCAAATGGACGCTCGCGATGACGATGACCAGTTCTACGGGTTGCTTCAAAATGGCGCCTCGATTTTTCATGATCCGCTGCTGGGTGACTCGTTGGTGCTCAACGGGACCAACGGGTATGTTAGCTTGCCAAATGGCGCGGCGAACGGTCAGACGTTTGCCGCGGTTTACAAATGGAAGGGGGGCGCCGCCTGGCAGCGGGTCTTTGATTTCGGAAACGGGACCAATAGCTACGTATTTTTTACACCTCTCGCCTCCACCGGCTATCCCCGCTTTACCACAAGCTACTCCGGGATCGGCGGCGAACAGCACCTCGATGCTACGAACGCTCAGCCAGTGAACGTATGGACACACGTCGCAATAACCACGGATGGTTCACGGGGGATTCTATATATCAATGGAGTGCCGATCACGACCAATGACTCAATGAGCCTGACAGCATCAGAGCTGGCTCCGACGAATGTCTGGTTCGGCCGAAGCCAATATTCCGTCGACCCTTACTTTAACGGCCAGATCAGCTCGATCCGCATCTACGGCCGGGTACTGTCCGGCGCTGAAATCGTCGCACCCCAACCAATGATATCATCGCCCGCGGCAAATTCATATTATCAACCCGGCGAAACCATCTCATTCAAAGGTGCGGCAACTGACTTTGCCGATGCGCCTCTGCCTGTCACCAACATGACTTGGACGGTTGAATTTTGCGATACGAGTTCGACTAACGTTTTTGCCGGCCCGTTCGTCGGGATGAATAGCGGCAGATTCACCATTCCTGCCGTTGGCGAGCAGGCCACAAATGGGTTCTACACCATTATCCTCACAGCCATCGACACCTTCGGACACAGCGGGACAAATTCCGTCCGGATTTTTCCCAACCCAACCAATCTGGATTGGACTGCGTTTTATTCATTCGACAATGGGGTGACCGACGCAAATGGGTTCTTCAATGGCTCGCTCGTCAATGGCGCAACCACGACTGCGGACCCCATTCGCGGCCCGGTTTTAAGCCTGGATGGCGCGAATCAATATGTCAGCCTGCCAGGTGGCATCGGGGCGATGCGCACATTCTCTGCCTGGGTAAAATGGAATGGCGGCAATGATTGGCAACGTATCTTTGATTTTGGAGTCAATGATAACTCCTACGCCATGCTGACAGCCGAAGCAAACAGCGGTAAACTTCGCTTTGAGATCACGCCCAATGGCCCAAGCGAAAGCCGCGATTTGGATTCTCCGAATCCGCTGCCGGTCAACGTCTGGACGCATGTGGCCGTGGGGTTGGATGGACGGCAAGCCGTAATGTTCATCAACGGACAGGCGGTCGCTGTCAATTCCAGCGTCAATCTTTTACCGTCCGATGTAATGGGACCGGCTAATTATCTTGGCCGGAGCCAGTTTGCAGCTGATCCCTATTTCGACGGACAGATGGATTCGGTTCTAATATCTTCACAGAATTTGCCGATTGAAGAAATCACGGCCTCAAGCGTCGGATTGTCCGATGGAGCTTCCACGCTGACTTTAAACTGGCCATCTTGGGATAATGGATTGGAGCTTTGCACCGCTCCAGCTCTGGATTCGATCTGGACCTCCGTCACCAATCAGCCCGTGACAACCAACGGCATCAACTTCCTGACATTGAGCTCAACGAATAGCCAGAGTTTCTTCCGGTTACAAATGCCCTGACTCTCTTGAGGTAATCTCATGCCGGAGCTATTCGGGATGGACACTGTTTTCGGAATTGGCCAGCCAAACGGTCATTTCGCCTTTGCCGCGGTTGGCCCAGGCAAAATATGGAATCGCCTTAAAGTCCTGCCCCGTCTTCACAAGTGAACCATTGGCATCGCGGGAAACACTGAATGCCCTGCCTTCCACCGTTTCCACGCCGTTCAGCAGCAATGGCTCAAAGGTTGCGGTCAATGATTGGTCGTCCGGCAACATCAAATTGCGAACTTTTCCGCCTGGATTATCCGGCCATTCCGCACAGAAAACAATTGGTCCCCTTTCCAAGGCAACCAGGCCAATGTCGGCCTTCACGTTCTCATTGGCGACGATGCGGCGCACCGGCATCGGCAAATTCAAATCGATGACATCGCCATTTCTCCAGGTGCGGGTCAGAATAGCATAGCCCTTGTTCAATTTGATGGCGACTTGCCGCCCATTGACCTTAAGCGTGACTGGCTGATTAGTGGCCCCGTCTGAAAACTTGTAAAGGTCGCCAGGCATTACTTCGTTTCGCGCCCAACCGGGAATACGGACGGCCATGGTAAATTTAGACTTCTTCTCCGGTGCCACCGTAATCTTGACTGCGCCATCCCAGGGATATCTGGTCTCCTGCGTCAATTTCAAAGCTGGTCCACCGTCGAGTTTGACGTCCGCGGTTCCTGCGGCGAAAAGGTTTACAAATACACGATCTTTTTGTTGCGCGTAAAAACAACCGGGCAAGGAGGGGAGGAAACGCGTGATATTTCCGGGGCAACAGGCGCAACCAAACCACGGGCTGCGTTCGTAATCTCCGGTGGACTCCAGCGGGTTCGGGTAAAAAAACTTCGTCCCGGAGAGGGAAACGCCCGAGAGCAAGCCGTTGTACAGGGTGCGTTCGAACACATCCACATATTTGGCGTCACCGTGTAACAGGAACAATCGCTCGTTCCAAAAATCGTTCGCCACGGCGGCGCATGTTTCGTTGTAGGCCGTGCGATTGGGCAGCTCGTAATTAGCTCCGAAGGCTTCGCCATCAGGCCGCGCACCGATGCCGCCGGTGATATAAATTTTTTTATTCACGCAATTCTCCCAGATCCGGTCGATTGCCTGGACATACTCATCGTCCCCTGTCAGCGCCGCGACATCAGCCATCCCACTGTAAAGATAACCCGCGCGCACGGCATGCCCGATGGCCTCGGTTTGTTCGACCGGAGGTATGCGCGACTGGTGATAGTCATCGCCCCCGGGACGACTGCCCCGCACATCAATAAAATATTTTGCGAGGTCGAGGTAACGCCGGTCGCCGGTGATGCGATAAAGTTTTGCCAGACCCATTTCGACAATTTCGTGCCCCGGCCAGAAATGGAGTTGGTTGGTTCCCGGACCGAACGTGGTGCAGAGCAAGTCGGCCTCCTTGAGGGCCACATGCAATAAATTGGTTTCGCCAGTCGCCTGATAATGAGCGGCGGCAGCCTCGAACAAATGACCGGCATCATAAAGTTCGTGACTCAAATCCTGCTCATTCACCCATCGTTGAGTTCCCGACCATGGATGCGGATGCTGCGGATCAATTGTTCGGGTTGTGTAAAGATAGCCATCCGGTTCCTGCGCCGAGGCGAAAAGCTCGATGAGATTGTCCAGATAAGCCGACATTGCCGGATCCGGTTGCACTGCCAGCGAATAGGATGCTCCTTCCAGGACTTTGTAGGGATCGGTATCGTCAAAAGGATATCCGGGAGGCTTGAGATCAGCGACAGATGCTCCACGCAGCACGGCAGCGGCTCTTTCAAAATTGTACATCCGTCCGGATTCCTTGCATTTCTGGAACGCATAAGGGATCGTCGTCACGCGATTCGTTTCCAGCCGCGGCGCCCAGAAAACATCATCCAGATGAACGGCCGTGAATGGCACTGGTTTGAATGGATAATCGCTCGAGCCGGAGCTGATCTCGGCGGATGACTGCGTCACCAGAAGAGTCAAAACTGCACCGATGAAAATACTACCAAAAACAGAGGTGGCTTTCATGCCGCCAGCTTAACCAATTCCGGTCAAACTCACCAACCCAAACTCATAAAAATGTTCAGCAAAATCCTCAATACAAAGCAGGTCTGAGTCCAGTTCGTAACAAACCCGCTAGAAGTCTGGATCGGTAAAACCGCCCTTCCTCAGTATTCTTATTTGGTCCTCATTTTTAACACCGTCACTGAGTTCGGCGGAAAACTCCTCGTAAAATTCTGACTCAAGCCAACAATCGTTTCCGTCACCGGCACCACGTTGACGGGTTGCTCAATTGAATTGCTGTCGTCAGGACCGGCTGAAGTCAGAACCGTGGCGCTACCGCGGTCGGCGACCGCGCCCACTCCGCTCAATTCAATCCGCAAGGACTGGGGCTGTGGCGTAACGTTCACCACTTTGACATACACCACCCCGTCAGCAGTGCTTTTCGTAACGGAATAATCCAGAGGAGCAATATCATCGATGTTCGAACTTTTAAGGGAAGATTGCACGACGACATCCCCGCGACTGGCATTAAACATGGAAATCACGTAGTAACTCGGGCTGCCAAAACTGTTCAGCGCGTCATAACCAATCAGATTCGGTCGCCATTGTCGTGCGCCTGGATTTACGTTCACCAGCATAGGTGCGTAACACTGCATCACGATCAAATCAGAGTTGCGTTCCATCGCACATATCCACGCCGCGTCCCCCAGGGCGGCCTTTAGATCAGGGGTGGGAGGCAGACGTCGTGATCGCAGGTCCCATGGAACAATGTCTTCATAAGCTGCCCATTCACCCACAAAAATCTTCGGCCCTTTCCGATCATAGCGTTCGAATCTCGACGGAGCATCTCTTTCAAACTCCGCCGCCGAACGATAATAATGTTCGTCTAACGCATCGGGCACTCGGCTATGAACACGCTTCTCTTCCGGTTGTTCGTTACCCACGGTCGAGATGCATTTCAAAGCCGGGTATTTTGTTTTGATGGCGTCGTAAAACTGGGCAAACCGCCCATCGTAAGAGCCCGTATCATCAAACCAATCCTCATTGCCAATCTCAACGTAATTCAACTTGAAAGGCGCTGGATGTCCGTCAGCAGCACGGCGCGCGCCCCATTTCGTGCTGGTATCGCCAATGACATATTCAATTTCCTCCAATGCATCCCGCACATAAGGGGCCAGATCCGGACCGGCTTTGACGAGTTCACGTTTCGGGGGCAGGCTGAAGCCAGCATAAACCGCCAGAACCGGCACCGCCTTTAAATCCTCCGCCCATTCCAAATACTCCAGCAACCCCAACCCGTCGGAAGAACGATAGCCCCAACAACCCGGATGGCCGGGACGTTGTGCCAGGTCACCCAGGGTTTGAGACCATGGAAAACGGGTCGCAATGCTTGAGCCTTCCAGATAATTGCCACCGGGGAAACGGAGGAAACCGGGTTTCATGTCGGCAAGCTTCTGCATGAGGTCAATGCGATTGCCGTTCGAGCGTTTGTCCCAGGTTGGTGGAAACAAGGAAACAAGATTGAACCACACCGTGCCTGGCGATTGGATAGCCAGCACAAAACGGGCGTTCGTGGTTGGCAGGACGTCGCCCGGAGTGGTCAAGACGAGGGAATATTTCTGCCATGCACCCGTGAGATGCTTCACCTTGCCGTGTGCAAATATCTTTCCATCCGCATTTTCAATCGTCACGCTTACCGGCCCGCTGAAACCTGCCGCCTTGGCATAAAATGAGGCGCGGTAACGCGTTTTGGGCTTCACCGGAATGCCCCAGAAACCATCATTGGCCACACCGACCCGATGAGCTTTCGAAGCGACCGCCGCCTCCAGACGCAGACAAGGGAGCAATTGGTCATTCAATGCGTTCGTAAAATCAAGGCTGATACTGGCGAAGGTTTCGTCAGCTTGCACCAGCGACCAATGCACTGGTGCCGCCTTGTCATCCTTGAAAACCCGGTTCTGGATCAACTCGGCATAAAGCCCGCCGTCGTAGGAATGATTAATTTCCTCCGTCATCATACCCGAAAAAACCGGGCTGACCTGGGCCACTACCTGATCCGCGCTAATATGTAAAACAGGGAAGGGCGACGCTGATTGGGCAAACGTCGTAAAACGTATCAGGTCAAAACATACGAAAACCAGGAATAGTGGGTTCTTCATGTATTCCCTAAAATATAAAGCAATGGCCAAAGCAGCCAGAAATTTCAGCCAAAAGGCGACAGAAAAAATGGACCTAAATGATTTGGCGCTGCGGAGCGGTTCCCTGCCCTTCGC
>JBEKMT010000181.1:0-10880 GCA_050008355.1 Verrucomicrobiota bacterium
CAACCTGGTGAGAAGATGTGGTGTCTTCCTACACCATATTCTGCCAGCCGGCTTGTAGACTCCGTAATCGATTCTTTCTATCTTGGCATCGATGTGCTCAATGCTCTTTAAATGTCGTCTGTGCGGTTGCGTGCCAGCCCGGCGTTTTTGCTTTTGCGTCTTCACCTTCACTGGCAACATTTCCGGGTGGGCATCTCACTCCGTCAGTTCGAGCAAATGAAAGATCGTGTCGCCGGCAAATCGCCGCGCGAATCGGTTGTGCCCGCGTCGCTCGCCGGCCGGATGGCGTCGCCGGTCATGGAAAGCATCATTCTTGGGGTCGACCCGTCGTTGCGGGGGACCGGCTACGGCGTGATCCGGACCGGACGGCCCGATTTCGTGGTGCTCGCCCAGGGCACCATTTCCTGCCCGCGGGACTGGGAGCGCTCACGCTGCCTTGCCCATATTACCCGGACCTTGCGCACGGTGCTGCACCAATACCGTCCGGAAGTATGCGCCGTGGAGGGGCTTTTCTTCGCGCAAAACCTCAAGACAGCAATCATCATGGGTGAGGCACGGGGCGCCGCCATGGCGGTGATTGCTGAGGCCGGGCTGGACATTTTCGAGATCGCCACGCGCAAGGTGAAACAGGCCGTTGTCGGCTACGGGGCGGCGCAAAAGATCGCCGTCGCCCGGATGGTGCAGCGCATGTTGAAACTTGCCGAATTGCCTGCGCCCGATGCGGCGGACGCCCTGGCGCTGGCGCTCGCGCATGCCCAGGAGAATTCGCGTTACCGGCTCAATCTGCGCAAAAAGATATGAGTTCTCGTTCCGCTGATTCGACGAATCGCCCTCATTGATTAAACATGATTACCTTCCTGCATGGTAAACTCGTTGAAGCGCTGCCCACGCAAGTGGTTGTGGAGGTAAACGGCATTGGTTATGAGGTTTTGATACCGCTGTCGTCTTATGACAAATTGCCGGCCCCCGGCCACGAATTAAAACTCCTGACGCAACTGATTGTGCGCGAAGACGCCCACGTGCTCTACGGTTTTGCGACCGCGGCCGAACGCGATCTATTCCGGCTCCTCATCAACAGCGTCAGCGGGATCGGGCCCAAGACCGCGCTGAACATATTGAGCGGCATGAATGTGGTCGCTTTTCGGGGTGCCGTGGCCAACAGTGATTTCAAATCTCTTTCACAGATTTCCGGTGTGGGCAAAAAGACCGCCGAGCGCATCGTGGTCGAGTTGCGCGACAAAATTGGCGCCGCCGGCGCGCTCGAGGCGGCCAGCGCCAAACACGCGCTTGCTCCCGGTGACCAGAAAATCAACGACGCCGTGCTCGCGCTCATGGCCCTTGGGTATAAACAGATCGAAGCGCACGATGCCATCCGTGCCGCCGGCGCGCTTCTCGGCACCGAGGCAAGCGTCGAGGACCTGGTGCGTGCCAGCTTGCGAAAAGGTTGATGCATGTCCGTGGAACCCGCTCCAGAAACTCCGCCCGCCCCGCCCAGGCGCAGCAGCGGAGTGGTGGTCCCGCACGCGCCCAAGTGGCATCAGCGGCTCCTGGCGTTGGTGATCTGGCTTTTGATCAGCGCCGTCACGAAAACCATTCGATTTCGCCTCCGCGATGAACACGGATTCTTGCTGCGGACGGATACCGGCCCGAAAATCTTCTGTTTTTGGCACAACCGGCTGGTGCTGTGCATGGAGCTATATGCCAGGTTTCGCAAGCCGCAATTTATGGCCCCCGGTGCCGCCGGGCTGGTCAGTGCCAGCAAAGACGGTGCTCTCCTGGCCGCGATTTTTGAGCGCTTTGGCGTGCATGCCGTGCGCGGTTCCAGCAGCCGTCGCGGTGCGCAGGCCTTGCGCGAATTGGCCACCTGGGGTGAACGCGGCTATGACCTCGCCATCACGCCCGACGGTCCGCGCGGTCCGCGTTACCTCATGGCGGAAGGCGTAACCGGGTTGGCGCAAATCACCAATCTTCCGGTGGTGCCGGTGTCCTATTACCTCAAGTGGAAAATTCGACTGCCCAGTTGGGATGGTTTGCAGATTCCCCTGCCGTTTTCCGTCTGTGAAGTGGCCGCGGGACGCGTTTTTCATATCCCGCCGGAAATGAGCGATGCGGAACGCGAACAATTGCGCCAGCAGCTTGAAGCCGAGTTGCGCGCCATCACGCGTGATTGATTGGACATTTTCTGGCCGCGAACCGGTGGCCGCCAAACCGATGATCCAGCCGACTTCCATTCTATCCCTGCGCTTCCTTTCCGCTTAACCTGATGTTGTAAACATGATCGCCCGTGTCAGCCTTGAAATCGCCCTGCGGAAGGAATTTGATTATTCAATTCCTGCCGACCTGGCCGGCCAGGTTGACGTGGGCAGTCGCGTTCAGGTGCCGTTCGGCGCGCGGAAAATTCTGGGCGTCGTCACTGCGGTCGCCGAGGAATCCGCGCACACCCGGCTCAAGCCGATCTTGAAAATCATCGGGGCGCAAACGCTGGTGACGGAAAAAGTTCTCCGGCTCGCGCGCTGGATTGGCGAATATTATTGTTGCGCGCCCGAGACCGCCTTGAAATCGGTTTTGCCCGAGGCGGTGCGCAAAGAAGACGCCGGCTGGCGTGAACGACTCATGGTCCATACTCTGCCCGTCACCGGCGATTTTCCAAAATTGCCCAAGCGGCAGCTGGACGTCTGGAGGATCATCGAGGAACACCGGCAAATATTATTGTCCGAGCTGGTTGAACTGGCTGAAACCACGGCGGCCACCGTGCGCAAGCTCGAAGATCGCGGGCTCATCGCCATCACGTCACAAATTTCCGAGCGTGATCCTTATTCCCGCGAACACATTTTGCCCTCGCAGCCGCTGGTGTTGAATCCCGCGCAATCCGTTGCTCTGGAAAAGATCAAGGCCGCGATGGCGCCCTCGCCCGCCCGCCCGCCCGCAGACCCTTCCTCGCCCCCGCCTGATCCGGGGTCCAAAGGGCAAACTCAGTCCGGCGGCACATTTTTGCTCCACGGCGTCACCGGCTCCGGCAAAACGGAGATTTATTTGCAGGCCCTCGCGCATGCGCTGGAGCAGGGGCAGGGCGCCATCGTGCTGGTGCCGGAAATTTCGCTGACGCCGCAGACCGTCGAGCGGTTCAAGGCGCGGTTCAGCTCCGGCAAATTGCAGACCCTCGTGGCGGTGCTGCACTCGCACTTGAGCGCGGGGGAACGCCATGATGAATGGCACAAAATCCGCCAGGGCCGGGCGCGGATTGTGATCGGCGCCCGGTCGGCGATATTTGCGCCGGTCGAACCGCTGGGCCTGATCATCGTGGACGAGGAACACGAGCACACTTACAAGCAGGAGGAAGCGCCGCGTTATCATGCGCGCGATGTCGCCATCATGCGCGGCCAGATGGAGAACGCCGTCGTCGTCCTCGGCTCCGCCACCCCGTCGCTGGAAAGTTATTACAACTGCAAGAAGGGGAAATTCACGCTCCTCGAATTGCCCGAGCGCGTCGATGACCAGAAGATGCCGCATGTGCGTGTCGTGGACATGCGGCAGGCGGCGCACAAGGAAAAGGGGCCGCCGATTTTTTCCCCGCAGCTCAAGGAGGCCATCACGCAACGGCTCGAACGCGGCGAACAGACGATCTTGTTTTTGAACCGGCGCGGCTATTCGAGCTCGCTGCAATGTCCGAAGTGCGGTTACGTGGCTAATTGTCCCAACTGCAGTATCACGCTCACCTACCATCGCATCGACCAGAAACTTTCCTGCCACATTTGCGGGCACGTCGAAAAAGTCCCTCCAGTCTGTCCCGACCCGAAATGCAAAAACCCCGCAATTCGCTACGCCGGGACCGGCACGCAAAAGGTCGAGGAAGTGCTGGCCAGATTGTTTCCAAAGGCGCGCATCAAGCGCATGGATGCCGACACAATGAAGCGCAAGGACGATTACCGCACTGTGCTGGGCGATTTCCGCGCGGGCAAAATCGACATTCTCGTCGGCACGCAGATGATTGCCAAAGGGCTGCATTTCCCCAATGTCACCCTGGTCGGCATCATCTACGCCGACCTCGCGTTGTATCAGCCGGATTTTCGCGCGGGAGAACGGACGTTTCAACTGCTCACGCAAGTCTCCGGCCGCGCCGGGCGCGGTGATGTGGAGGGGGAAGTATTTGTGCAGGCGTTTGCCCCGTTTCATCCAGCCATCCAATTTGCCCGCCGCCACGATTTCAACGGGTTTTATGAGCAGGAAATGGAGTTTCGCGGCCAGTTAAAATATCCGCCGTTCAGCCGCGTCGCGCTGATTACCCTCAAGGGACGCAATGAAGAGAAAGTGAAATTCTTCTCGGAACACCTGAAGGAGGAATTGGAAAAACAGTTGAAGTCCGGGGTGCCCCGCACCGCGAATGTCACCGCCAGCCTGTTCGAAAATCCCACCGATGGTCCGGCGCCGACGGTTCTGCGGCCGCCTGCCAGGCAGTTGTTCAAGGATTTGATCCTGGCCGGGCCCGTGCCGGCGCCGCTGTTGCGCGCGGAAACATTTTATCGTTACCAGATCATGCTGCGCGTGCGGGCCATGAGCGCACTGAGCCGCGAACTCGCCGCCCTCATCCAGTCCCGGACCTTGCCGGAAGACATCACGCTGACCGTGGATATCGATCCCGTGAGTTTGAGTTAGAGGCTGCAGACGTGCTCTGGCCCGCCCTGGCGCAAACCTAGAGACAATGCGTTGGCGTCTCACCTTGTCTCTTGCAGCTGATCATTTTTTCAATCGCAGGTGCTTTTGATTTCGGAGCAATTGTCTCTCCTCGCTCACGGTGATTATGGGGAATTCACCCCATGGATTGTTGGGCAGGCACGTACCACATTTAAGGTAATCAAATATTCATGTCTTGGAAGTAACACTCATGAAAAATCGAATCACTGTCCTGTTGGCGGACGATAACAAGGTCGTGCGCAAGGAGTATCGTAAGATCCTGGAATTCGAAGATGACCTGGAAGTGGTTGGCGAAGCCAGGGACGGCCGTGAGGCGGTGGCCATGGCCAAGAAACTTCACCCTGGCCTGGTTTTGATGGACGTTACCATGCCGCTGCTCAATGGGCTGCAAGCCACCTGCCAGATTCTCAAGGCCGTTCCCGCCACCAAAGTGCTGATGCTTTCGGCGCATAGTGATGAAGCGTACATCATCGAGGCGGTTAACTCCGGTGCGATGGGCTATCTGATCAAGCAAACCTCCGCCGGCGATGTCTGCGCGGCGATTCGCGAAGTCAACAAGGGCCACACTTTTTTTAGTCCGTCCATCCCCAAACGTCTTCACCGCCGCAAACGGAAGAACCTGATCCGGGATTACGACTCCGGGTGAACGCTGAGAAATTCCCGGTGTAGCCGGGCGTAAATTCCGTTTTCCTGCAACAAACTGTCGTGGGTGCCGCGTTCCACAATGCGGCCTTGATCCATCACGAGGACTAGATTCGCCTTGCGGATTGTGCTCAGGCGGTGAGCCACGATGAAAGAAGTCCGTCCGCGCAGCAGAATGTCCAGCGCTCTTTGCAAACGTGCCTCGGTGACCGAGTCGATCGCACTGGTCGCTTCGTCCAGCACCACAATCCGCGGGTTGGCCAGCATCGCTCGCGCAAAACAAATCAATTGCCGCTGGCCGAAGGACAGTGACGCGCCGCGTTCCGCCACCTTGGTTTCCAATTGCTGTGGCAGGTCTTCCAGCAGGTCAAGGCTGTCCAGGGATGTGAGAACCGCGCGCACGTCCGCTTCCGTGGCTTCCGGCCGGGCAAACCGGATGTTGTCCAGCACCGAACCGGAGAACAGGAAATTATTCTGCTGCACGCTGCCCATTTGCGAGCGCAATGACTGGCTGGAAACTTCGCTTAAATCGAATCCATCCACCAAAACCTTGCCGCCGGTTGGTAGATAAAATTTTTGCAGCAGCCCAACCAGCGTTGTCTTGCCGCTGCCGGTGTGCCCGACCAGCGCCACCGATTGTCCCGGTTCAACGGCGAACGAAATATCCGAGAGCACCGGCCGGCCGGCCTGGTAGGCGAAGTTCACCGCTTGGAATTCCACGCGACCCCGGATCATCCCCAGTGCTCGGGCGCCAGGGGCATCCTGCCATTCCGGAGCCTGATCCAGCATCCGGAACAGCCGCTCGGCGCCGGCCATGGCCATGAGCGCCTGGTTCAACAGATTGCCGATGGCTTGCACCGGATCGAAAAACAGATTCGCCAGGAAAAAGAACATCACGAGATCGCCAACTTCCATGTGCAGCCAGCCGTGCCAGCGCAAGGCGCCGAACGCGCCGAGCAAGGCCATGGCGCCAAGGAAAAGCTGGCTCTTCAGTTGCAGCAACGGCACAAACACCGCCGATGCCTGCGCCACACCGACGTTGTTCTCCCCGTGCACGTCGATCAATTTCTGGAAGAAACCGGCGTTGACTTCGTGGCGGACAAACGCCTGCGTGACGCGGATGCCGCTCACCGATTCAGCCAGGGTTGACGAGACCCGGCTCCAGGATTCCTGCACCTTGCGCATCCGCCGCGCCATTTCGTACTGATAATTCTTGTTCACGAACCAGATCACCGGCGCCAGCAGCACCATTAACGAGAACAGTTTCCAGTCGTACCACGCCATCAGCGCCGCCGAGACCGCCATTTGCAAACCCTGTACCACCAGCACAAATGCCACGTCCTGCACGCCCGCCCGCACGCTGTCAATGTCCGAGGTCATCCGGCTGATGATGCGGCCGAATTTGGTCTGGTTGAAGAATGACATCGGCATGGTCATCAGCTTCGCGAAGAGATCGGAACGCATGTCGTGAACGACGGCTTCACCCAGTTCGAGCGCAAAACGCTGGCGGAAATGAAAATTCACCACCGTGAACAGCGCCAGGGCGAAATAGCCGGCCGCATACCAGTAAATTTCCGTCAGGTTCCTGCCGGAAATCGGTCCGTTGATCGTGCGGCCAATCAACCACGCCAGCGCCGGCAATTGCACGCCCCGCGTAAACGTCAGCACGAACAGCCAGTTGCGCCGGGCGGCATAAGGATTGGTGTAGCGGAAAATCCGCCGGATCAATTTGGCCTGCAAGGGCGCCTTGTCTGCCTCGCGTTCCTCGCTCGGGTTGTAATAGGTGATCGCCTCGCGCGCCGAGTGGTCTCCCCGCGCAACATTGACGACCGCCGGCTTGGCGCGTATGGATTTGTCCGGTGGCGGCGCGCTCATAAATCCATGATCTGGAGCACGGCCGTTTCATGATACGGCCCCGGCTGATGCACCAGTTCCTCGTGCGTGCCGGATTGCGTCAGCCGTCCGTCTTCCAATACCAGAATCAAATCGGCCCGGCGCAGCAAGCTCAACCGGCTCGACACCACAAAGGTCGTGCGCCCCTTCATCGCCTCCCGCAACGCCGAGACGATTTCATTTTCCGTCCGCGCATCCACCGACGCCGTCGGGTCATCGAGAATCAGGATGGGCGGCTGCAGGATCAGCGCCCGGGCCAGGGCAAGCCGCTGGCGCTGTCCGCCGGACAGGTCCACGCCGGATTCCCCCAGCACCGTTTCGTAACCATGCGGCAGTGTGACGATGAATTCGTGGGCCGACGCAATTTTCGCCGCCCGTTCAATCTGTTCCATCGTCGCGTGCGGATGGCCGAACGCGATGTTCGCCGCAACCGTGTTCGAAAACAGAAAGCTTTCCTGGTAGACGGTCCCGATCTGCCGCCGGTAGGCGTCGAGATCGAGGTCGCGCAAGTCCTGGCCGTCCACCAGAACACGTCCCGCATGCGGATCGTAAAAGCGTGGAACCATGCCCAGCAAAGTGCTTTTGCCCGTGCCGGTCATGCCGAAAATGCCAATCACCTGGCCGGCTTTGGCCTGGAAAGAAATTTCCTGCAGTACCGGCATTCCCGGTTGGTAACCGAACGACACCTTTTCGAAAGTGACCTGTCCGGTAAGCCGTCCGGGTTTGACGGCATCCGGGCGGCTGGCCACGTCCACCGGCGTATCCAGCACTTCGAACACCCGTCGCGCCGCCGCCAGGCTCTGTTGCACCGAATTGGCAATCGTCGAAATCGTCGCGACCTGTCCGGTGAATTGCTGGAGCAGGCCCGCGAACACCACCAGCCCGCTGCCCAGTTGAATTCTCCCCTGCACATACATCCAGCCCCCATAGGCAAACAAAATCACGAGGCTCAATTGCGAGAGCATCTGGGTGCCGGGCGTGAAAATCGATAAATCCCGGAAAATGTTGCGCTGTTGCGACGACACCTTGTCGCTGGCCCCTTCAAACCGCCGGACCTGGTGCGCTTCCGCCGCAAATCCTTTCACGGTTTGCATCCCGCGCACCGTTTCACTGAACAGCAGGATCATGTCGTCCGTAAGCTCGCGATTCCGCAGATAGCCCGGACGCAACTGCGCGGAGTAATACTGGGCCAATGCCCACAACGGCACCGACACCGACAAACACGCAATCGTCAGCGCCGGTTGAATCTGCCACATGAAAAACGCGTAGGTCACCAGCGTCAGGGCCATGTTCACGCCCTGCAACAAAACGCCGTCCACAAACAGCCGCGTGTTTTGAACATCGCCCGTCACCCGGTTGAAAATGGAATTGGAACCGTGCACATCGAAGAAGCTGAAGCTCAGGCGCTGCAGTTTCCCGTAAATTTGCGCGCGTAGGGTCGGCACAATTTCGCCCTGCGTCAATCGGGCCGTCACCATGTTGTAAGCGTACGTGAGCACCGCCCGGAATATCGCCTGCACCACAATGGCCGATGCCAGCGCGGTGACGATCTCCAACGGCGACCACGCGACCGGCGGTCGCCAGCCCAGCGGATACAGCGGCTGGGGCAGGGCCGGATTGAGGGCGTGCCGGATGACATCAATCACCAGCCCCAATAACTTAAGCCCGGCGATACTGAGCAGCAGCAGGACCAGGCTCAACCCGACGGACCAGATGCAGTCGGCCCGGAACTGCCAGGCCAGCGACAATAAACGTCCCGCCAATTCTCCTGTGGAGTACCGGCTGTCGCTGGGAGATTTCCTCGCGCTTTCAGACATCTTTAGAACCGTCAAAATGCCGGAAAATGGATTTGGAATCGAACTAAAAATCGGCGGCGTTCACTTGGGTGATATTGTAAAACGGTTGCCGCCGGCAAATCAAACATCAACCTCCATTGCGTCGATCAATGGACAAACAGCGGCGATGGGCCGCCCGTTGAATTGTCGGACTGCCTGGCGGCTGCCAACCGGGTCCGCATGATAAAATCCGGACAAATGCCCTGGACTTGAACACGCGCCGCGCCGCTTTAAGTTTCAGTGGCGGACCAATCCTGTTCCGAGGTCTGGGAAGAATCAGAGCCCAAAACGTGGTTGAATATTAAATGCTATTAGGCCTCGCTTTACGGCGCGCTTGAGCGGATAGTTGATTGGAAGCGAAAAACATGAAGGCAAAAATTGTCATAATCGCCACCGGGGTACTCGGCAGTGCGCTGGTTGTCTCCGGCAGTATTCTCCAGAGTTCCGTGGGCTTCGTTGGTCTCTTTTTGGCCCTCTCCGCCATCATCGCGGCTGGCTGTTTTCCAGGGCCAAAACGTTCGAAGGCTGAGGCGCAAGCTGCCAAAGCCGCAGTGATCGCCTCTATTCTTGGTCATTGACGCCGGTTGATCCGGTAAATGACATCCCGGACGAGCTCAATTGTTTCAAACCCACCAATCAGCCTGGAGCGAGCCGGTCCGGCGGCGGCTTGCTGCGGAAAACTTGGCTTGCCGGGAAAGCGGTGCACCAACGTCGGTTGTTTCAGGCGACTGCTTGCACAGCAGAGTCCTCGTCATTTGTGTTTCTTGAACAAAAGCACAACTTCCACGCCGGAATAATTCTGACTGGATGCCGCCGACATCGAAACCAATCTCCAGCCCTGTTGCGCCATGCGATTAACCTCGTTCCCGGCGTTATCGACCGTTGTCCCACTTGATTTATATTCCCAACCGTTGGCACGGGATTGTGACGTGGTGCAACCAGACGCGAATATGGCTGCGCTACAAAGAACTGCCACCAGGATTGTCTTCATCTAGGCATTTAAACAATGGATGGGTGGAAAAGTTGCCGCCCAATGGATAAAGCTGCTCCGGCGGCGACTCCGGGCGGGAATCCCGACTCTTTGGGAAACGGACGCGCCAACGGCTGTTAAATGCTCCGGCGACTCAAACTGCATGATTCCTGATTTTTTCTCTTCGCGATGGTCCATCAGCTTTGGGTGTCTCAACAATGCGTATCTCAACCTGGTCGCCAACCCGCAACTGGCTGTGATGCCAGTGGGCAAATTCTTCCCGTTCTGCAACAGCTCCTCCGAGAGACAAATATGTGCCAGCCTCTCGCTGCGGTGGCTGCATCGGGCGACTGAACGTAATGCCAGTTGTAAGCGCGTCCAACCCTTCGCTGCCAGCAGTGCAAATCTTCTGGCCGTTTACATATGGCTCAAATGCAATCATAGGCGTGGTTCTGCCTGATTATTATTCAACGACCGCTGGTTCATTGATTCACTTGACCATGGCGCTTCAAGCGGGGTTAGCGTTCCTCGCAATTGTTCTTCCTTCTGGTGGTCGCGTCGAATCAAGTCGGCACGTAGGAGGAGTAATTCGAACCGTATCCCTCAAGACGCGGGCCGGACGGCCAGAGAAGCGCCGCCCGGCTGCTTTCCTCACGGTTCCTCACCTCCCTAATAAACTTCATAAATCAAAACACCATTACGTCCGTGAAGCCTGTGCCTATGACCAAGTTCGTTTTCACGTTTGCAAAGTCGGCGGCGGGAAAAGCGTTATCCAGACTCCTGCCCCGGCCAGCGGCGGCCACATGTCACGCCTTGGGCAAAGTAATTATGAGTTCGTGAGGCTCACG
>JBEKMT010000182.1:0-10764 GCA_050008355.1 Verrucomicrobiota bacterium
CGACGTGGACGCGGTGGTCATTTTCTTGTGCATATTGTTCGGCAATTTTTTGCATCAACGCGTCGCGTGCTGCCGCCAGTTCCTCCGGTGTGGCCGGCCTCGGCGGATGATAAGGCTTGGGCGGTGCCGGAGGATTAGTTGCGACAACGGCAGGCGGGGCTGCCGCGGGAGGAGGAAGCGTCGGAGTTGCCGGTGGCGCCATCGACAAAGCGGAGGCGATTTCGGCGATGCTCTCGGGGCCGGAATAACGCTGGCCGGAAATGACGATTTGCGGAAAGGCGCCTTGGAACACGTTCAGGGGAGCGGTGCCGCTGACGATCCGTTGCGGGGCGACGACGATGTTTACGTTCGTGTCACCCTGCTCCAGGTAGGCTGCTTGCAGATCGGAAGCAGCTTGGACGATGGTTTGGAGGCTGACGTTGGTTCCCGTATATTTGGCGAAGATCGGAGCGGTGACGGCGGCGGGGAGCGGCAAATTTCCCTCGATGACGTAGGCCTGGACATTGAAATGAGGCGCCTCGTTAGTGGCAGCGGGCTCGTCGGCCGAGGCAGGCAAAACCAGAAACGGAGTCTGGCACCCCAGAGCCACCAGGAGGCACCAGACTTGCCACCAGCGCAGTCCAGGCGGACAATTTTTCCCAATGCTAATGGTCTTTGAATACATCGGGGGGGTGCAGTTGAGCTTGAAATCGGCCGTGAGATTCATTCGGGCGAGCAGGCGCACGGCGGATGAGCCGCAACGGATGCGCAGGCAAAGTTGTTTGCTTTCCCCATGATTTTCACCCGGATTGGCCGACCGACAAAATTATCCAATTCATTGTTACAAGCTTCACAAATTATTTTTGCAAATAGAACGTGGCGGCATGGTTTTTAGGACTATGTCGCCTTTTCAGTGTCGTCTTTGCGTCAGCGCCGGCTTTCTTCAAACGGGCCCGAGCCCAATGGAACCCGCTCTTAGGGCCTGATTATTGATGGTTTAGCCTGACCAAGGCCACTGTGCGCCAAACCGGATCTGATGCCCATCGGCATGAGTTGAATTCTCAATGAAAACGCGGAGTGAACCTAGGCAATGCACATTACGGACCGCTGTCGGAATTGTGACAATCTTGAAACAAAGAAAAGGTCACGTGGGAAATATTGTTGGAAAATTGTTATCAAAGCAGTTGTGGCAGCGCTTTAAAAAGTGGAGGAGGCCAGAATTGATAAGAACGGAAGTCGGGTGGGATTTAAGTTCGATTCACGGTGTGGTGCTTGGGTCTGGTGCGCTTATTCAGGCAAAACGCGATAAAAACAGTTTCGAATTATTTTCAAGGATGCCATGGGTTCGTAACATCTTCTGTCCATAGTGCCAGCCCGGGCGAATCCAGCGGGCGCTTCCAGCCACTGAATTTCGCGGAGATTTGACGGTGTTGGTGCGAAGGAACGTTTTTTTAGGAACTATTGACGTATGAAGAAATCGAATTGCACATATGAGCCGCATCTGGCCATCAAGGATTTTTCCATATCGCCAAAAGGAGAATGGGCGCCACGATTTTCCGGATGGTCATTTATCCAGGTCAGACAGGGGTCGGGCTACTACTTGCAGTCCCAATTAAACCAGGAATTGGAGCCCGGAACGGTCCTGCTGGTGGGCGAGGCAGTAACTGGAAACATTCGCGCCAGCCAGCTAAGCGAACTGTCCTTTTGCATTTTCAGCGTCATCCCGGCACGGCTCACGGGCCTGATCACCTTGAGTGAGCAACGCTTTCTGGAGCTCGCGGCCGGCCGGAAAGACGCGAGCCTGCAGATTTTTTCGCCGCAAAGCCCGGTGGCCGCGCAAATGGGCGAACTGTTGGCCAGCCGGAACCGTGGTGGACTGTCGTTCCGATTAAAACTGATCCAACTCCTGGCCGAGGCGTTTGGCAATCAGCTGGGACAGATGGCGGTCGAGGCGGAGAGTTCCGATGCCCGGCAGCGCCTGGAATTGTTCTTGAAGCAAATGCCTTCATCCGAGTTGCTGGAGATGAATTTCAGCGATCTGGCGCGGATGACGAATTGCACTTCCCGGCATTTGAGCCGGATTTTTCACAAGTTGGTGGGCATGTCCTTTAACGACAAGCGTTCGGAATTGCGTTTGGCCCGGGCGCTGGAGTTGCTGGCGACCAGCCAACTCAAGGTGGTGGATGTGGCTTTGGAAAGCGGCTTCAAATCCTTGAGCCAGTTCAACCAGATGTTCACGCGCCGCTTCGGGGTCAGCCCCGGACGCTGGCGGCAACGGCACGAGAGCGATGGGAATGATGAGTCTGGCAAGAAATCCAAACGCCCGGCGCCGTCGAAAAGCAATTCACTGGTGTTCCATTTGAATTCTTCCCGTAAACCAAATTCACCAGGCAAGCCCATGGCTCTGGAAAGTGTCCTCATCGGCGGAAAATGAGCTGGGGATTTGACGCAAAGGTCATTCTGGGCCTTCATTGTAAACGACGCACCATTCACGAATATCTGCCATGCTTTTCAACCGTTCCACAGGAATCAAGGGGCTTTGCGCATTCTGCCTGCTGGCCCTGGTGACGCTCAGCTATTGGAGCTGGCTATTCATCTGGTTGAATGACGTGTTTGCGAGCTGGGCGGCACTTAAGGATTACTTTTTTTACAACGAATTCCTGCTGATCGGCATTTTGTTCCGGCTGGACAGCCGGCACCTTTCGCAGGGGCCACACCATGAATTTGTGGAAGCCGTGCGGCGGAGTGGTCGGCAGGCGGTGATGGGGTTGTTCGCGGTTTTCGTGGTGATCTTCGCCATGCAGGACCTCAACATTTCACGAACGTTTCTGTTCAGCTACATCCCCTGGCTGGGGCTTACTCTGGTGTTTGCCAATTACGTCGTGCCACGATCGCTGAGTTATTGGATTTTTGGCGGCAACCAGCCGGAGCGGGTGGCGCTCGCGGGAACGCAGGAGCAGGCGGCCAAGATCAAACCATGGCTTGACCGCAAACAATTGATCGGCATGCGGACGGTTGGGGTGATTTCTCCCCAGCCGCTGGCGACCATGAAAGCCAATGGTCATGATCCGCATTTTCCCGTGCTGGGCTGTCTGGATGAATTGAGTGACATATTCCACAAAGAAGCCATCAGCCAGCTCATCGTGATGGATCTCGCGATTGGCTCGGAGCGGTTGCGGCAACTCACCCAGTTGTGTGAAAGCGCCGCCGTCCGTCTGGTGGCGATTGATAACCTGGACAATTATTTCAATCACACCACGATGGTTTTTGAAGATGAAGGCATGCGGCTCATCGGCTTGCGGGAAGAGCCGCTGGAGAGTCCCATCAACCGATTCTTGAAACGCGCCCTGGATCTGGCTATTTCCACGCCCATCGTGCTGCTGGTGCTGCCCATCACCACGTTGTTCGTCTGGATTTTACAATGCCGGCAGTCTCCGGGGCCGGTTCTCTATAAACAGAAGCGCAGTGGTTTATTGGGGCGGACCTTCATGATCTATAAATACCGGACCATGCATGTCAAAAATGACGATGAGGCCCGGCAGGCGGCCAGGAATGATCAGCGGGTTTTTCCCGCCGGCGTGTGGATGCGGAAGTTGAGCATTGATGAATTGCCGCAGTTCATCAATGTGTTCCTGGGCGAAATGAGCGTGGTGGGGCCGCGGCCGCACATGCTGCAGCATGACGACTTGTTTGTGAAAGTGATGAGGAATTATATGGTCCGCCGGTTTGTTCATCCTGGGATTACCGGCTGGGCCCAGGTCAGCGGCTATCGCGGAGAAATTCTCAGTGAACGGGACGTCCGCAATCGTGTGGAGGCTGACATTTACTATCTTGAACGCTGGTCATTCAGTCTCGATTGCATGATCATTTTGAAAACCGTCAAACAGTGTATCGTCCCCCTGCGTACCGCCTACTGAGCGGCTGTCCGCGCCTTGATTGAATATTATTTTTCAGCCACCAACGCCTCTCGTTCCAGGCATTATATAATCTCCCTCCACCGGTTGCCGAAACCTGGCAGAAGAATGAATGTCTGGATTTGGTGCATCTGAATCCTTGAAATCATGTTACATTTGGGTTACAACTATATTTCAAAGTGAAGGGCAAGGGGTTCGCTGGAAACCAGCCGGGTTGTCGAATACAAAAAAGCATTGATATACAAAGGGAAGTGCAGCGATTGCCTGCCCGAGATAATACATGATTTCAGGGCTCACGGTGTCCTCATAGCGGATGTTCATGTCCTTGCAGGAAGCGAATAATTTGGCCGGTCAGGTTATATTTAGCAGACGTGATAACCACGAGCGGTAATCAGATTAACGATTATAAAGAGGCGGCCATATGACTGAATTAAGAAAATTTACAAGAGGGATCTTTGTTTCCCTTTTGACCATCGCAGCGGCGACGGGCATGACCCGTCCGGTTGAGGCGGCGGTGGAGGGCTGGTCGGGAAATGGTGATATGACCGAAACGTTTTCGGCCAATTATGGTTCGCATAATTCGCCGCTCGTCGGCGGAGACAGCGACGAGCTATCCCTCAGTGACTTTAATCCTTCGCTCGGGTCCTTGACCGGGGTCACCATCACCTTGATTTCGAATGATACCATCGAATCGGAGGTCATCAACTTGATCGGACATTGCCAGGATTACAAAGATGCCACCGCGACTTTGCCGGTGAGCGTCACCGCATTGGCTGGTCTGACGACGACGACGACCGGCGTAGCCGGACCTTATTCCGGAATGGTCCGGGGTCACCAATACACAGAGAGCGTCGCCGGAAAATCGCACGTCACCACCACTTCCAGTGCCGACATTGACCCGAGCGACTTCATCCTTTATGAAGGCGCCGGACAATCGTTCAACCTGGATGTGCAGGTTGGGGACGGGGTTTACAGCGGATCCAGTGCGGGCAACGCGGTGGCCTTTTTTGGCACCGGGGATTCGTACGGAACCGTCGAGGTCACTTATGACTACTCATGCGTGCCGGAACCGGGCACCTTGGCCGCCGGTCTGGGAATATTGGGCTTCTGCGGCATCAACCTCGTCCGCCGTGCCCGGGTTTGAATCAGGCTTGAGTTCTTAATTTTCCTGTCCGTGCCGTCTAACATCAGGCGCCGAGCGACCGGAGGGAATGCGCCAGATTCCCGAACCGTGTTCGGGCGTCAACTCGAAGGAAATGACTCCGGGCATCCGGGTTTTTCCTGTCGGCGCTTCGCGGATTCGCGGTTTCAACTTGGTTTTCGCAAGGATAATTCGATGCTGTCGAGGGAATAAGCCTTGAGGGAAATTGGCCAGTCTGTTTTCTTGCCGTAGGCGGCAGGACACAGTGCATTAATCGGGAAGGTCATTTTTCAATTGTGAACATTCGGTACGAATCATCCCGTCAAATCAGTGTCGATGAGTTCATTGAGCTGCTAAAGCGTTCGACCTTGGCGTCGCGACGCCCGGTTGATGATCGAAAGTGCGTCCAGGCGATGCTGCAACACGCGAATCTACTTTGCACCGCATGGGATGGCGAAAAGCTGGTTGGCGTCGCGCGTTCGGTCACTGACTTTGAATATTGCTGTTATCTTTCAGATCTCGCCGTCGATGAACAATATCAACGGCAGGGCATCGGGAAAGAGTTGATAAAACTGACCCAATCCAAACTAGGCGGCAAAGCGAAGCTCATTCTGCTATCAGCTCCAGCAGCGGAAAATTACTATCCCAAAATCGGGTTTGAGGCACATCGTTCAGCCTGGATTTTGCCGGCGGGCAAGAAAATCTAGCCAGACTGCCGTTGCAAAAAGCATCGGCCCGAACAGGATACCAGGAGGCTGCACGGGGACAACTTCGAACGACCGGTTCTTTGGATCAGAAATTGAATGACCTGACCGAATTGATCGCCGGCTGGAGGATTTGAGGGTTCGTTATCGGGGTCTTTTGTTTCACAAATGGAAAAATTCCTGCAATGGCGATTCTTCGTCCGTCTCACCTAAACTCCCCGCCAGCAGCCTGATCTAAAATCCGGATATCCAATTGAAGGAGGGAATCTAATGCCATCCAGCCAGAGCGGAGGTCACAAAGATGGAACATGACTGCCACACTGTCGCCATATCATTTACGCATGCTCATCAGTCTCGGAATTTGCCATTTGGGATATAGATCCGAAGGGCGATTTCGGCTCGTTGGCGGGCCGGCGGCGGGGTGCATTAGCGAATTTGGCCAGTGTCAGCGAATCAACTGTTGTATGACGGAATAAAATGGATGTGGCGCGAAAAAGCGGGCAACATCCAAGGGCGGCAGCTTGCCATGAAGCGCTGCGTCCTGGTTCAGTGTTAAGTGATGTTTGTTGAGAATATTTGTTGAGTAGTATTTGCCGTGACTGAGAAAACAATCATTTTGCCACCGCATCCCGGGGGCAACGGGCATGATGCCAATTACCGGCTTACGATGATGGTGCCGAAACGGCGTTATCTGTCCTACCTGCGTGAACGGTGGTGGGTGGTTTTGGTTTGTCTAACGCTCATGATCAGTGCCACGGTTGCATATGAGACAATCCGCACAGGAAAGTTTACTTCATTTTCCCAAATCTATTTGACCGACAACGTGCAACTCCCGACGGGGGACATGTTCTCGGAAGAATCCATGACGTATTTTGGCACGCAGATCGAACTGCTCAAGAGCGCGCCTCTTCAGAATGCGGCGTTTGACAAGGCCGGGATCACTATTCCACCGGGGCAGAAGAATCCCTACAAAGTTGACGTTGTCCAGCCCCTGAAGACTTCAATTTTGCAACTGCAAGCCACCGGGCCGGACCCGGATTTGACGCAGCGGTTTCTGCAAGATCTGGTTGACGGGTACCTGGACTACAAGAAACAAACGCACATTTCCACCTCGCAGGACGTGTTGGACTCGCTCCAGGATGAATTGGCAAGGAAGGCGACGGACTTGCAAATCGTGCAGGACAAATGGACCGACTTTCAGAAGAGCAACAACGTGGCGGTGCTGGAGGAGGAGAGCAAAAGTGCCGGCTTGTATCTTTCGGATCTCAACCTGCAACTCGGCAAATACCGGCTCGAACAAAAACTGCTCAGCCAGGAAATCACATCGGACAAAACTGAATCGAACAGCCTTGCCGCCCTGGACTCGACTAATTATATGCAGGCGATTGCGTCGGCTGGATTGGCTGATTTTCCGGTTCCGGCGTCGCTATCTTCGCTTTCGCCGGTGCCAACCGCGAGACCGGTTGACGAGGCCAACGACTCCGAACTTAATTCCACGCGGCTGAATCTTGGGATGATGATTGGCGACAAGGAGGACAAGGTCAGGTCCATGGGGGAACATGCATATGAGGAGGAAATCAAGCGATTGAGGAAATTGATCGCGATACTGGATAATGAAAACCGCACTCAGAAAAACGCCGAATTGGCGGCCATGCAAGCGCGCATTGCCGCCATCCAGGGGGCGATTCCGCCACTGGAAGCCAAGGTGCTGAGCGACGACGACAGTCTGGCGCAAAGCCAGAGGTTAAAAGAGGACGTGGATCGCGAGCAGGGTTATTACGACCATCTTTTAGGCACGCTGCAAAATGTGGACTTGGGCAAAAATGTGCAGCAGGAACAACTTTCGGTACTGCAGCCGGCTACCGCGGCGGCGCCGGAAAAGCGTTACCTGCCTTTGCGCATCGTGGTGGCGGTGATTTTAGGTGCGTTTATGGGCCTGGCGATTGTCTTTGGCTGGTACATGCTGGATGACCGTTTTGTTTCCTTTCGCGACATCACGGATCAATATGGCGAAACCCTTTTGGGACTCGTGCCGCAGATCAAGGTGTCCAAAAGGAAGCCGGCGCAAGCGTTGCTGGAAAATGCGGATTCGCGCCGGGCATATATGGAATCCTACCGGCATTTGCGATCAGCCCTGCTGCTTTCCCCCTTCGCGGAGCGGCGGCCACGAATGCTGCTCTTTACCAGCACCACATCTGCAGAAGGCAAGACGACCGTTACCATCAACTTGGCCCGGCTGCTGGCGCGGAGCGGGCTGCGCGTGGTGCTGGTTGATGCGGATGCCCGTGGCGGCGGCATGAAGCGTTTGCTGGGAGATAAGGAACAATTGGGTGTGCTGGATTATTTGCGAGGAGACGCCGCGACGGCGGCGGTTGTGCATCCCTCGGACTGTGAGGGGTTGTCCTATATTCCCGCTGGTACCCATAATGAATTATCCGAAGGCCTGTTCCTGCGTCCGAAACTGGCGGACTTATTGTCCGACCTGCGTCGGGACTACGATTTTGTGATCATTGACGGACCGCCGATTCTGTCTTCCGACGATGCTGCCATGCTGGTGCCGCAGGCGGACACAGTGGTACTGGTGGCACGACCATTCTACAGCCGGTCGCGGCTGGTCCGCCAATCATTGGACATGCTGTACCAAAGGCAGGCAAGACAGGTGAATATCATCCTCAATCGTGCCCGGACGGAAGACTTCGCAGGGCATTACGCGATGAATGGATTTTCTCGAAAGGAAGGCCGGATTGCCTAGCGGGCGAATCTCGAACGGGAAGCCGGCTGGCGCATTCAATCCTGCCAGACCTTCCTTTGTAATGGTGTGCACATAACCCTTGTCAGTTATCAAAACACGGATTTCCCGGAGGTTTTTTGGTTGAAACGGCTGCTCCGTGGATTTTCCATAGAGCTGGTGGAGGACCTGACCCAAACCAAGGTCGTTCCAAATTCGATTGTCATTTGTAAACGGCTCCGCCGATTGTCCCCCGGATTGCTGAAAGCAATTGCGGCAACACCAGGCATTATTTTGTTCCACATCAGCGATGAATGGTATTTGGATCGGTTGGAAGCCTATCGCAGCTTTGCCCATGTCCTGCGTAACTACCATCACACCGCCTTGCAACAGGATGGCATCACACAGATTCCCATGGGACCAGGTCGCTCCGCGGGGGGGCAGCTAGATATCCGGCCGACAGGGGAAAGGGTCTACAAGTGGTGCTTTCTAGGAAACCTGGCTTCAACCCGTGGCTCCCTGGTTCATCATCTGGAAGACGTCAAACCCGGTTACCTGCATATCACCGGTACACGACACCAGTCTGCGAAGTGGCTTAGCCCGGAAGATTATTTTGGGATTCTCCGAAATACAATTTTTGTTCCCTGCCCGATGGGGAATGTCAACCTGGAGAGTTTTCGTTTATATGAGGCTCTTGACTGCGGGGGGATTCCAATCGTGGAGCGGCGTCCCTGGCTTGATTACTTTACTGAGCTTTTGGGGCCACATCCGCTGCCTTCAGTTTGCCACTGGAGAGACGCGCCGTCATTGATGCGTGCACTTTCCTCCAATCCGGCGCGGCTGCGAGACAAGCAGGTCGAAGTTGGAGAGTGGTGGCAGCGTTTGGAAGCAAATATATCCCGTAAAATCACAGACGTCATTAACGTTAATGCCGGACGGAAAACTCGAGTACCTTTTGCCGCGGGGGTTCCCTCGCGGTTGCGAGGAGCTTGCGAGTTACTGAAGCATCATAATGACGTGGCCTTGTTGGCACGCGTTCAGCTTACAGCTCGCAGGTTGTTCAGAGCTGCCTGACAAAAAGGGCATTAGAGACGGATCAGGATGGCCGCAATTATCAGCTCAATATGAATGCCCCAATTTGTGGCAGCATCGAGAGAAATTCAACGAGTGCGCAGACTCGGTTTTCTTGGCTCAATCCAAGTGCTCGCATCCTGGCGGTTTTCTTTTTTCTTCAGCTGGCAGGTCCGCACCTCCGGGCGGCCGAAAGTACCAATCATTTTGTGTTCGCGCATTATATGGTTTGTTATGCGGATTATGGCGACACCGTGGCGGGCTTCGAGCAGGATATACTCAACGCGCAGGCGGCCGGAGTCGACGGATTTGCGTTAAATTGTGGTGAATGGAACAGTCCGGGAGCGGATTGGTACTACACGAACCGCGTGGCGATGCTCTATGCCGCCGCCTCACAACTGGGGACAGGTTTTAAGTTCTTCTTCTCCGTGGACGAAACCAACATCAATGACATTGTAGCCATGATCAGTACTTATGCCAACAACACGAATTCCTTACGCTATCAGGGGAGGTTGGTGGTTTCCACTTCCGGCCAGAGCAGTGTAGACTGGCAAAACAGCGTTTTCAAACCTTTGTCGAAGCTGGGCATAAATGTATATTTTGTGCCGTATTTCATCCCATCACAAATGAATTCAAATGGAGTTTCTGCGCTGCTGACCAATTACAGCAATGTTTTGGCTGGCCTATATTATTTCGCAGCCGGGACAGTTTCCATGATTACCAACAATAATCAGGCTTACAGCCTGGCCTGTCAGGGTGCGGGAAAATTGTTCATGGCGGGCTACTCTCCGAGCTATTGGGGTTGTGCCTGGCCGACGAATACCGGCCGGCCATATTATGAAACCCAGGGGGGGGAGGGTACGATGGCTGAGTGGATGTGGATTATCGCGAATCAGCCGGATTGGGTTGAGCTCACCACTTGGAATGACTTCAACGAGAGTACTTACTGCACGCCGGTGAATGACCCGGAACAATATGAGAACGAATTGACAGTGCCCCACCGCTATTGCCATGCCGGCTACCTGGCTCTCTCCAAATATTATGTCACCTGGTATAAAACTGGCCTACAACCTTCGACTAGTCAGGACGCCCTCTATTACTTTTATCGCACCCATACAACGAATGCCGTGGCCAGCGACACCAACGACAGTCGTGTGGTGTTGTTTCCCAATAACGGCAATGTACAGGATGTGATTTATACGACCGCCTTCCTGACCAGTCCGGCGC
>JBEKMT010000183.1:0-10639 GCA_050008355.1 Verrucomicrobiota bacterium
TGTTTTTAGTTACGCCGGCGCGGGAACCTCCACTGTTTACAATCATTCCCCGGCCGTTGGCAGCATTGCGGTTCCACCCAATCAGATTTGGGCGCAACTAAATGCCGGTGCTGCTGGCGTGACGGTGATGTTTAGCGCCAATCCTGGCAAA
This sequence comes from Verrucomicrobiota bacterium, assembly GCA_050008355.1. Lineage (GTDB taxonomy): Bacteria > Verrucomicrobiota > Verrucomicrobiia > Limisphaerales > UBA11358 > UBA11358. The sequence continues at coordinate 152 of JBEKMT010000183.1, forward strand.
TGGTATTGGCTGCAGTACACCGACTCATTGAATCCGGCAAACTGGCAGAATGTGATTCCGGGACCCTTGCAGGCGACCGGCACGGTTTTGTCCATTCTCGATCAGTCTGGCGGTTCGAACTCCCAAAGATACTATCGCCTGCAGCAGGTGGATCCGCTTTTCAACACGAGGGTTAATGCCGGTGATCTCACGAGTCTCTACTACACAGATGACAGTTATTCCACTGAATATATCAACGGCGGAAAGCTGGGTAATGCGATCATCAATTATCAGGCCTCCGGAAGATCCTCTTGGAACCAGGCGGAAGCCGCGACCTTGAATGGAGTGGCTTCCGTTTCCTATGCAACAAACGCAAATACTGACGGTACGAAGTACATTGCACATTATGTCATCACCAATGGATTGGCTGGCGCATTCGTTTTCGAATCCGTGTTCAATTTTCAGCAGGATAAGGTTTTCTGGACATTGAACCTGACCAACCTCACGGAGCAATCCATGACCATCGGCAACCTGGCGTTGCCGCTGCCGATGAACACTTCATTTTCTGGAATTACTTCCAGCACGATGAAACATAGTTTCATTTCCGGTTCCGATTCATTCATTTTTTGGATGCGTCCTGATAGCGTGGGGCCATATTTGCTGATAACTCCGGATGCAAACACCGGCCTTGAATATTGGGACGACCCAAGCCCTCCGACGGGATATGAGGTTTATATTCGCTCGTACGTGGCGGCGACAAACGCCGCGATCCAATTTCCGTCGGTCATCACCCAGGGCGGTCGCTGGCGTCAACCCAATACCAGTCTGACGCTGGCCGCCGGTGGTTCGCAAACTTACGGCTTCACCTTTCAGTGGGCGAACGATTACGACGCCATCCGGCAGACGTTGGTTAATAATGGAAAGGTGGATGTTCATGTTGTTCCCGGCATGACCGTTCCGACAAATCTGTTTGCTGACATCGCGCTGGACACCACCCAAAACATTAACAGTGTGACTTCGGAATTTCCGGCGGAGACGCAGCTGCAATTTCTTGGCACTACCAATGTCAGCAGCAATACCTATCAATTGTACCAGGTTCAATTTTCCAGATTGGGCGAAAATGAACTCACCATAAATTATGGCGGCAACCAGACCATGTACCTGGAATTCTTTGTTACTGAGCCTCTGGAGACACTGATCAAAAAGCGCGCGGCTTATCTTGTCAGTCACCAAATTATCACCAATAAATGGTATAGCGGTCTTTTTTGCGACTTCAATCTCAACGACGGTCAACTGATCACGCCCGACAATCACGATACGCTGGACGACAGTTTTCAGGTTTACGAGATCGCCAGCGACGACGCGGGCGAGTCCCGTCCCGCATATTTGGCGACGAAGGAGGCGCTGTATCCGGTGCAAAGCGAGGTCACCGCGCTCGATTACTATATTACGAATTTTGTCTGGGGCGGCCTGCAATGCACCACGAATGAATCCACTCCCTATGGCATCTACGGTGTCCCCGACTGGCATACACTTCGGACGAATAATGATTTGAGCATTGGCCGGGGTTATGATTATCCGCACATCATTGTGATGTATTATTGCATGTATCAAGTGGCGAAATATCATCCTGAAATCGCCACGGCTTTGAGTGCCGATATGTATTTGCAGCGGGCCTGGGGAACGGCGATGGCGATGTGGAGTTATGGCGGTGCGCAAGCGACGCAAGTGGGGTTGATGAACGAAGTGGTTATCCCCGATCTTATTAATGATCTGGAAGCAGAAGGCATGACCAGTCAGGCCGCGAGTTTGCAGGCGGTTTGGGAGGCGAAGGTGAATTACTACGTCGGTGGCAATGCGGATTTGTTCGCTTCGGAGTATGCGTTTGACGCCACCGGCTTCGAGTCTCAGGAAGCCTACGCGAAATATGCCTTGCAGCACGCGGGCAGTGACCCGGCCATGGGCTCAACCAACCTGACGCTTTTTCTTGCTGACTTGCAACAATATTGGGTGAATCAAATCACGGCCAACGTCTTTGACCGCGGCTGGCTCGAGACTGCCTACTATTATTATGGCAGCGATTATCGTGGCGACATGGGTGACGATTTTGTGGTCACCTATATGGCCCAAATGGGCGGGTGGGGTCTGCTTGATTATGCATTGAATTATGCGACTAATTTCACCGACTATCTTCGGCTGGGTTATGCCTCTTATCTGTGCGGCTGGTCCACCATGAATACGGGAACCACAAACTCCAATTTTGGGTTCTGGTACCCGGGTGCGGCCAACGACGGCGGTTGTGGCGGCGGCTTTGAACCTTCTCCTTATAATTACACTTGGTTGGGCGGACAGCCGATGCATCGGGGGGCTTGGTATTATTCCGCCGAGGAAAACCTGGGGTTTTGCGGTGCAATCCGTTCCGGAGCAACCATCCTGGCTGATGATCCAATTTTCGGGCGCTTCTGTTACGGAGGCTCCTGGACCAATGCGTCGAACGGGATTGAAATCACACCGCTCGATGGCGTTCGCCGGAGGTTTCATGCCATGTTCAACAACCGCAATTTGCACCTGGTCTTGCACAACGACCGATTCGCGGCTGGACAACCCATAGTGCTCCTGCCGGATTTATCTCAAGTCAATTTTGAGGTCGAAAGTGAGAATCCGGCCGCCCATTCAGTGACCCTGGATTTCACGGCCTCGATGGCGGGAACATATTCGTTCACGGATGTGCAAGGCACGGTTAGCGCGTTGCGTCTTTCATCCGGACAGGAAGCCACCATTGAATTGCCTATGGTTGCCGGCGTTTCACCGCAATCATTTGGTATTGAGATGGCGAATTAAGGCGCCCTGCAAAGATGAATTATTTAACAACAGATGTGCACGGTGAATACTGGCCAATAATGGAATACTGTTTTGCCCTGGAACAATTGTTCCTTAATGCTTATGCTAAAAAATAATTCCTGCCCGGCGATCCCGGCCTTGTGTTTTGGTCTGGGCCTGCTTTTTTTGTCCAGCTGCCGTACGCCGCAATCGCTCCCGCACGTGCCAGCGGTTTACCCCTCCATTTCAGATACCCAGGTTATCACCGATTCCGTGCCTTGCCTGGCTCGCCCACTGCCTTTATCAGCTGTCCGCCTGACTGGCGGGCCGCTTAAGCATGCCCAGGAGCTTGATGCTCAATATCTGCTTCAACTGGAGCCTGACCGGATGATGTATTATCTGCGCCAATCCGCTGGTCTGAAACCCAAGGCCACAGAAGGATACGGCGGCTGGGATGGTCCGGAAAGAAATTTGACCGGCCATATTGCCGGGCACTATCTCTCGGCGGTGAGTTACATGTTCGCGGCCACGAGCGATCCTCGCTTCAAGCAGCGCGCCGATTACCTCGTGCAACAACTCAAAGAAGTCCAGGACCAGCAGGGAGACGGTTACATCGGGGCGCTCACGGGGGAGGTGAGAACAGACGGCGCCAACCGCTTGGTTGATGGAAAGGTGCTTTTCCAACAGCTTTCCCGCGGCGAAATCAGGTCGGGTGGCTTTGACCTGAATGGAATGTGGTCGCCTTGGTACGTCGAACATAAAATCTTTGCCGGTCTGCGGGACGCTTATCGTTACACTGGCAATCGCAACGCACTGGAAGTGGAAGTAAAATTTGCCGGTTGGGTCGGCAGCATTGTCGGCAATCTTAGCGACGAGCAGGATCAAAAAATGTTGAATACCGAGTTCGGCGGAATGAACGAAGTGCTGGCCGATCTGTATGCCGATACCGCTGACCCACAGTGGCTGGCCCTGTCCGACAAGTTTGAGCACAAAGCTTTCGTGAATCCGCTTGCTGAACGACGAGATATTCTTGGTGGAAAACATGAGAACACCCAGGTGCCGAAAATCATCGGTGAATTGATGCGCTACATTTATTCGGGCAACGAAAACGACGGTGCTGCCGCGGATTTTTTCTGGGACCAGACGGTCTTTCACCATAGCTTTGCCACTGGTGGCGCGGGCCATGACGAATACTTTGGCCCCCCCGACAAGTTAAGCGACATCGTGGAAGGACGGGATGATGAATCCTGCCCCGTCTATAACATGTTGAAGATGACGCGAACGTTATTCGCCATTCATCCTGACATCAAATATGCGGACTATGAGGAGCGTGCGTTGTTCAATCACGTCCTCGCTTCGATGGATCTCAATGACGGCCGGACATGTTACATGGTGCCGGTGGGCCAGGGAGTCCAGCACGAATATCAGGATATGTTTCAGGACTTTACTTGTTGTGTCGGAACGGGAATGGAAAATCACGCACTGCTCGGTAATGGGATTTATTACGAATCCGGCGATAAGCTATGGATCAATCTATACGCTCCCTCCATTGTTCAATGGAAAGCTAGAAATGCCACCCTGCAAATGGAAACTGATTTTCCAATGGGTGAGTCGGCGACGTTGAGGCTGACGCTTAAATCGAAGGAACGTTTTGTTCTCGCCCTGCGTCGACCGGCGTGGGCGGGAGAGGATTTTGCGATAGCGATCAACGGCCAGAGGGTTCCCAATGCTGGCGCACCAGGTGCTTATGTCGAACTCAATCGGGTGTGGAAAACCGGTGACACGGTGTCGTTGAGTCTCCCTAAGACATTGCGGGAGGAACCCTTGCCGGACAATCCGCGGCGGGTTGCTTTGATGTGGGGTCCGCTCGTGCTGGCCGGCGACCTGGGGCCGGAAGGAAGGCGAGGCGGATATGGAAATCACGCCGATCAAGAGGCGAGAGTGCCGGTGTTTGTTGCAGCGTCCCAGCCGCCGACTGACTGGCTCAAGCCGGTTCCCGGCCGTCCTGGGTTTTTCCATTCAGATGGTGTAGGACGCCCAACAGACGTCACGTTTGTTCCATTTTACCAGTTGCCCGAACGCACCTATGGCATTTATTGGGATTTATTTACCCCCGCCGAGTGGCAGCAAAAAGCTTTGGAAATTGCGGCGGCGCGCGAGCAATTTCGCAAACTCCAACTTGCGACCGTGGCCTATGTCCGGCCCGGCGAAATGCAATCGGAACGCGATTACAATGAACAGGGTGAGGATACGACGCCGGATCAGGTGATGGATCGTCCGGCCCGCCGCGGTCGGAGTTGGTTTTCATTCGATTTACCGGTTGACTCCGGTCATCCGATGGCGGTCGTGGCCACTTACTTCAGTGACGAATGGCGCAAACGTACGTTTAACATCCTCGTGGAGGGTCAGATTGTGGGTGAACAGACCGTCGAGAAAAACGGTGAGCCGCATTTCTTTGATGCCAAATACACGATTCCTTCCGCGCTGACTACTGGAAAGCAAAAAGTGACCATTCGTTTCCAGGCCACAAATGGCAACGAAATCGCCGCAGTCTTCGGCCTGCGCATGATTCGCGCTGATGCAGCTCAGTGAGCAGCATTAGTTTTGGATTTGAAGCCCGCCACCGAAATGTAGTGCATTTGTGACATTAGGTTGTGGATTCCTGTTATGTGCAAGAATGTTCATTCTGTTAGTGTTTCCCTATCGATTCGGCGCATCTTTTTGATTTTAACATAGTCAGAACAAAACTGCATTGGCCGTTTGCAGTTACCGGGTGCGCTGCTTTTCAAGGGAAGCAAGAGCGACTAAAGCAGAAGTAAACAAAAACAAATTATGAAAATCATGATTCGATTTCAAGTAATGTTGGTCTTTGTTGGGTTCCTGGCTTTGCTACCGTTGATTAAAGCCGATAGCATAACCAATGATTTTGACAACTCCCTCGACTATATGGCCAACGGTGTGGCCGGCACGATTTGGGACGGCGTCTATCTTGGCTTTGGTGACGTGACCGGAGGAAATAATGGCGGCGATGGCAACGGCTCCACTTTGCAAGCCAATGAAACCGCCAATCCGGGTTACCTGACGGTGCAGAGCACCCAGACCACTTGGGCCGGCGCGGGTGACGACGGTTTTTATCTCTACAAGGTTGTTGCCGGTGATTTCGATGTTTCCGTCGAGAACGTCGAGCCCTTCGACAATACTCCGTATCATTTTGGTGGTCTATTGGTGCGTGCCTTCACCACTAATGGTCCGGCCTGGGGCGCACCATTTAGTACCACCAGCACCAATGCGTCCGAAAACTGGCTGAATATCACCCGATTTAATGAATTCAGTATCGGCGACCAGATTCGCTATGCCACTAACGCCACAGATGTGCAGATCTCCGCACCCTTCAATAGTGGCAACACCAATTACAATGGCGAGACCGGTGATAATCGTTATCTCAGGATTACCAGGGTAGGGGACAACTTTACTTTTTACGACAAGACAAATTCTACCGATGCCTGGGTTCTGGAAACGAATGTCACACGGAATGATTTGGATGGAATTCCGATGCAAGTGGGCATTGAAGATGCAGCCTTTTCCAGTGCCTCACCCACCACTTTCTTTACAGACTTTGAACTCACGGGAACCAACGTCAATGCCAGCGTCATCCCGCCCGCGAACCCGACTGGCCTGACAGCCTCTGTCACCAGCAGCAATGCCGTGAACTTTTCGTGGAATCCTGGAGCTGGAAGTTCCGGCAGCATTCTGGTCATTCGTAAGGATAACCCGCTGGTCTTGAGTGATAAGCCCATCAATAGTTTCAATTACAATGCCAATACCAATTTTGGGAGTGGCGATAATCTTGCCGGGGGTATCTACGCTGTGTATGTCGGCGCCGGTAACGGTGCGACGATTACTGGTTTGGGTAGCGTTGTGGATACCAATTATGCTGCGGTTTACTCTTATGCCGGCGCCGGCTCCTCTATCGTCTATGGAATCAACCCCGCGACTACTCAGGTGAGCGGTCCCGAACCGATCGTGAACGTCGCCTTAAGCTTATTCCCCACAAATATTCCCGTAAATGGCGGAGCGGTGGCCCAGGTCATTGTCACTTATGGTGATGGCTCGACAACCACAAATCCAGCCGGCGCGATTTTGGCGTCGCTGAATGCCGCGGTGGCGGTTGCCGCAGATGGAGCCGCCAGTGGAGTTGCGGTGGGAACTGCGGCCATCACTGCTACTTATGCCGGTTTCTCCGGCACCAATTTTGTTTCGGTGAATGCCCCGGCTTTTTTCGATGGCTTCAGCGTCCCCGATGGCTATCTCACCAACGGTTTGCCGGGATCTGCGTGGGACGGACTTTATTTGAAGGCAGGCGACGTTCCCAATGCAAGCTACTCCGGGCCGGCGGTGGATACCACCGTCTTCAATGCCGATCAGTCCAGTAATGATGTCCTGACCATCACGGCCGCAAATTCGGGTTGGCAAGGCGCGTCGGATAACGGTCCATTCATCTTCAAGAATGTTCCCGGGGATTTTGAAGCCTCGGTTCACATCACCGATTACAGCATAATCAACTATGAATTTGTGGGGTTGCAGGCGCGCGCCTATAGCGCAACGGATAATTCCTCCCCCAACGGACCGGGATATTCCGAGAATTTCATAGATTGGCTGCGGTTTGACGAATATGGCATCAGCACGACGACTTTTAATACCCAGAACGGTAATAATGTTGAGACGGACAATACGGACGGCGAGACAACCGATTATTGGCTCTTGATGACCCGTGTGAGTGGAACCAATTTTTACTTCTTCAAAAAGGCAAACTTGACCGACCCTTGGGCGTTGACGCAAAGCATTACGCGGTCTGATCTGACGAACGGCGTTCCGTTACAGGTGGGCCTTGAGCAGTCGATGTTCACCGGGAACTTTGGTTCGGTGCAATTCGACAGCTTTTCGCTAGACGCCACCAACATTTCGGGCGGCACACCGCCATCGGCCACGACCAACTTGACGATGGAATACGATACTACCAATGGCACTATGACTTTGACTTGGACGCCGGGAACCAACAGCGACGGTAGCGCGTCCACGAGTTTTGTCGTAATGCGTCAGGGTTCGCCGGTCTCGGCACAGCCTTACTTTGGAATCCTGACGACCGCCAATTCAATCTTTGGACAGGGGACTGACCTGGGCAGCGGCAACTACCTGGTCTTTCGCGGCGTGGGGAACACCGTGACCGTGAGCGGTCTGACTGCCGGTGCGGACTATTTTGCGGCCGTTTATGGCTACTCGGGTTCCAGCACTACCAAATCGTTTAATGAAGCCGGTTCTGCCCACGGCAGCTTGCAAGCCGGCAGCTTTGTCGGCATTCGCGCAAGCCTGTCCGGCGAGATTCCTGTCGGTGGTATCGGACTGCCTGTAGTCCTTGGACTGGTCCAAGGCGGGGGCACCGTTGACGTGTCTAGTTCGGCAGATTGGGAATCCGGGGATACAAATGTCATCGTGACCACCGATGGAGTTTTGACCGGTCTGGCGATTGGTTCGGCCACCAATACGGTGACATTTGTCAGCGGTACCAACGTCTTCAGCACAAATTTGGTCGCGATCGTGCGCGCTCCGTCATTTACAGATAATTTCGGCGCCAGCCATGATTATGTTGCCAACGGAGCGACCAACACTGCCTGGAACGGGGTGTACGCCTATCCGAAGTTCACGATTCCCGACACCACCTTCGTATCCGACCCAGCGGCTGACGTTTTCTCGGCCGATGCCGACATTACCAGCAACAATGTCCTGACCGTAACAAGTGAAAATGTTGGCTGGGAGAACGCCCAAGATGATGGGTTTTTCCTGTTTAAATTTGCGCCGGCTGATTTTCAGGTTGCGGTGCATATTGTGAATCCGTTGCTTGGTGCGAGCGGCAATGTCATTGCCGCATATAACTATCCCGGACTTCTAGCCCGTCCCTACAGTGTTGACGCGAGTGGCAATCCTGGAGCGCCCCTCTATGGCACGAACGGCGATTCCTTCGTTACGTGGGCGCGTTTCGATGAGTTCGGCATTGGCACACGGGCTGAGTTAATCCTCACTAATATTACCAACCCGTCTGAACCATCAGCGGACGTCGGCGACGGGCAGTATTGGCTGCTGATGGTTCGTCAGAGCAGCACGAATTTCTATTTTTACCAAAAGGCAAACGCGAGCGACCCGTGGTTGCCGGCGCCGGCAGGTCAGAAATTTTCGGTAAGCAATTTCGCTGGTGTGCCGATGCAGGTAGGCATCATGGAAGGAGGATTTGACAGCGGTAACGTCGTGACGGGCCAATTTGACAATTTCATGTTGGATGAAACAGCGGCTTCACCGCCCGTGGTCACTGCCAATGCAGCCGACGGCAATATCAGTGTCAGCTGGCCGTCAGGTGGAAGTTACACTTTGCAATCCACATTGAGTCTGAGTCCAGCCAACTGGCAGCCAGTCGCCACGTTGGCCGTAACCGCCAACGGAACTAACACGGTGATATTGCCGACCACAAATGAGGCGGCATTTTTCCGACTGGTGCAATGAGGACTCGGGATCATTCGACTAGCAATGGGCCTTGGCGCAAGCCGCACGGTCGATGCTGGGAACAAGTGAAAATGACTATTAATGCAACATTAGAAACCAGAGGGCGTCACCCTGACCGGTATTCATTCATGTCCGGTGGCGGGAACGGATTTACACTGATTGAATTACTCGTGGTCATCGCCATCATTGCGATTCTAGCGGCAATGCTTTTGCCGGCTCTCGCCAAAGCCAAAGACAAGGCCATCCGGATCAAGTGTGCCAGCAACATCAGGCAAATCGAGATTTCAACCTTCATGTATGCCGAGGACAATAAAGATAGATGTCCGGACTTCTCCGCGGCGGGCGGTCAATATTGGCCGTGGGACATTCCCGATAATCCATTGATGCAGAATATGCTTTCGAGCGGCTGCACCAAGGATGTTTTTTATGATCCGGGATATCCCTCTCAGGACAATCTTCTGTGTTGGCTCTATGCCGGAGGAACCGTTCATGTCACCGGATATTCTTATGCGTGGCAAAAAACCCCTTCCCTCACTCTAACAAACCAGAATCGTTTGATTCTGCCAACGCAGATCGTGGACACCTCCCGGCCGGGATCACCCACTTACCCGGCCCCGTCGGCTTCAGACCGCCCGCTGACTGCCTGTGCCACATTGTCTGATATCGGTCAGGACAATCCGAATCTGGCTGGCACCTACAAGTGGAGTGGCATCATGGGTGGTCTCGGCACCCAGTTTTTGCATAGTACTGCTCACCTGAATGGCCGGCTCCCCGCTGGCGGTAACATCGGCATGCTGGACGGGCATGTTGAATGGCGTAAATTCATGTATATGTTTCCGCGAACCAATCCTTCTGTGAACGGCGTTACGATTCCGGTTTTCTGGTGGTGAAGCCTTCCTTAATTCCACGTTGAATGGAAACGGGTTGGCCGCGTGAAGGAAGGCTTATATCGGTTCCTGCCGCTAGAACGAGTGCCGGTGTGCCTGACTGTGGAGCATGTGGCGTGGTATTTAAACTGCCAGAACCTGCTGATGTCTCGTCAAGGATGGCCGTGCACACTGTTGTAATTGGAGGCGGGGCGGAATCGAGCCTCAAAGGTGGCGAACGGTCTGGATATTTAGCCTGAGATAATGGACT
>JBEKMT010000184.1:0-10453 GCA_050008355.1 Verrucomicrobiota bacterium
TCAATGCGAACCAGGTTCCTTTCGATCTGGAACTGGCGGCCAGCGATGAGGGTACGGCATTTCGGTACCGCTTTACGCAGAGTTCAAGCGAGGTTCGTATCGTCGAATCCGAACTCACCAGTTTCACGATTCCGCAAAATGCGCGCGGTTGGATGCAGCCATATCATGCCGCGGGACCGTACACACCGGCCTACGAAGATTTCTTCTTCCCGGTTTCGCCTGGCGATCCGCCGCCGGATTCCAGGAAAAAGGCCGTCGGCTGGGCTTTCCCCGCACTGTTCCATGTTCCTGACGCGGCGACCTGGGTGTTACTGACTGAAGCCGGCACAGATGAATCGTATTGCGCATGTCACCTTAACCCCGACTGCTCCGGCGGGGTTTACCGAATTGCCTTCCCGCTGGCTAATGAAACGACTCGCGGCTACACCAACCGGTTTGGTCCGGAACCGCGCTTCACTTTGCCGTGGACGATGCCGTGGCGCGTAATGGTTCTAGGCAAGACAGCCGGCGACATTGCGTTGGAAACACTGGTCACGGATCTTTCTGCACCTTCGCGCATCGCGGACACTTCGTGGATTAAACCTGGTCGCGCGTCGTGGGGGTGGTGGTCTTATCCCGACGGCCCGGCCACGGCGGATCTATTTAATCAGTTCAGCGATTTTGCAGCCAAAATGGGTTGGGAATACACGCTGTTTGACGCCGGCTGGTGGACGCCGGGCTTAAAACCGATCGCCGCTCATGCCCTGGCAGAGGGCGTGATGCCGCTGGCCTGGAATTATGCTGGTGATTTTTATGACCCGATCCAGCGCTCGAACAAATTGGATGAAATGGCTCAGGCCGGCATCCGCGGGGTGAAGGTGGATTTCTGGTGTTCTGACCGGCAGGAAGCCATCGCGGCTCAGCAGGAGTTGATGCGTGAAGCAGCGGCACGGCATATGATCGTGAATCTGCATGGCTGTACCATACCCCGGGGTTGGCAGCGCACCTGGCCGAATGTGTTGTCAACCGAAGCTGTGCTGGGTGACGAAAGCTATTTTTATGAACCGCGTTATACCCAAAAGGCGGCGGAGCTGAATACCGTCCTGCCGTTCACACGTAACGCGGTCGGGCCAATGGACCTGACCCCGGTTGCGGTGTCGCCGAAAAGATACGATCGCACGACCACCGCGGCACACGAGCTCGCGGCTTCCATTATTTTCACGTCCGGCATTATTCATTATGCCGACAAACCGGAGTTTTTTGAATCATTGCCGCCCCAGGCGCTAAAAGTTTTCCGCGACGCTCCGGCACGCTGGGATGAAACCCGATGTTTGGAGGGAGAACCGGGACAAATGGCCATTTTCGCCCGGCGCTCAGGCAAAAGTTGGTTTATTGCGGGCATCAACGGCATGGCCAATCCGTTGCCGGTCTATTTGGATTTGTCGCCGTTCAAAGAATTCAAACACCGCCTCGCGATAACAGAAGGTGCCGACGCGAAGATGCAAGTGGTCGTAACACCACTGGATCACTCAAAGCAATGGGAACATGAAATCCCGTCGCGCGGCGGGTTCATCTTGCGTTTGGATAATTAATATTTTGACGATGAGAATTTGCCTCTTGCTTAATATTCCTATCCTTGCGCTGGTGGCAATTTTGCCTTCATCGGCTGCCGGGAATAAAACACCAAGCCCCGAAACAACCATTTGGTTTGACCAACCCGCCAAGCAATTCACAGAATCTTCGCCCCTGGGCAACGGGCGGTTGGGAGCGATGATGTTCGGCGGCGTGGACGAAGAGCGGATTGTGTTGAACGAAAGTTCCGTCTGGTCGGGTTCACGTCAGGATGCCGACCGCCCGGACGCTTACAAAGTATTGCCGGAAATTCAGAAGCTCTTGTTGGAAGGGAAGAATCCCGAGGCCGAAGCGCTGGTCAATGCTAATTTTACGTGTCTGGGTCCCGGTTCAGCGGGCGCCCAGTATGGCTGCTATCAGGTGCTAGGCAATCTGCACCTCTCGTTCTTGTCGGTTGATACCAATGCTCCGGTCACCAAGTACCGGCGCGAGCTTAACCTCAACAACGCCGTGGCCGACCTGGGGTACGAACGCGGCGGAGTGTCCTTCAAACGCGAAATGTTCGTCAGTGCACCAGACCAGGTGATGGTTTTGCAATTGGGAGCGAATAAATCCAAACAGATTTCCTTTGATGCGAAATTGGATCGTCCGGAACGATTTGAAACTACCTCTGACAGCCAAAACAGTTTGTTGATGACCGGTCAACTCGATAACGGCACGGACGGCAAGGGCGTTCGCTACGTCGCGCGCATTCGTGTTTTGAATCATGGCGGAGAAGTCTTTACGAGTGGAAACATTTTGAGCGTTCGTAATGCCAGCGAGGTTGTCGTGCTGATTGCCGCGGGCACGGACTATCAAGGATTCGCCGGGCGACAAACCATGGATCCTCAGGCCGCGACGCTGCAGGACCTTGATCTGGCCGCCAAAAAATCCTTCGCGGTTTTGCGCAAAACGCATGTCGCGGATTACCAAAAATATTTTCAAAGGATTTCCCTTCACCTTGATCCAGCCGACGACGCGGTTGCTGCCAGAATGACCCCGGAGCGGATCAAATGGGCACACGACCACGGTGGCGATCCCAATCTTGCGGCCTTATACTTTAATTTTGGCCGTTACCTGTTGATCTCGTCCTCGCGCCCGGGCGGATTTCCAGCGAACTTGCAAGGTATTTGGGCCGAGGAAACCCGAACCCCGTGGAACGGAGACTGGCACTTGGATGTGAACGTGGAGATGAACTATTGGCCCGCGGAAGTTTGCAATTTGTCGGATCTGACGGAACCGCTGTTCGCACTCATCGCGTCGTTGCAGGAACCAGGGGCAAAAACCGCGAAAGCCTATTACAACGCGCGCGGCTGGGTGGCGCATGTGATCACCAATCCGTGGGGCTTCACCTCGCCTGGCGAATCGGCCTCTTGGGGCGCGACGACGGGCGGCTCAGCCTGGCTTTGCCAGCATTTGTGGGATCATTGGTTGTTCACGCACGACACCAACTTTCTCGCCTGGGCTTATCCCATCATGAAAGGCTCGGCGCAATTTTACGCCGATCTCTTGATCGAGGAGCCGAAGCATCATTACCTCGTCGTGGCTCCAGCGAATTCTCCGGAGAATCATTTTTATACGGCGGATGGTCGGGACGTGGCGATCTCGCTTGGCACCACCGTACATGCGCAGATGCTGCGATATCTTTTTACTGCCTGCATCGATTCCTCCAAAATTCTCGGCACCGACGAAGACTTCCGAAATGACTTGATTGCCAAGCGGGCGCGGTTGGCACCAACGCAAATTGGCTCCGACGGAAGGGTAATGGAATGGCCGGAGGAATACAAAGAGGTCGAGGTCCACCATCGTCACATATCGCAGCTTTGGGGTTTGTATCCGGGTGACGAAATCACCGCGGACGGCACGCCGGATCTGGCGCAAGCTTCCCGCAAGACTTTGATCGCCCGCGGCGACAACAGCCTCGGATGGAGTTACGCTTATAAAGCTGCGTTATGGGCGCGACTTGGCGACGGCAACCATGCATGGCGTTTGGTTCAAGGTGCGCTCAGCCCCGTAACCACACGGGAAATTCACTATGACAATGGCGGCGGTGTTTATCCCAACATGTTTGACGCCTGTCCGCCGTTTCAAATTGACGCCAATTTTGGCGTGCCGGCGGCCATCGCCGAAATGCTATTGCAAAGTCAGGATGGTACAATTCATCTGCTGCCGGCACTGCCGGATGATTGGAAAAGAGGTAGTGTTTCCGGCCTGCGCGCCCGCGGCGGCTTTCAAGTGGACATGACCTGGCAGGACGGAAAATTGACCTCGGCGACCATCCATTCCGACTTGGGCGAGCCTTGCACCGTCAATTATGGAGGCAAACTGGTGAATTTGAAATTGAAACGCGGCAAATCCATCATCTTTGGCGGAAGGCTGGACTTGAACTGAACCGCAATGCGTGAGTCAGCTAATGTTCTGCCGGCACTGGAATTGGAGCTGTCACTCTTCTGAGTGTGGGCCAGGGCCTAACCTTTGGAATGGTGGCGCCAAGCCGCTGCCCGCGACTGCGAAACCACTGGCCCGTCACCATCCTGATTCTCCAAGGGCCAGATCTCGTAGGGATCATCCAAGTCTTCTCAAGATATTCGATTTCACACAAGCTCTTAAATGTCCCCATCCTGTTTGCGTCATGGGACTTGTGAGTTCGCCGTAACCTATTTGCAATATTCATCACCCACCTGTTATAATTGTCACGTTCACTGCGAATGCGAGCCCAAAAGGCGCCAGTAGAACGGTTGAATTAATGAAGCACAACACCGTGCTCTTCAAAACCAACATCACCATCGTCCTGCTTGCCAGCCAAATGGTACAAGCCAGGGATTTCGGTAAACAGCCGCATATCGGCGACGTTTTCGTCATCGCGCTTGAAAATCATAATTTTACGCAGCCAGACCCGACCGCATCGCCGGGGGAAATACTCGGCAATCCGGCGGCACCTTTTATTAACAGCTTAATCACGCCGGGCAGTTCAAATGCGGTATACGTTTCCTACGCGATTGAATATCACAATGCCGGAATCGGGGTCCATCCCTCAGAGCCCAACTACGTCTGGGCGGAATCCGGCTCGGATTTTGGGTTCCATTCTGATGCCGATCCCAATATGGCCAACGGCAATAAATTCTATGATAACTCAACCCAGTTGATCAGCAGCCTGAACGCCAACGGCAGCACCGAGGTGTTTTGGCATCAGAATCAAACTCCGCATCTCGCGGGCCAGTTGAGCGCCGCAGGTATCCCTTGGAAAAACTATCAGGAAGACGTCGAATCCAGCCTCAGCCCCACAAACAGCGCCTCAGGCGCCGATGGCCCGCTGAACCCTTACAACGGAACTACTCAATACAATTATGCCGTCAAACATAACCCGATGGCCTTCTTCAACGACAGCGCTCTTGAAAATGTATATCCCCTCGCCCAATTGTTTCAGGATCTGAGCGACAACACGGTCGGACGCTATAACTGGATCACTCCCGATCAATATAACGATGGTCACAGTCCTCTCAACGATGGTTTTACTTATCAAGGCATCCACTACGCCGGCGATCAATCGGCTGTCGCAGCCTCAGACAACTTTCTTTCGGAAGTCCTTCCACGAATAATGGCTTCGAGGTCCTACCGGGAGAATGGTGTAATTATTCTCAGGTGGGACGAGACTGAAGGTGGCGATACCGCTGATTATACGATTCCGGAGATAGTGATTTCGCACCTTGCCAAGGGCAATGCTTACGCCAGCTGTGTAACGTTCAGCCACTCTTCCGACCTCAAAACCTGGGAAGAGGTTTTTGGCCTTCCCCTGGTTAACAACCCGATTCCTATGGGCGAAACCAATTATGACGGCACCTTCAATAATGTCGCGATTGCGAACGACTTGAGCGACTTGTTTTTGCCCGAGATAATCCCGACGATTAGCTTCTCAGTGACGCCCGGTAAATTCGAAATCGACGGCCGCACACAAAATATTTCCCAGTCGGTGCGTGTCACCAACAGCGGCGAAAGCCTGGTCTCCGGCCCCGTGTGGCTGGTGCTGGACAATCTCAGCACCAATGCCACACTGCTTAACCCCGATGGAACGACAGCTGTACTTGCGCCGCTCGGCAGCCCCGCAGTCAAAATCAATTTCGGCAGCTTTGAAAGTCGCAGTTTCCTCCCCCATCAAACGGCTGTCGCCAATTTGGAATTCCTCAACCCAAGCGGCGATCCTATCACGTATGCCACGCGTGTGCTGAATGTCGTACCCGCGCCTTGATCAGAAATAAAATTCGCCACCACGCACGGGGCTGTTATTAGCGACCGCCCTTTGACCAATGCCAACCTCAAATGAGGATGAGCTTCAATTAATGACCAAAACTATTGCTCCGCAGGTGCCAGTGTGAACTCCTGAGGCTCGGCATAACCGCGCGTGTACGCAAACGGGGCGCGACCGTTTTGATCTGCCCGCAGGGAAGCGAAGGGTTGACCATTGACTTTCAGTTCGTAAATCGCGTTGGGCCGTAAATGGGCCAGTTCATGAATTGTTGTTCCAGTGGCTTGTGGCGCCGATTCGATCCACAGGCGTGGCGCGTCTTGAGCTTCGGGCCAACTCTTAATCCGAACTGTTAAGGGCTGGGCAGAGGGACGCGAGATCGACAGGGACCACTCTGCGTTTGTGCCCGGAAAATATTCCACCCCGGTTTGGCTGGCAGCCACCGCAAAGGGATGGGAATCGCAAAGCGTACAACCATCCGCAGTCACTGCGCAAACCGAGGTGCTCAGATCAATCAAGTAAAGCTGGTCCCGCAATTGATAACGCAGTTTAGTGTTGTTGAGTTCGCGAGTCAGGTGAGGTTCCAGGTAAAGCCGGTTAGACTTGGGTTGAATGCCGTAGATGTCGCGATACAAGCCCACAATTGCCATGCAGTTTCCAGCAAGAATATCATCTCCCGCGCCGTTCTGCGATGCCCGTTCGTAACGTTGAAATGACAATCCATCCTCACCATAGCGGGCCAGGGTTTTCTTGACATACTTCAGCGCGAGGACAGGATTATAGGCGGCGTAGGCACGGACTCCTAATTCGCCCCAGGAAAGAAACAAATCCCCATTTTCGTACTTCGGAAATGGGAAATTACTGCCCGCGCCTTCCTCAGGCTGATAGGGAGAAAAATTAAGTGGCCAGAAAAAAAGATTTTCCTTCTGCATCTCCTCTTCCATCCGGTCGAGAACCGCCTTCTGCCTCACCGGATCGTCGCAAATGCCATAGCCAATCGCCGCAAAGTTTACCGGGGTAACGAGATTGTCGCCATGAATGGAGCCGTCCTTGTCGCGCCAATAAGCATACCATTGATTGGCTGGATCCCAGAAACCGCCTTCGGAGATAGACCGGTTGAAACTAGCCTTTAATCGCGCGGCAAAATCACGATAGTTTGCGGCCTGGGCTGGATTGCCAAGCGCCTCCTCGGCGCCGGACCATAATTGCAGCGCCTCGTAAAGCTCGGCATTGACGAGTGCATTTTCGTAGGACGCCCAAATGATATCAATCCAGTCGCTCCCCCGCTGCTCTAGGCGAGAGTCGGTCATCACGGTCACCAGCCCGGTGTGCTGAACTTCCCGGCGCATCAGAAAATCCAATACCTGCTCGCACGATCGCCTGTGCCCGGCCAGCCATTGCCGGTCCCCGGTCAGATCAAATTGCTCCGCCACATTAATCACGTGATCCGGCTGTGAATCCAAGAGGTAACCCCACTGCGCCTCATAAAAGCCGAGCGCATCATAGGTGCGGGGCATGGCATCACCGGAATTATAGCACCAGCGTGCCTTGACACGTCCATCCGGGCCGATCGCGTGGTCACGCTCGTAATCCAATGCCTCGGAAAAATTGGCGATGTAATCCGGTTCGTCCAACGCCAGCCCCATTTCCGCAAACCATTGCTCATGCAGGCAGATGTAGCCGGACCGCCAACCGTTGCCGCCCACCAATTGCCGGTCGATCACGCCATACCTGGCCACCGTGTCCAGCAATTCCCGAATGTTTCCACCATCCAATCCCTGAAAGGTGCCGCGGTTATACGCTTCATCGTAGTCAAGCGCCTGCAAGGTATATTCGACACTCACCTCACCAACTGGCGCTTGAAACGGCGACCACAGATCCTGGCGGTCCGGGAGGTATCGGCACAAATCATGTTTGGTTTTCAAATCCTCACCGCTGACGGTGTAATTGAAGGAAAATATGTCGTTTGCCTGGTGCGAGAAACGGACCGCTCCAGATTGATTTCGCGACAGTGTGGGAATAATCCTCAGGCAATCGTGCTGCTCGCGGTTCCAGAAAGTCACCGCGCCGGCGTGCGCGCCGTAAGTCGCGTTGGGTGTATCCAAATACTTGTTCCAAACCACCCCTCCGTCATCAAGCATTCCGCCAGTCCAAGTAGCCATGCTGCCGAAATCCCATTCCGGGAAAGCGGTGTCCTCCAATGTGTTAGCGCTTGAATATTTGCGTGTGATCCGCCACAGAATCCGGTCCGCCAGAACCGTGAATCGCCACGTCTCGTTGACCTCGCTGCCCGGATTGCCAAACAGAATCCCTGTAACCGTGAGCGTGTCCTTGCCAAGCACCACGCGAGGCGTGACTCTCTGCGTTCTGGTGGTGAACCACCGGCCATCCACGCGGATGCCGCTGAAGACTCCCGAGTCCGAAGCCACCTCGCGCCCGCGCACGATGACTTGATCGAGAACGCACCGACCATCGTAATTCAATCGCAAAGCTAGCTGTCCTCGCCCATCAGTCAGCGTTGCCAACTTGCTTGCGGCATCTAGCTGAATTGTTCCCTGCCCGCAGACCGGAACCGGCGAACCGAATGCTAGCCACAGCGTCAGCAACAAAAACGCAAACGGGTTGCCGAACCGATATCTTCCAGGAACTTTGATTTCGCGCGGCGAAGACGTCGCGAGCTGACCGCGATCATGTGGCCAAAGAGAGTCGGCTGGATGGAAGTTCATGATATCATAAGCTCCAAACATCGCCCTGTTTCAAAGCTTGTGAGGCGATATTATGCTGATTAAATCCAGTTTAACAAATAAAGAAGCGGATCAACTGATTGCGGGACGCGCTCGAAAAAAACTTGGGAGCGCATTCCGACTCCATCCCACAGAGTCCCAGCAGTGAATTAGCCTGCCTCAGGAATTCGAGGGCAAAAAAAACTCGCCAACATAAGTGCAATTAAAAAAATTAGAAAAGGATCCGCATCTTGAAATCCTGAGAACGCGGTGAGAAGAAGGATTTTCCATTCAGGCATCAAAACAGGGATGCCATCATTTTTTCTTAAGATGCTTATTAAAGGACTCTTACAACACGCCGAAGGACAAAGTTACCACGCGGATCGGTTTCCAACTGTTCATCAGGTTTGTTGCATATCGGCAGATGAGACCTTGACCAACATAGGGCGATATCAATAACACTTACTAATACATAAGGCTCAACCATGCGTAGCATTACAAATTGTATTGACTCCAGTCACATCCTGTGGCATATACATCCCATTGTTTTGAGTTGTGCATGAATGCACGAACCGAACCTTTGTTAGGAGGCCAAATGACAAACCATATATCTGCTGGATGAATTGAATGAATTATTGAATCCAATATGAATGAATCCCGATACAACAGCCGCAGCTGCTGCGGCCAAATGATCCCGCTAAAAGTAGCGAACTGCAGGGTCACCTTGGTGATGCAAATCACAGCAGTCAAGATTGTATGGATGAAAAATCCCATGGCAGTAATGGTCGGAAGCGAGTCTAAGTAACGGGCGAAGGCAGTTCACTGTTTTTGGGGATGCCAAGAAGTGCTTATTTCCATTCCTATTTAGAGTTTTGTCTGGACATACGCGGCGCCCGGGAATTGGTGTTCCTGAAATGAAGGATGGGCGGTCTGCCGAGTGCGTAAGTTTTGCTAGACAAGGTATTGTTGATCCAGGTGGATGGTGGGAGGGTCTTTTTTAACAAGGATATGAATTTCGCTTTTGACGCAGGCACCGCTCGGCTTGCTTGGCGCCAATGTTCGAAATGTAGCCAGGTTGCAATTATGGGGTCGGACTATGGCGAAAGTTGTCAGTCGATCTTGAATCGACTGGTTTGGTAAGTAGTAGCTAGGTTTGGAAGTTTGTAAAAAGGTTGCCAAACAACCAAGTGCGGCGCTTTCGTTAAAAATGCGGAAAATATCCGGATTCAAGTTTAGCGCCCGGCAAATGGCGTCAGCAGATATTTGCTGACGAATGACAAATAGAGGAGCTGAGCCTCCGGCACTTGATAGGTAATTGTATGAGTCCCTACTACGGTCTGCTCGAAAGCCTTTGTCGAACAACACCACTCGCGTCAAGCACATCGGCGAGTTTTCCTGCCGCCGAATCCCACAAATTTTTTTCTCTTTCCCAAAAGGTTCATTTCCAGATTTCTGTTTGGCTAAAAATCCAAATCAATTAGTTATGAAGACAAATGTCCTGACTCACATAGTGCCAACCCTTCCACCGCAAACGGGCGGCGCGGGCGATTATGCATTCAATTTGGCGTGTCAGTTGCGAGACCATTACGGCATGAGCAGCCAGTTCATCCTCTGTGATCCTGATTGGGATGGGCCGGCGCGGATAGGCGACTTCGTCATCCGGCGTTTGCGCCTTCCCAATGAGGCCGGGCTTTGGAGCCTCCTCGCCACAATAAAAAGTGAGAATAGTCCGCCCGTGTTGTTGCACTATGACGGCTATGCCTATCATAAACACGGGGCTCCTGCGTGGTTGTATCGGGGGATCAAATCTTGGCTCGAAGAAGGCAATCGTGGATCAGCAAACAGTCCACGAAAATTCGCCACTATATTCCATGAATTATGGGAGACGTCCACCAGG
>JBEKMT010000185.1:0-10414 GCA_050008355.1 Verrucomicrobiota bacterium
TTCAGGCGGGTCGAGAGAGCTTCGGCCTTGAAGCCGTTTACCTCATCCAGCCAGGCTTGGGGGGAATTGCCGGCAGCGGGATCCGAACTGCCGCCGCTGAGCACGGAGCCGATAAAATACTTCGCCACGTCGCCTTTGTCGGTCAATGCCCCACTATCCACCTGCACCATCTGGCCGATCTTTTCGTCGAGGGTCATTTGGGAGAGTAGAGCACTGACTTTTGCGTCATTCTGTGAAAATGACTGAGCTACAACTGGAAAACATCCTAGAGCCAAGGTTGAAATGAGGCAGAAATCGCGAAAGCGGCAACATTTCCCGACTGAAACGAACAGTTTGTTGATAAATGTGTAAGAAAAATGTTGACAATTCATATGCGAAGTAATAAAAGTCTTGTATCCATCACAATTACTGCAAACCGCGCGTTTGGTCAACAAAATTATTACATTTGTGGTGTCCACATAATAAAAATGACGATTTCGGAGATAAAAACATCGGACAATCCGAGGTTGAGCGAGCACAAAACTGAACCGGAACCAGATTCGTCAAATAAAACATAACCCGTCGAAGCATGAAAATCAGAATCCGCAGAATGATTAGCAATTTCTCCAGCGACCCCTCGAACATTTGAACCAAAAAAACCGAGCCTAGATCAACGAACATATGAAAAACCACAAAAACCATCAACTTGTTCATAAAATAAAGCCATTTAGCAGCTTGCGTCGAGTGTCACTCATGATGACCACAGCGGTTATTCTGACGTGCCTGGCCGTAACCGGCAAAGCAGCCAACCTTCTGGTAAACCCCGGTTTTGAATCGGCCCCTCTTTTTACCGCGGGGAGTTGGACTCAACACGCTTCCGAAACCTGGAGCATGAGTTCGGGCACGGCGCAGACACCGGTTGCGCTGATTCATACTGGCGCAAATTCTTTTTGGATGCAGGGCTTGTATGAGAACGGTCAGTCTGGACCGCAGACATCCTATGCAGCACAGGACTTTTCCTGCGTTCCTGGAAACACCTATTCTGCAGATGCCTGGTTTTCGGAATACGCTTATTGTACCAGCCATATTGGGGGTGATGACGGCAACGATCCTCCCGGCGGCTGCAGTCTATTTGGATCCGATAGTTCCGGCAACGAGGATGGCTGGATTGAAGTGTTGTTTTATGATTCCAGCGATGCACTGGTTGCGGATTACAAATCAACAATAATTACCCCTGCCTATGTCGGCACCGCCACGGGGCAAGCATATACTGGAAATCTGGACTTAGTGACGAATGCTGCGGGCAATATCTATTTGGCTTGGGAAGATTTTGCAGTGACCAACCAGTATGACCCGACAACAGTGACGGCAAACAGCGATCCGGCCTTAGATACAGCCGGCATTACGAATACGCTGGGCAGCGGGCAGTATATAACCGCGCCTGCGGGAGCGGTGAAGGTGGAATTCAGGATAAATCTTTTTCAGGCCGCTTACGAGCGTGGCGCGCCCTTCTGGGATGACGCAAACCTGACTCTGGTGGGTGGGCCTTCGGCATCGGCCATTGGAGATTTATCTCCGGACGGCACGAAGTTTTTCAACAACACAGCCACTAATTTTACATTTAATATCACTTCGCAAGCAGCGGGAGGTGCAACCTTGCCCACTAATCCGACCAACGGCGTCCAGGTGATCGTAAACGGAGTTAATAAATCGGCCAGCCTGCAGTTCAGCGGCACCCCCACGGATTGGAATGTCACCCTGCCGAATATTTATTCCAACCAAGTTTACAATATCAGTATCACGGTGAGCAACAGCGCGGGATTGACGGCCAACAGCAGCGTCGTTTTCGACACGTTCCCCGCTAATGCCTTCATCGTCAATTCTGAGGATTATGATTTCACCAACGGTGAATTTATCCAGAACCCCATCCCCACTAATGGGGCTGCCGCATATAGCTATTGGGGAACGGCGGGAACGCTGGGAATTGACCAGAGCGCGGCTGCTTCAGTCGCCGGCGGTGGGTCGACTCTTGCCCCCAGTTATCCTAACCGCACTGACGGAAATGTTGCGTTCCAGGCGACGGGTGATATCCCGCTGCCCATTTATGCTGCGCAGAATAACTCCGCAGTGTATGGTGTTGCTCTTGCCTACAACAACGGCGGCGATTGGTGCAATTACACTCGTAATCCCTATCCCCAGGGTAATTATTATGTGTACGGGCGGCTTTCCGGCGGTGCGGGTTACGGTGAGGAATCATTGAACCTGTTGACCAGCGGATATGGGACAGCAACCCAAACGACGAACCAGCTGGGTGAATTTATTCTCCCCAACGGCCAGAACTGGAATAGCTTCGAGTGGATCCCCTTGACCGATGCTTTTGGCAATCAAGTCTCGGTGAACATCCCGCCGGGCCGGCAAACCTTGCAATTGCTCAGCGGAGGCGGCGAAAACTTTGCTTTCTTCGTTTTCGTTCCTGTTTCCGGCACCCTGCCACCGGCGATCGGCAATCTAACCCCGGCGGTTAATTCACAGAACGTATTCGTTTCCGCCACAAACCTGACTTTCAACGTCAGTTCCACCTCCAGTACAATCGCGCAAAGCGGTATTCAGACGTTGTTGAACGGGGTTGATGTTTCTCATACCGAGTCCATCACCGGGAATAATACCAACTGGCTGGTGAGCATTCCGCTGCCGCAGAACCAAATCCTGACTCTGGTTGTCAATGCAACGTCTGCCAACGGTTTGTCCAACAGCATAAGCGCATCCTTTGATACCTTCAGTCAGAATAACTTCATGGTTAACGCAGTGGATTATGACTTCTCCGGCGGACAGTTCATTGACAATCCAGTGCCGACCGGCAACGCCAATGTGGCGCTGGGAACAGTGGCCCCGGACAGCTATTACTATTGGCCCGAAGGCGATAACACCAATGCGGCCCTTGCCGGCATTGACTATTCGTCCACCAATACCGACTCAGGCAAGACGTTTCTTTATCGGGCTCTGGATCAGGCTGGCACACAGGTGGCCACTGATTTCCTTCTGCAAATATTCGCCACCAATAACGCCAGCGAATTCAACATCGGGTGGTGGAATGGAGGGGAATGGTTCAATTATACCCGCACCTATCCCACGAATAAGTTCTATGTTTACGGCCGGCTGGCGAGCGGGCAGCCGTACACGGGTCTGACCTTGGGCAAGGTGACCTCGGGATTGGGCACACCAAACCAAACCGCTTCGGTCTGGGGCTCATTTGCTGACCCGAGCGGCGCCGGCTGGCAAACCTGGCACTGGGTGCCGTTGTTGAACACCAATGGCCAAGCTGCGGTGGTTTCCCTGGGCGGCGTGGAAACATTGCGGGTCACCGGTGGTACGGGAGCCAATGCGAACTATTACATGTTGGTGCCAGCCACTCCCTCGGTGAGTCTGACAGCCGCGATCAGCGGTGGTAACATCGTGGTCCAATTCCCGACCCAAAGTGGATCCTCGTACACGGTGCTCTCCAGCAGCAGTTTGACGGGAGGAAGTTGGCAACCGGTTGGCTCGGCGATTCCCGGCACCGGTTCGCCCATCTCCGTGACCAACAGCATGGGTCAGGCACAGCAATACTTTAGGGTGCTGGTCCAATAAATCTGAGGTAAGACGAATAATCAACGAGGCCGGCATCGGATGTGTGTCGGTGCCGGCCTTTCAATTAATGATTTAAAATGAAGATTATCGAACCGGGAAAAAAGTTAGTCCGGCATTTTGCTTTTCAAGACGATTGCGGCGGCCGGATAAAGAAGTCTGGCCCGGCCGGTTTTACCTTGATTGAGCTGCTGGTGGTCATCGCCATCATCGCCATTCTGGCCGCCATGTTATTGCCGGCCCTGGCCAAGGCCAAACAGAAGGCACAGGGCGCGGCCTGCCTGAACAACCAAAAGCAGCTGGCGTTGTCGTGGATAATGTATGCCAACGATAACAATGATCAACTCGTCAAGAACCGAGATCTTGGCGAGCAGCCTGCGAGTTTTGCAGAAAACCCGCTCACCGACACCACCCTCCAGCCGAGTGGCTCCATTGCCCAATGGTGTCCCGGCAACATGCAGAGTCAAACCATGATTGACAGTCAATATGCCACAAATTGGGTAGAGGCTGGCTTGCTCTATGCCTATTTGCAGAGCACACATGTTTACGTGTGTCCCGGTGACGTTCTCCTGGCTCCGAGGCTAGGAGGGGTGGTGTCCAAGCCACCTCTCGGTCGACCGGCCACTCGCAGCTATTCCATGAATTGCTGGGTGGGTGCGGTTCCGCCCATGTGGGTCGCTGTTACTGGCGGCTATACCCCGTACGAGAAGTTGTCGACGATATCTTTGCCCAGTCCTTCGTCGCTCTGGGTCTTTACAGAGGAAAATCCGTACAGTATTGATGACGGCTATTTTGCTGTGAATCCTGATTCAACGACTTCCTGGGCCAATTCTCCGGCCGTTTACCATGGCCAGTCCAGCGTTCTTTCTTTCGCTGATGGCCATTCAGAGATCCACCCCTGGCACGACTATAATATGATCCACGCGACGGCTGACAATGTAATGGCTTCTGCGAATTCCTCGGATTTGGCTTGGTTTATCCGGGAGAGTGTCGCGATTCATTGACGGCCTTCCAGATTTAAGCTGTCGTCATAAGCGATGAGCAATCGGCAAACCGGCGGCTGCTAATATTAACAGCCGCTTTTTTGCTGGAGATGTTTGCGGCGAACTCGCATTGCAAATCTGGTGGCGCAGACCTAGATTCGGGGTAGAACTTGGCAGGCGACCCGGCAGCGCACATAATGGCCATCCGGTGAAAGTCGGTTTACGCATGTCGAAGGTTTCAAACGCAATCCATGGTGGAATTGCGTTAGGCGTTTTATTTCTTTCCGTTTGTCTGAGGCTGTCGGCCCAGCCTGCAAGCACGAACGCCCTGCAAACTGCCGCCGAAATCCGGCAATTGACTCCCGACGAAGCTGCAAGGCATTACCCGGTGCATGTGCGCGGGGTGGTGACTTTCTTTGATCAAAAGCAATTCTTCCGGTTTGTTCAGGATGATACCGCCGGAATTTATTTCTACCTGAATGATGCCGCGTTGTCGAAAAATCCAGGTTTGATGGCTGGGCAAATGGTGGAACTGGATGGCGAAACCAGTCCCGGCGAGTATGCGCCGATTGTGACTTCCCATCAGATTGCGGTTTTGGGTGAAGGGCATTTTCCCGCAGCCAAACCGGTATCCTTTGAACAAGTGGCGAGCGGGGAGGAAGACAGTCAATTTGTTGAAATCCACGGCATTGTCCGTTCCGTCCAGTGGGACGCTTCCACGAAGTATTTCGTGTTGGGTATCGCGGCCGGGGGCGGACGCCTGACGGCGCTGGTGGCCAAGCTCCCCGTTCAAGAAGGCGATGCCCTGGTCGACAGCACGGTCAGAATCCGCGGTGTTTGCGTTACCCGCTTCAATTTGCAACGACAGTTGTTTGACACACGACTGCTGATTCCACGGCCGGAAGACCTGGCGATCGAAACACCGGCTCCACCGGATCCATTCAATATTCCGGCGCGTCCGATGGAGCAGCTCCTGCAATTTGCGCCGCAAGGCTCCTATGGTCATCGTGTAAAGGTGGTCGGCACTGTGATTTACCGGGAGGACGACGATGTTTTGTACATCGAAGATGAAACCGAGGGGCTTTATGTGGAGACGAAACAGGCCGGTCCATTAGTCCCGGGTGATCGGGTGGAAGTTTTAGGGTTTCCCGCAAAGGGGGAATATACCCCGATGCTACAAGACGCCTTGTTCCGCAAAGTCGGTGTCGACGCATTGCCGGTGCCGGATCCAGTGACGGCGGATGAAGCCATGAATGGGAAGCATGACTGTCGCCTGGTGCGAATCGAAGCCACGGTGCTGGACCGGGCGCGCCACAGCCTTGAGCAATTTCTAGTGCTGCAATCAGGAGGATTTATTTTCCACGCCTATTTGCAGCGCAAAGGTCCAGGAACCGATTTCGCTTTTTTGCAGAACGGCAGCACGGTGTCGATCACGGGTGTTTGTCCGATCGAAATGGGCAACGACTGGCACGTTGGCCCGGATTGGCGTGCCAAATCCTTTCGGATTCTGATGAGGTCCGTCGGCGACATTGCGATTCTTAAGAATCCACCGTGGTGGAATTTGGAAAAAATGTTATGGGCTGTCGCCATCCTTTGTCTGGTGGTATTTACCGCTTTGGCCTGGATCGGCATTTTGCGGCGCCGGGTTCAGAAGCAAACCGCAATCATCCGGCGGCAATTGCACACGGCTGCGGAATTGAAGGAGCGATATGAAAACCTTTTTGAAAACGCCAATGACATGGTCTTCACCCATACCCCTGACGGTCGCATCACGTCCGTGAACAAGACGGGTGAACAATTGTTGCGCCGCCGCCGCGAGGATATTTTGGGGAAAAACCTCCTCGGTTTTGTAGTGGAAGACCAGCGCGAGGCCGTCAAAGAATGGTTGGAGCAGGTCTCCTCGGGCGCCGCGCCGGCGACCACGGAATGGGATTTCATCAATCCGGAGGGATCAAGTCTCCGCCTCGAAATCAGCGCCCTGCTGGTGGAACAGGCGGGCAGCGCTCCCGAGGTGGAAAGTGTGGCCCGCGACATCACGCAGCGCAAACGCCTCGAACGCGAAATTCTGCAGAT
This sequence comes from Verrucomicrobiota bacterium, assembly GCA_050008355.1. Taxonomy (GTDB): domain Bacteria; phylum Verrucomicrobiota; class Verrucomicrobiia; order Limisphaerales; family UBA11358; genus UBA11358. Next base: position 6,660 of record JBEKMT010000185.1, read on the forward strand.
CAGCAATCGCGAACAACGCCGCATCGGTCATGACCTGCATGACGGCGTCTGTCAGCAGCTTGCTGCGATTGCTTACCGCGTGGATATTCTCGCCGACCAGTTGCAGGAGCGGAAGCTTCCTGAATCCAGTGAAGCCGAACGCATTGGCACACTCCTGAATGAGGCGATGACGCAAACCCGCAGCGTGGCACGCGGCCTCTTTCCGGTGCGGCTGGAGGAGGAAGGGCTGGTTTCCGCTCTGGAGGAAGTGGTGATCAATGCGACCAAGCTTTTCAACGTTCATTGCCATTTTGCATGCACCGGACCGCATCCGAAGCTGGAAACTACTGCCGCCCTGCACCTCTATTACATTGCCCAGGAAGCGGTTTTGAATGCGGCCAAGCATGGCAACGCCGCGGAGATTTCCGTTGCCATCACTCGCCAGCAAGAACGATTTGTGCTGACGGTGCAGGACAACGGCCGAGGTTTTGACATGACCGAACGCAATTCCGGAGGCATGGGCATCAGGATCATGCGCTATCGGGCCCAGGTAATCGGGGCCACATTAGACTTGAAAAGCCGGCCCGGACAAGGCACCCAGATGGTTTGCGCTTTTCACGCAGCGACGTGAAAGGCAGATTATCGCTCTATTTTTATGATTGAAGCCAGCCATACCCCCACCCCGGTTGTCCCGGCCGCGCCCCGGAGCAAAAGCCGGATATTTTTGGTGGACGACCACGAAATGTTCCGGGAGGGGCTCCGGCAATTGATCGACCGTGAACTTGATTTTGTGGTGAGCGGGGACGCCGCAGACTTTGAAGGAGCCTTAAAAGGCATCTCCGCCTTTCCTCCCGACCTGGTTATCACCGATATTTCCCTACCAGGCACTTCGGGGATTGACCTCATCAAAGCGCTTAAAACCGGCCACCCCGAATTGCCCGTGCTCGTGGTTTCAATGCACGAGGAATCGCTTTACGCCGAGCGCGCCTTGCGCGCAGGGGCAATGGGTTACGTCATGAAACAAGAGCCGGCCAAGGCCGTCAAAGCGGCCATCCGCAAGGTCCTCGGAGGCGACATTCATTTGAGCGAGAAAATGGCCGCCGCGATGCTGGGCAAACTGGTGCATGAACGCACCTCCGAAAAGCAAGTATCACCGATTGAAAACCTGAGCAACCGCGAGCTGGAGGTGTTCCGCCTGTTGGGACAAGGCAAGGCATCGCGTGAGATTGCCTTGCAACTTGACCTCAGTGTCGCAACCATCAATTCCTTCCGTAATCGGATCAAGGAAAAGCTGGACCTCAAGAACTCCACCGAGCTGATTCTGCATGCCATCCATTGGGTTCGGGAGAATTCATGACGATTTCACGGCAGGCGTCTCGGCGAACCTAAAAGCAACCCAAAACCGACCGCCAGAATGTGAATAACTTGTGAATAGATGTGAATAACTCTTGTTAACTCAAATTTGATTATTTGGCTCAAAATGTGTCATTATGTCTGCTTATTGGCTGGTCTCAGCCGATCTTGATATGATGAAGCTTAACGTCCAAAGGATGGTTGTTCCCGGTTTAATGCTTGGAGCGACCTTTTTACTAACTGTTTCGGGGATAAGAACGGCGGTTGCCTCGGTGGTGAAGGCCGGGGGCGACAACCGTGGTGCTTCCGTGTTTCCCGCCGCCAACGAGGTTGGCGGCAGCCCAGCGGTGCTCGACGCGCACCGGAGGATGGCCCTTGGCATGATTGAGACCGGCAACCGGGATGACGAAATCGGAGGAGCCGGTGAAGTGAGTCGTTACCAGATAATGCCTTCGGTGTGGCGTCAATACACCCAGTCCCAGAATTACCGGAACCCGAATGTATCGCTGGCTGTGGCCCAAAAGCATTGGACCAAGCTATATGTAGGATTCATGAAACAGGCACACCGTGAACCAAGCGACTTTGACATGTATGTTCTGTGGAATACACATTACGGCTATTATGCGAACCGGGGCTTTGAACCCGACCGGTTGAGTTCTGCCGTGCGTGACCGTGCCCAACGCTTCGTAAACCTCGTCCAATGCGACGATTTTTGAAGCGCCGCGCCATTTTCTAGACATCACCCGGACTCGGGTCACCAGATTGTCCTGATTGGCCAAGCCTGCAGCCGTTTCACGGTTGCACTGCCTCCGTGAGCACCAATCTTTAAATCCGGCTCGAAGTTGAAAGGGGAGATGGTTTGGGTGATGCACACCGTTCCGTTGGCGAAAACCTCCAGTACGGAACGATCCACGAAAATGCGCAAACTCAATTTGGATTCTCCGGCCTTCAATAACAATGGCGCCTTGTTGTCGAGCACTTGCAATTCCGTGCCATTGTAACTGACGACAATCGGCGACACCTCGTCCGCTGCACTCTCAATTTGAAGTTCAACATTTTTGGCCGTCAATACATCAATATCCGCCAGGATTTCCAATGTGTTCGTTTTTGGCAGGACAAGAGTCAAATCGCTATTCTCCAACTGAACGTCGAGCCATTTCAGCGGTTCGCCGCGTAGTTTCGTGAGTTGCGGTGCGGGTTCCTGCTGCAATTGTCCGTCACGGGACAGACTTAATAGCCGTGGCAAAGACAGGCATCCGTTCCAGCCGTGACCACTTGGAAAGCCATTCAGCCAGCCCCAAACAAGGCGGCGTCCGTCGGGAACCTGCATCGTATTAGGCGCATAAAAGCTCGAACCATAATCCAGAAACCCATGGCTGTGAGGATGAAAGCGATATGTCGCCTCATCGAAAGCGCCCACGAAATATTGCACCTTTCCATAGGGCGAGACGAAAAGGACCCACTGATCGCCGAGTTTGAAGAAGTTGGGACACTCAGCGGTGGGCGCGTCAGGGACATGGAACAAGACGCCGCGATAAACCCATTTCGTAAGTCCGGCATTTTGCGCCTCGTAGAGGTTCACCGCTGCGTCACCGGTTTTTGCCATATGACCTCCCGCCACAAGAAACGTTTTATTGCCATCATGGAAGACAAAGGGGTCGCGCCAGTCATAAATTTTTGTCGCGCCGTTGACCGCTTCAGGCAATACCGGATCGGCGGGAGACTTCTGCCAGGTGATCAAGTTGTCATCACTCGTGGCCGCCCATTGCACAGCCTGATCGAAGGCCGATTTGCCTTGCCCGATGCTGGTGTAAAAGGCCATGGGCTTGCCGTCGCCATTGACCGTGCAACAGCCTGACCAGATGGACTCCTCGCCGAGTTCGGTGCTGGGCCAGAGGGCAATAGGCAGCGGTTCCCACTTCACCAAATCACGGCTGCGGACATGCCCCCAATATTTAATTCCGCTTTCATCACTGAAGGGAGTGAGCTGATAAAAAAGGTGATAATACCCCTTGTAAAAAATCGGGCCGTTTGGATCGTTCATCCATTGTGCCGGGGAAGTGACGTGAAACGCGGGATGCGCCGGATCTGACTGGGCGCGGGGCGTAGCGGCGGCCATCGCCGCCGTGGCTTGGGCGACGGCTTGGTTTGTGTTTTGTCCGCGCGCGATCGATGACCACAGCACAATGGCGAGCAAAGCCAGATAAGGGATTCGAGTCACGGGATTATCCTGACGCGCCACGTGTCCGTCGGCAAGACCTTTGCTGGAGATTACCCCGCCGGAAGTCAATTACTACTGGCACCGCGCGAACGGTTTTGGCATTAAATCACCTGTTATTTAACGCGATATGCAGAGCGAAGAGTTAAAACGTGCCGTCGCCGAAGTGCGGTCGGTGTATCTGGAATTGGCGCAAAGGCCACTG
>JBEKMT010000186.1:0-10261 GCA_050008355.1 Verrucomicrobiota bacterium
TGGGAACTGAGGCCGAGCTTGAATTACCATTGGTAATCAGAATCTCGGCACCAGACGGAATCTGGCTTCCATCTGTGGTTGTCAGCGCATACTTGGTTGATGTTCCCGTAAAAGGCCCGCTGATGCAGAATCTTGAACCATTGACGTAATCCAGTGCGTTTGCTGCGTTTGCGGTAGTTGAAACACGTGTCCAATAAATGTTGTTGGTTCCGACCATGGCAAAAGGAGAACCTCCCACACCAGAAAAAGTAAGAACAGAGGAATTTATAAGCCTACTGCAGTCGTTTCCAAAAAGTGAGTAGTTCGTTGTAGTTCCATAATCATACATGAGATACAAGATTCCATTATAGTCAGAAGCAGATACTATAATATTGCTGTTAATCATTGTATCAACAGCAGAGTAAACTCCGGAACCGCCACCAGCCTGAAATAGCTCGGAACAATTCGTTACCGAATTCGCATATACCAGGATGTTGCTTGTCGGACCTGTTCCTTGCCAGCCGGTGATGGTCTGGATAACAAATGATGATTGCCCATAAGCACTCGGGCAGGTAACGTTGTTGCTTTCGATTATAACATTGTCCGCCGGCAGCAATTGGAATCCATTTACACCACCTCCATTTGCCTGATCCCAAGGCCAAATAGTACAACCAGACACAGTCAAAGTCGGACCAAAGGGAGCGCCGCCATTAACTGCAGCAAGATTGTATGAGATGTTGGTTACCACGCAGTTGATAAAATTGTCTGGCCCCGTGGTGTGTTGCTGGTAAATCTCGAACCATTGAAAAGTGTCGTTGAATAAACAGTTGGTATAGGTTGAGGACGGATAGAAATTGACCGCGGTTGCGTCGCCGTCGTAGAAGGTGGAGTTCTCACAGGTAAATCCTCCCGACGGGGGTTCATCAATGCTCTTGAGCATTTCTCCACGCCAGTGCTGAACCTTGACGTTGTTAAACACCAAATTTTTGATGTTCGCCAAACTGGCACTACTCCACGCCAACCAAGCATCATGCGAAGTATCCCAGCCTCCACCATCCACTTGGTTGATATATTCCCCGTGATATTGCGTGTTGCCCTGCTGAACCCCTCCGTCCACAGTCAGGTTTTGGATTGTAAGTGGCAGGTTGTTGTTGCCGATTGGGGGCCATTCGTCAAAGTACATTCCACGGGCAGCCGCTGTGCCGACGTTCCCAAAGTACTTGAACTGCCAAGCACCAGATGCCATGAGGTCAGGTCCATTGGCGTTGTAAATGTTTGAGCCATCTCCGTAGATCGTGTAGCCGCAGTTTGTAATGAGCAGACAATAGTCTCCGTAGGGACCGCTGGAATTGGTGGGGATTGAAAGGTAAACTCCAGTAATAGAGTTGGGAAGACCGGGAATATACAGATTTGTCCCCGGACCACATTTTGCATTGCAGGCGAGGAAACTGGCTACGTTATTATGGCCAATGACACAATACGTTCCGGTAAGAGTATTCGACGCCGGCAGGTTCATATAGACACTCGTTCCGCTGATATTGGTGATCGTCGCCACTTGATCCTGCCATCCGACACCGCTAGAACCGCTGCTCAATGTCCCGTACTGCGCCCAGCCGGCATTGAAGAGGATAATTTGCTCACCTAAATACCGAGCCGGAACTGCGCTTGGAAACGTCACCACGTCAGAATTGCTGGTGCAGTTTACGAGGCAGTTGGTCGCATCCCCGATGGCTCCATAGTTTGTGACATTCAGCGATATGCCAGCAGGACCGGCACCGGAGGCGTTATTTGTGATGGTAATCAGATTAGGCTGGGTATTGGTTACGTTGGCGTCCACGACCAAGGAAACACTGTAAGTACCTGCCGATGAATAAGTGTGAGCCGGGTTCTGCGAAGTGCTGCTGCCACCATCGCCAAATGTCCATTCGAACAAAGATCCATTCGTTCCCGTATAGTAAAAATTGACGGGCGACGATGCAGCTCCGGTAGTGGGAGTAGCGGTGAAAGCGGCGGACGCCTGGACTGATGAATTCGTTACCGTAATTAAGTTGGATTCGCTATTGGTGGTACTTCCGTTAACAACCAGCGTCACACTGTATATACCCGCTGAATTATATGTATGACCCGGATTTTGCGAAGTGCTGGTACCGCCATCGCCGAAGGACCACGCAAACGACGATCCATTCGTTCCGGTATAGGTAAAGTTAATGCCCAATGGAGCAGCACCAGTAGTGGTGGATGCGGTAAACGTCGCCGATGACTGCGCTGACGAATTTGTGACAGTAATCAAGTTGGCCTCGGTGTTTGCCGTGGTTCCATTCACCACCAATTTGACGCTGAAATTCCCGGCCGAGGTATACGAGTGAGCAGGATTCTGTGAAGTGCTCGTGCCGCCATCACCAAAGGTCCAGGCAAAGGAAGTTCCGTTAGTTCCCGTATAAGTAAAATTGACGGCTAATGGTAAAGCCCCACTCGTGGGAGATGCTGTATAGGTAGCGGACGCTTGATTGGTGGAATAACTTTCGCCGTCGGCGTACAAATTGTAAATGTCCGATGTCACCGGAAGAGCCGAGAAGGTCGACGGCAAGTTAGCCATGATGTTTGAAGCGATTACGGTATATCCGGCAATTGTCGGATGAATATTATCGCTGCCCATGTAGAACGAGTAATTATTCTCATTGAGCCAACCCTCTCTCATGGCGTCGATGAAGGGAATTCCATAATTCGTTGCGGCTTGACCAATTAAAGCATCATACAATAATTGATTCGACGAAGGAGGGACGAATGGCGCGTAGTAAGTTGCGGCATACCAACTCCCAACCACGGCTATTTTTGTGTTAGGCAGATTGGCCAGCGAAAGGGCAAACAGGTTCGTTACCGCGTTATAAAATGTATTAGTGGGAACGCCAGCAGCCGTGTCATTCAATCCTCCAGTAATCAATAAATAATTCGGATTGTTTGAAACCACGTCCGTCCAGAACCGCCCGAGGTAATTAACCGTCCCGGCACCCGCTGCACCTGGCCATGAATATCCCGTTCCGCCGACACCATCGGATATGACATCCACATTGGTGAACATCCGCTCCAACTGCATCGCGAAACCTCCCAACCAGCGGCTGTTGAGATCCGATTGGCTGTAGCCTTCGGTATAAGAATCGCCCAATACCTCCAGTGTTTTTCTAGGCCCCAAAGTGTTGGTTGTGATCGTGTCGCCGGATTGGACATTAACGCCGCCAATGAAGTTTCCCTGTGAACCACTGAGGTAAAAAATAATGTTACGGCTGGCTTTGCTGGAGAATTGAACCCGGACCCAAGTGTATCCTTGCCCCATGGACGAAACCAGGGCATTGGTAATTGGCGTATAATTCGGCGGATTATAAACCATTACATAAGGGTATCCCCCGAAGCACAAAACCTCAAACTCCTGTGCATCAATGTTGAAGGCAACCTTCATCGGCATCATCACGCCCTGTGGGTCAGTGTCTCCGATGGAATAAGCGTATGTCTTGCCGGAGAAGTTGGTCTCCGCAACCCGTGTGCCGGGAAAAGAGAATAATGGATTGGTGACCGGATAGAAAGTTGGACTTGAGAGCGTGGAGGAACCATTAATGGCGCCCATGGAGATGGTTGGAATATCTCCATACGAACAAAACGCGACTAACGTTGTCAAAATGGACAGAAATATCTTCATTTGTTTATGATGTCGGGACTGAAAAATGACTCGATGTTTCCGGCCATGACAACTTTGTTACCACCATGGTCAAAATTTTGACAAATTCTGGACAATTATCGAAAAAGACAAAATTACTCTCGCAACGTACTTTTGATTGAATATTGCCGTTAACCTTTGCAGGGCAAACCGCTAGCAAACGAGACAGCTTCCCCGGTTTCCGCATGTTGATCTGAGAGTGGGTCATCACGTGAACATCATCTTTCGCAACTGCTATAGCAATGACCATGCCAGCAGCCACTAATTGGAAATTACGCGGGCATTGCCTCCGGTTTTAAAGCAATTTAAGGCTATTTTTTACCTGATCTGCAACCAGGCATTGTACCGCTCCCACGGGATGGGATTCCGCTTTTTGAGACAGTAAGGGATGCCTGACACAGCCTGCCACCACCAAACGGGTTCACGCAGCATCCAGTTTCCGCCGCGTTTGGTGGCATACCGGAACTGCGAAAAAACGCGATAAGCCGCCAATCCAAAAACTTGCGGGAAAGGGCACCTTATCAAAGTACTCCAAAATTCGTTGCGTGAGTGTCGATGATGATTTTTGATCTCGTTGCGGGTCGTCCCGGAAAAATGGTGACGGATCGTGATTAACGGAGTGAATAACACCTCGTACCCTGCTGCCACGCATTGCAGCGCGTAATCCGGCTCCTCATACATGTGAAAAAATTTGGGCTCAAAGCCGGGGAGTTGCAGGTAAACGGACCGCCGCAACACGGCGCCCGAATTGGCAAACGAGCGGGTGGACCGCGGCGCACCAAAATTCGTCTGAGTAAGAGTTTCCGGGTATTCATCTGTGCGCTGCGGAAAATGGGCGATAGCCAATTTGGGGTTTCCCTCAAACAAAGGCACAATATAGCCTAGGCAGTCGGGCTGTTCCGGGTGGCTGTCGTCATCCAGAGCCAATACCAGATCACCTCTGGCCTCGCGCATCATGCGATCACGTGAAGCTACCGATCCACGCCCGATTTGGTTCACCAACAATGTTGCTTCCGGCAATTCAGCTCTTACCACTGCCACCGTGTCGTCCGTGCAGCCATCGGCCGTAATGAGGATTTCCAACGGTACCGGATTTAACTGCCTTAGCACCCGGCAAGTTTGTCGCAACTCCCCTGCCCGATTTCGCGTGGTAATCATGACAGAAGTGGTCATGTGTGGTATTGAGTTGAGCCGATTAGCCTGGTTCCACCGTTTTTACATTGAAAAACCGTCAGACTCGCAAATTTGAATGTGGCTGGCATTTGGAGTGACGGTTGGTGTGTCTTTTTGTAAATCAAGGCTCTGAACAAGATATCAACTGTAATATTGCCACGAGACTCGACCATTCTTGATCCCCGACATTGACCGGGACAGCAAAACAATCGTTGCCTAATCCATGATTACACCGGGCAAACAGAGGTGGTTATGAGCCCGAACCTGATCCAAAGCCACGGCAGTTCCTGAAGATCCATCTTCCGATAGGACATGGAACACATAACCACAATCGTTGATGAATTTGAGGAGGTCCAAAAAGTTGGTTCCCATCCGGTCATGATTTTCCTTCATCGTCTCTATATATATTGCCTTCACTTTGCGTTCACGGAGGAGGCGTCCCAATCCCTCCAGAGCCGCCAATTCGTGTCCCTCCACATCGATCTTCAAAAAATCAATCTCGTCAATTGAATTACTCTGACAATATTCCCAGAGGCGAATTGCCGGAACGCTAAATGAATCGATCTGGGAAAAGCGGCCTTCCTTGTCTTCTCCATTTACCGGGGGAGCAACTCGACCGAAAATCGCCGCGTTCTTTGGCACTTGGAAGTTCAATTGTCCCGAGGTGTTGGAAACGGCAGCCAGGTTGAGTCGAACATTTCCACATTGGCTTTCTTCGACGTTGCTTTTCAATAATTTAAAAGTGCTTGGATTGGGTTCAAATGAATGGACCCTGACTCCGGGATTGGCCTTACTCATAAGCACCGTCCACACCCCGACATTGGCTCCCAGATCAAACACTTCCCCGCCCTCCTCAAGGAACTTTTGCATCATTCCCAACTCGCTCCGGTTGGGCATCAGTATTTTAACTGATAAATATTCCGAGAAGCTAGAGGTTCGAATACGGCCACCCTTGGGAATAACTACAATACCATTTCCATGCAGAAGGCGGGAATAAGTATAACAACAATATTGGGCCAGCTTGCTGGGATCGCGTATCAATACGCCGATCTTTTGAATAAAATTCATAGGGTTTGGAAGGTTCTGAGTGGCTTGTTATGGTGTTCAGGAGTTGGAGGGACTTCTGTAATGATTTATCCGGCGACGTACTTTGCCTAACAAAACTTTTTGATCCTCATTCAAAATTGCCAGCCACGCTCCCATTTCACCGCGATGCCGCCGGTAATGTTCCAAACGGGCGATAGTGAATGGGCGTGAGTAGGATTTCCGGTCAAACAAAAAGGGTTTACGATAACAAAAGTGGGCCACCCGCGGACGAAGAATCTCTTTTGGAAAATGCCAACCCTGGCCAAGACAATCCCGCACCAACTCCTCTTTTCCATGATGCGCCCAAACGTGCTGCAGATCTTTTGAATCAATCTTGATTTCCCCGCGTTGTGCCCGGGAATGGACCAGGTAATTAAGCATCCCCATTTCGCCCCAGGCAAACAAACCGGGTGTCTGCCGCCCCCATGATTCAACCTTCACCCATTCGGCAAAAGGAATGGCATTGCGACGACAGGCGAATGTGCCGGAACAAAAGTAATTTCTACCTTGCCACTCAAAATTTGCATCGAATTTTTTAAGCAAGTCCGGGTCAAAATAAAAATGCTTGAATCCGTCAGGTGCCGCGGGTGTTGCCATCTGCTCAGCCTCTTTCCAGAAAATTTGAAAATCAAGGTCGCGCCGGATTTGCGACATGAAGTTCCCCCAGATAATGGCATCTGAATCAAGCCAGACATAAAACTCAAAGGGGCCCTCCCACATCGCGGCCAATTTCGCGCGAAAATTTCCGCCAATCATTTGGCGCATATCAACCGATGGGAGTTCCGAAATGCGCAGGACGATCAGGCCATATTCGCTTTCCAAATCCGAAACATCAAACAGGCCATCCACCACCAGACAAATCGGAATCCCCGGGCAATAATACCTTATACTGGCCAGGGTGGCCTGGACCATGACCTTGTCTCCGGCATGGCAGCCGGTCACGAAACCGAAGGGGGCCTGCACTTTCATGGCGTCATCGGACTGGCGGTCTGTATCCTGCATTGCGGGGGCACTCCTTTTACCCGCCGCAACCAACCCCGACGATAGCCGCTAAATAATAGCCTGTCTTTGAATACTTTGAGATAGGCATTCAGGCTCTTGCGACTCGTCGGAAATATGCGGGAAGGCGCGGCATTCCAGGTTCGGAATCCTTTCAACGCCGTGTTGTCCAACACCTCGCGCCAGATCGGGTACTGCGGATGCACCCACTCGCCTAAAAAGTCCCATGGCTTGGGATAATCCAGAAAATGTAGCAAATGGTTGATCTGGCCGTTGGGTTTCCGCAGCGTCGGCCAGTGCTTCCGCATGTTGGTAACGCAATTGAATGCCTCGTCCAGCGGAATAGCTTTGCCATACAACACCACGTTCAAGGCAGACTGGTCCCAATAGCGGGGATGATGCTTGGAAAGATATTCCATCGACAGCTCCGTTATCTTCTGTTGCCGCCACTCTTCCACGTTCACCAGAATGACGCCCGCATTGAAATAAGGTTCGGCCTTGCTGTTGCCCAATTGTTCGGCAACGAATCGGTCAGCCGCCTCGGCGAGTGGTGCTTCGGGCACCAGCCCTGCTGGTGCACGTCCCATTTCAAGCGTGTCCAACACGCTCACATCCACATCACACAAAGTGTCGGCGTCCACATAAAGAAAACGCTCCACGTCCAGGATCCTGGGTACTGCCAGCCGGTAGTAAGTGGCCCAACTTCCATTCAAAGATGGAAAACCACTGAACAGCGCCGCATCCACCCGACGCAACTCCAATGTATAAGGCTTGTTGAGCGGCGACAAAGTCTTGCGCAGCAGCGCCAGATCAGTCTCATCCAGGGCATCGCTAAACACCGAGAAATGTGTTTGCGGAATTGCCGGATTGATCCGAGCCAATAGCGAATAAGCCGCCACGTGGAGCCCCGGCAAGGCTTTCCGATCGGCACAAAATACGATGTTCATGATTCAAAGATGGGCAGCAGCCTTGATTCTGGAGAGGATGAATGACGCCCAGTTTTCATGCAGCACACTGCAGATTTTTGTCCGCGCGGCCAGGCCCATCGTGTGCCATTGCCCGCGCTTCTCCCACGCCCTTTCCAGGGTTTTATTCAACACTTCAGGGTGCATACCGGGGCAAATGAATCCCGAAATATCCTGATCAACAAGTTCCGGACTGCCGCCTGCCATTGTGACCAATGCCGGTCGTCCACAAGCCATGGACTCAATCAGCGCCAGTGGCATACCCTCCCTGCGTGAAGGCAAGATGTGCAAATGGTTATTCGCCCATATTTCGTGGAAGCTGGAGACGAATCCCCCGATTTCAACTTTGGATTGCAAGCCATAGAAGTTAATCAGGCGGCGAATATGCACCTCGTCCTCCCCGGCACCATAAAAAGTGAGCTTCCAGTTCCTCGACTTCCAGGCATCGGTTGACAGAGCCTCAAGCAGATGATCCTGCTGCTTGTCGACAACTTCCAACCGGGCCACTTCAGCAAATCGCATCTGTCCACCGGCTTCATCAGGCCAGGCGAGGGCATCGGGAACCTTTTCACGAAGCGGGTTCATGATCGTTTCGGCATGGGGAAACCGCCATGCCAACTGCCGCTCAGCCAACTGGTAATTGTGTTTCGACAGGAATATCACCAAGGCAGCCCGGGCATAAAAATCGCGAAGAATTTCCCGATGCGATTCTTCACCGACCACCCCTTCGGCGTTGGCTTGAACAAAGACCACGACGGGTACCGTTGTCTGCTTCAGGCAACATAACAGGTCCGGAATCCAGATGCAGTCTGCGACACCTCCCATTGATAGAAAGATGACATCATGCCCCCCGGCAAAAAATTGTTTGAATCGTGAATAAAGGCGTCTTTCGGACAGGCGGCGTGTCACGGCGTTTAAACCCTGGCGCGGAAACACCATGGCACCCGATTGCCGCAGTTTACCAACCTGGGTTGAGTTGATAATACCCGACGGTGCGCACAAGGACACGGTGTGACTGGTTGCCAGAGCCTCGACGGCCAGCAATCGCCAGGTTTCTTCACTACCAGCCCATTGATATTGGTCACCAATTGTAGAAATTATTCCAAGCCTCATTATGACACTCTATTTGATGCTCGCCACTTCGTAACCCAATTCCCGGGCAAACCTAAAATCCTGCTCATTTGCTTTGCGAATTGCCAATCCCCGGCTATTGGGAGTGTCTCCCGGGATTAAAGATAATCTCCTAAAAACACGCTCGGCACAATCCGCCAGTGCCAGCCGCCAAGGAGGAATTGAATCAGTCAGACGGCAAAGCGGACTGCCCGGATCGAGCTTCGGCCATGAATTGTTTTCGCAATAGCGGTTGTGACGACGAATAATCAAACCGACTTCCATGCGCGTCGTCGGGTGGAACGATGCCAGAAGCGATTCAGTCTCCTCGCCGACGACCTCAAAATAGCGAGTCCAGTCCAAGGCGCGATGTCTGGCATTTGTCCCGGAGGAGGTAATTTGGTTCGAGCCGTGCGCTCGGTAAAAAACGAGGCATTCCTTGGTGAAAACCGGCTTCGCTCCGGCGAGCAGAATTCTAACAAGATATTCACTGTCTTCACTTGGCATCAGGTCGGTGCGGTATTTTCCAACCCGGTCCAGGATGGTTCGACGGAACAAGCAGTTTTGAAATATCAAGCACCAGCTTCCCATCTGCCATTCCAGCATGGACTTCCAACCAGGCACGGCACTTCCCTGCATGACCGGGCCCGCGAACCTAAGGCATCCATCCGAAAACTCGGTCCGCACCCACGGACAATAGGCAAAGTCTGCGCCACTTTGCTTTAAAGCGTTAAACTGAATCTCCAACTTATTTAAACTGGCCAGATCGTCGCTGTCCATAAACTGGATAAGGTCTCCAGAGGCCAACTGCATTCCATGATTTCGCGCCGCACCCGGCCCTTGATTGGCTTGCGCGACTAATTTTACCCTGTCACCAAATGCTCGAATGACGTTCAGGGAATCATCCGTGGAACCATCATCCACCACGATCACCTCCGATGGCGGCAAAGACTGGCGAAGCATGTTCTCAATGGTTTCACCAACCAACGTCGCGCGATTATAATTGGGGATGATTACGCTGATTTTTGCCATTCCAGTCATTTAAGAATGAGATGTTTACTTCCTCACTGTCGGGGGCCAAATTAACCTGGATTCAAGGCGGCTTTGGCAGTTGCGGTTTCGCTGGTAGTGCGGTTTTGCTGGTTTCGCCGGCGATAGATGGCCAGCGGGCGTTCGATAAGGAAGTAGGCGCAAGTCGCGACACCAAAGGAAAACAACACACGTACCGGCAGATAATACA
>JBEKMT010000187.1:0-10116 GCA_050008355.1 Verrucomicrobiota bacterium
TTACTGTGCCGGGGAAAAGCGCAGGATGGTGGCGGAGGCGGCAGGCAATTGGATCGTCAATTTGCTGGAATGCAACCCCTCAACTTTCTCCCAGTGGCCTGGCCAGTTTCCCTGCAAATCAATGGCAGCGCCGCCCAAACTGACATCTGTTTTGGCAGCGATATCACTGTCTTTTTGCACCAGATCCATTCGCTGCCAGGTTCCCGCACCCTCGTCTTGCAATAGCAGGAGCGAAACTGTCGCTGATTGTGCATGGTCGCCATAGCTTTTGTTAATCAGAGTTACGATGACAGAACGATCATGATCCCGATAGGCATAGGCATTGAAATTAACCATGGGATCCGCCTGGATGTTCACAGGCACTGGATATCCGTGGGCACTTTGGCTGAAAGCCAGATAGGCATAGGCCTGTGGCCGCATATTGAATCCGTGGCCGTCCGGTGCGCGGAGAAAGGCGGCATAGTTCGGCGGGCCAAACTTTCCGTCGCGCCCCACCGATTCTCCCGTGTGGAAATTCACCCCCAGAATATGGTGGGCCGCCCACCAGTGCGTGCAGTCCAGCGCCCAAAGAGTGGAGGCGAAGGTATCGCTTGAATCTTTGGAACCCCCATTATAACAGCTATTCATCTCATCGATCCGGTACGGGATACCCTGGGCCGCCAGCACGGCACCGACACGGGCATAATCACGCGCGTAATCGCCGTGAAGCCGGTTGGAAAGAAAACGGGCTCGGTTCGCGGGCGGGTCTTTTTCACCTGCCCGGCCGGATCCGAGAAAATAATAATGATCACTTGCCATTGACAGATGGCCATCGTCAAATACAGCCTTCGCGAGATTCAAGGCATAACTTGCATCGGCGCTTGGCCCGTCAAATTTCGCCCCGGGCACGGTCTTCAGGATGGCGTCGTAGTGAGGTTTCCACTGTGCAAAAAACACATCAAATGGCTTGAGGAAAAAATTGGGCTCGTTGCCGATTGAAAAGCTAGCGAGCGCATCCCCATCGTGGGTCGAGATATAGCCTGCGAGTCGGGCGGAATTGGACGGATCACCATTCTTGAGGCGAAACGAATAGATTACTTTCACGCCAGCCGCCCGCGCAAAATTGAACAAGGAGTCAATATCCTCCTCCCGGGGAACCGGAATTCGCGGATCGTCGACGGCATTGGCCCCAACGCGAAGGTTTTTGATTCCAAGCGTCTTGAAGGTGTTCACCAGTGCCTGATCGTCTGCATTAAAATAGTAATGCCCATCGCGGGGCAGGAGCATTGAGGATTCGTAACTCAAACCTAAAAAGTCGGGTGAAAGCTCAGCACTTGCGGCACCGGTCTCAACCGTGACCACCACGGGTTGAGTTTGAGCAGCGACGAAATGAGGCGAGGAAAGCATGACGGCCAAAAACAGCTGAAACAATTGGGTTTTTCCCATCCACCTAAATGAAAAGAGGTAAACCATAACTCAAAGAATTTGCGTTTGGCCGGCGCGAGCCGCTTCGTAAATGGCCATCATGATTTTAACATCACGCAGACCTTCCTCGCCGGGCACACGGGTCGGACGATGGTTGAGAATACATTGAGCGAAGTCGTCCATTTCCGCCGCAAATTGGTCGATGTCATCCATCTGGATGGGCTGTCCGTCACTGCGTTTACCGCGCAAACCATGATAAACGTAAGCGGGTTCCAGTCCGAACGATCCGTGTTCGGCATAAGCGTCATAACGATCCAACCCATTGAATCGGTACGTCGCCTCACCATTCGCCAAAACTCCACTGGGAAATTTCAACTGCCAGGCGATGGATTCTTCTACGCTGTTAAATTTGACGGGGTCCGTCGTTGACTGGGTAGCTGACACCTGCAATGGTTCCTCTCCGGTGAGATAGCGCATGGCCTGTAGCGCGTAAATACCAACATCCATAAGTGGTCCTCCGCCTGCAAGAGCACGGTTCAACCGCCATTGTCTGGGATCGCCGATGGCAAAACCGAAGCTGGCCTCGATAAACTTTAATTCGCCGAACACTTTTTCGCGGGCCAGCCGGACGCATTCGAGATTGTTCGGCTCAAAATGCAATCGGTAACCAATCGCCAACTGCCGATTTGCTATCCGGCAGGCATCAATCATCTGCTGACATCTTTCCACGGAGACTTCCATGGGCTTTTCACACAACACATGCTTTCCCGCCTTGGCCGCCTTGATGGTTGATTCTGCGTGCAACGCGTTCGGTGTAACTATATAGACCACATCAATATCCGGATTATCGGCCATCTCTGACATGGTGTCGTAATTGTAAATGCAGTGGTCAGGAATATCATACTGCGATTTCCAGCGCACCGCCTTGGCGGGGGTGCCGGTGACAATCCCAGCGAGCCGGCAATACTGGGTCTGTTGCAAAGCCGGCGCGATCTGATACGAGCTCAAATTACCCAAACCACACAAGGCAAAGCCGATTTTACGAGTAGGTTCGGCCGCCAGGGTGTTCAACAACGGCAGGCTGGCCAGCGCGAGGGAAGAATTTCGCAGAAAATCACGCCGGGAAAGTAATGGAGATTTCATGGCGGCAGCTTACGCTCAACACATTGCGGCTGACAAACGAAAACAGTGCAGAGGAAGTTTAAGCAAGTGGAGTGCCTTGGGATAAATCTCATATCTTACTAAAAGTTTCACATTTAATGCCTCGGAGTATTTTTCATCAACTTCCCTCTTCCAAGCAATTTAGCACGGCACGCGACAATTTACACTTGGACTGGGGAATTAGACGCAAACACTGGATTTGTGAATCCATACTGATACCGGCTCTGGAATTGCTGCTGACAGTTTTAGTCTTAATAAATGACAACTTTAAAACAATTCACCGAGTATGAAGACATCCAAATTTTTGCTCCATTTTTTCTCAATCCCCTTCTGAGTGTCGAGACTGATTTGACTGACTGCACTTCAACCAGCATCAGTGCAGATCTTTTTGCAGATTACCAGCATATCCCGTTAATTCCAGAAAAGCCGAACCAACTTCCCTGCCTTGATCGTCGCGCACACGGCATGATCCTTCCCAATAAGCAATATTTCCACCGCCGGCAAGCTCCTGATTTTTAGCCAGAGGTTCCAGCAGAAAATTGACCGGCCGGCCGTCGGCCACATCTTGAGTAAAGAGCCGGATGCTGACTGGATAGACAGCACCGGTTTGTGGACTGCGCCAAGTCTGCACAGTTTCCATATGAAACCACACGGACGACAATTGAGTGACCTTTCCATTGGTGTCAACCCAGGCGAGGGTGGAATAGTCGTCTTGTGTTCCATCCTTCCGGCGCATGCGGTAGGCCATGATTTCACGACCATCCTTGAATTGCAGGCAGCACCAATCCCAACCCGACTGGTTGGCGCCCAACTGGCTGCTGCTGATCTCGTGATCCATCCAGGCCTCGCCACGCACCTGATTCGTCTCATCGCTAACAACGACCTGCCCCACCACCCGCAATCGCGGGAAGGTAAGGTAATAACTGGCCGCTGAAGGCTCGGCGGCTTTTCGGGAAACAGAATTGCTGCCGAAAACCACCAATGGCTTTAGCGGCTTGAGTTCGAGCTGCAAACTGGCCTGGCCACCCACCGAACCAAGCAACGACATCGTCTGCAAATTGGTATCGGTCATCCGCAATGACCAGCTTCCGTTGCGAACATCGAGTCTATCCGGAGCGGCAGAGGCGTCCCAACCGCTCCGGTTCAATCGTTGTTGGTAGATAAAGCTCCCGTTGTTCACATCCAGCAACGCCATGTGCGCAAGAAAAATGGTGTTGTCATCAAAGTCAGAGAAATTGGTATCAGCCAGGGCATCCGGCGGCGATTGGGCGCTTCGAAAAAAAGTCGCCTGAAAGCCAAACCGGCGGCCGTCTTCCCCGAATAAATGCCCGGTGATATACCACCATTCGATTTTGAAATCATTGTGGCTGCCATAGTCCCGCGGAAAAGCAAAGACATGCCCTGGTTGCGGCAAGGAAAACCGATCTGCCGTCAGGCTTGAATCCCCAGCATAGCCGCTCATCGAAATCATGGCCGTTAAAATGATGAGGAAAATCTTTTTCATTCTACTCTTCGCGGTCGGCCGGCAAACCTGAACCCCAGCGGCCCACCAGGTAGGCGACAACGGTCCCCATGACAATAACCAGCAGTCCCTCGACGGACATTAAAACCCATGGGACTCGAAATTGCAGGGTCCAACCGAAACTTTGCTTATTGATCACGTAAATCAAGATCCAGCCCAACCCCAGGCTGACTATCGAACCGGCAACCACTGCGCACACCGAAAGCAAAGTCCCCTCAATGGCCGTGGACAGGGCCATTTCATCGCGTCGCCAGCCCAATGCCCGCAGAGTGGTCATCTCCGTGCGTCGATCAATGAGGATGCTTGAAAAGGTCATTCCCAAGCCTACGACCGCCACGACGATGCCGATCAGCTCAAGCGCGTAGGTCAGCGAAAAGGTCTGATGAAAGACCCTTAGAATTTCCGAACGCAAATGGCGGTTAGTGAGAATGTCAAGCGCGGGGAAATCATGTGCGAGTTCCGCTTGAAGGCGATCCGGGTCGACGCCCGGCGCGGCAATGATAATGAGGCTGCGGGCCGATTCATCGCCGAACCAGGCTGAAAAATGGCGGCGCGAGATCAACAACGATCCGCGTTCATTACCGTAATCCGAAAAAACGCCGGAAATCGTGAGCGGCTTTTCACCGGCAGGCGTCGGAATGTTCACCAAATCACCGCGCTGCACGCGGAATCGTTCGCAGAAACTTTCACTGGCAAGACCCAGGTTCTCGTCGCGTGAGTCATCGAAGAAATCAGCATCGCTTGGACGTTGTCGCCAGGTCAGGTTTGGATGACGGCGGGAGAAATCGACATCCACGCCGACCAGCATGGTGCTAATGCCATTGATTTGGATTTCCGCCGTCTGCATGGCATTCAGTTCAGCAATGCCGGGGTAATGCGCGATGGCCCGCCAAGTTTCCGGCAAAATCCCGTTTTGTGACGAGGCGCCTTCCGCCGCGGAGCTGGTGACATAAAGATCCGCCTGGAAAGTGTTCCCAATCCAACTCGTCATCGTCGCGTCAAAGCTGGCCACCAGGATGATCATGCCCGCGGCCATGGACACGGCGCATAAAACACTCGCCGCCGCCAGCCGATGTCGACTTCCCAAATGGGCGAGGTGGCTGAGCGCCATCCTGGCGGCCGCGGAGGTATTTCCGACGGAGCGGAACCAATGCGCCAGTTCTTGAAGGGTTTTGCCGCATAAAATGCCGCCTCCGAAGATCAGGCCGACCGCCGCCGCATAGCCAGCGAGAGGAATCCTCAGCGCACCGGCCAAACGCAACGGAGGCAGCCAAACCAAGCAAAAACTTACTGCCAAGACTGCGGCGGCAAACCCGGCCGATTGACCAAGGGACGATTGCCACCGTAGCTTTTGATCCTGATTTTCCAACGCGCGTGAGAGAATCTGGGCCGAAGGTGTTTTCGCGGCCTGTCGCGCCGGCCACCACCCTGCGAGGAGGCTGGCGCCGAGAGCGATGCCGAGCGCCAGCATGAATTCTCCGCCATCGAGCCGGGCGGATTGGACCGAAGTGCTGTAATAAAGCGCGTTCACCGTGCGACCAACAAAGCGCACAGCAATCTGTGCCCCGGCCCAGCCAAACAATGCTCCGATAATGCCGCCGGCCAAACCGAGTACTGCCGACTCCAGCAACCAGGATTGGCGAATGATCTTTTCGGTGATTCCCAGCGAACGCAGGATGCTGATTTCTTCCCGCCGCCGCACCACCGCCCCGTCGAGGCTCTGAAAAATCAGATATAAACCGACCAGCAACCCGATCGTGGAAAGCAGATTCAAGTTCATGCGGAAAGCGCGGGTCATCATCGCCGCGCCTGCCCGCCGATCGGCCTGGCTCAAGAGCTGCCAGCGATTCTTCCCGAGTGTGACCAACTTGTTGTGCAAGGTGGTGCGCTGAGATTCCGCCAGCGGACCATCAGGCACCGAGAATTCGATGCGATCAAGTTTGCCCGGACGGTGAGTCAGGCGTTGGAGCGCGGGCAAGTCAATGATTATAAGGTTATCCGGCGCCGCCGGGCGCGAAGGCAGATCCGGGATAATGCCGGCGATTTCAAGGTCGATCACCCGGTCATCGATCACCACGGCAAGGTGGTCCGCGCGCTGCAAATGTTCCCGCCTTGCCATCGCCGAACTGATGAACACCGCGTTGGTTTTCTGCAACACGTCCCCCAACCGCACCATGCCCTGGCTATTGGTCCCGGCTTCCGGCCGATTGAATAAGTCCGAATTGTCGCCAGCCGCCGAGGCCGGATTTTGGATTGAAATCAAGTCCAGCCCGACCAGATCAAACATCTGACGCGAGCCGATCGGATCCTCCCCCATTTGACGAGGCGCGGCCGCACTGGTTTCCAGCACCGGGATGATGTCCACCGGCAAGTCGCCGAAAGCTGAGCGCAACTGCGGCAGCGTGGAGTCCGACAACGACCCGGCCAGCGCAGAAATCTGCCAATCGCTGGATTGATGCAGCAGCCCCGTGAAATATTCAAAACTTTTGACCGCTGCACGATTCGCTAGACGGATGGAGAAAAACACGGCAATGCCCAGGGCCAATATCGAAATTAGCAACCCGGTACTGCGCCAGGCCACGGACCAATGACGCCAGATAATACGACGGAAAATCAACGGGATCACCCGCAACGAACTCAATTGTTCCATACCCCAGGCGACACCCCTTCCGTCTGTCCTTGACTCTCCCGGATGATCACACCATCGCGCATGTGCAGGGTACGATGGCAAATGCACGCAGCCTCTGTGCTGTGGGTGACCATCAGAAGCGCGGTGTTGTGCTCCGTGCAAAGTGCCGCCAGGAGATCGAGGATGTTTTCGCCGTTAGCCGAATCCAGATTGCCCGTCGGCTCGTCCGCCAAGAGCAAGCGGGGACGATGGGCCAGGGCTCGGGCGATGGCCACGCGCTGCATCTCACCGCCTGACAGCTGGCCGGGCAACGCATCCGCCCGGTGGGATAATTTGATGCGCACCAACAAATCCACCACCCGCTCACGCCTTTCACGGCCATTTATTTTCAACAACTGAAGCGGTAGCTCGATGTTTTCAAACGCGGTCAATGTCGGCAGCAAATGAAAGAACTGGAAAACCGTGCCAATTTGTTCGCGGCGCACCCGCGCGAGGTCGTCGCTCGTCAATTTTTCCATCGCCAGACCGGCGAGTTGGATCGAGCCACCGTCGGCCCGGTCAATGCCGCCCAGGCAATTTAACAAAGTAGTCTTGCCGCAACCCGAAGGGCCGACCAGGGCGACGCGCTCGCCGGCCGCGAGTGAGAAGGAAACTTCGTTGAGCACTCGCCGTGACCTGTAATTTTTGTTAACCATTTTGACTTGCAAGACCAGAGGCATTTTATCAGTTGATGTTTTCGGGTTCTGGTTTGTCTCCATGGCCAATCAATATAAGAGCAGCGCGCTAAATTCAAAGGGGAATTGGAGCGCAAGATTAAAATACCGAGCACCATCTGCTGCACCTATTTCAGGGTTTGGGGTTTACGGTTTCTTGTTCATGGCTTACAGTTGCGTTATTGATGCGTTGAGGCGCTAGCGAAAGAGACAAATTCCATACTCCAAAGACCAGAGCTTGTCCTCGAGTCTCACACTTCTTCCCCATACCTGCCCTGCGACTTCGCGTTTCCACAGAAAATTCGGGCTTCAGACTTCAAGCTGCTGTCCTTATCATCCCGCCATGCCAACGACCCACTCAACCATCTTGTTATTTTTTGCCTCGATGCTATTCCTGAAAGCTGCCGGCGTTCCACCACCCGCTCCTTACGGCCCCATACCGAGCACAAGACAACTCGCGTGGCAGCAACGAGAATTTTGCGGCTTTCTGCATTTCACCGTCAACACATTCACCGGCAAGGAATGGGGCTATGGGGATGAAAGCGAAAAGGTTTTCAACCCGGCCGATTTTGACGCAGAGCAAATCGTTCGCACGGCGCGCGACGCCGGCATGAAAGAATTGGTCTTGACCTGCAAACATCACGACGGCTTTTGCCTCTGGCCGTCGGCCTACACCCAACATTCTGTAAAAAACTCATCGTGGCAAAACGGCCATGGCGACGTCGTCAAGGCGATTTCCGGGGCCTGTCGCAAGTATGGATTAAAGTTCGGGGTTTATCTTTCTCCCTGGGACCGCAACCGGGGCGATTACGGCACGCCGGACTACATCACCCACTATCGAGACCAACTGCGCGAATTACTAACCCATTACGGCCCGATTTGTGAAGTCTGGCTCGACGGCGCGAACGGCGGTGACGGTTATTACGGCGGGGCCAGGGAGACACGCATCATTGATCGGAAGACATATTATGATTGGCCGAACACCATCAGTCTCATCCGCAAGTTGCAACCAAACGCATGCATCTTCAGCGACGCCGGGCCCGACATCCGCTGGGTAGGCAACGAAAATGGGATCGCCGGCGAGACCTGCTGGTCTACCTTGAACCGTCAGGATTTCGCCCCCGGAATCGCGGACTCGGCGCGATTAAACCGGGGTGACCGACCTGGAACGGACTGGGTGCCAGCCGAGTGCGACGTTTCCATCCGTCCCGGCTGGTTTTATCACGCTGACGAAGACACGCGCGTCAAAACGCCTCAACAGTTGGTGGATCTTTACTATGATTCCGTGGGTCGCGGAGCGGGCCTGTTGCTGAACATCCCGCCCGACCAGCGCGGACACATCGACGAAGCGGACGTCAAATCTTTGCGCGGATTTCGGAAAATTCTCGACGAAACTTTCGAACACGACCTCGCCCGGAACGCGGTTATCACCGCTTCCAATATTCGCGGCAGTGACCCGAAATACGCCGCGCGCAATGTGATCACAGGCAGTAGCAATCTGTATTGGACGACAGACGACGAGGTGACCAATGCGAATTTGGTTCTCACCTTCAGAAAGCCGACCGCGTTCAACGTTGTACGGTTGCGCGAATTCTTACTCCTCGGCCAGCGGGTGGAAGGCTTCGCTTTGGATTCCTGGCAGAATGGTCAGTGGATGCCATTTGCCAGCGGGACATCCATCGGCAATTGCCGGCTGGTGCGCAGCCAAAATATTGCCACCGACAAAGTCCGGTTGCGCATCACGAAATCACCGGTGTGCCCGGCCATTTCCGAAGTTGCACTTTTCGAATCACCCTGAATCATGATTGGTACTTATCGCGCCACAAGTTTTTGCTGACTCTCTCATTCAAATTGCTGGACTAGGTCAACGGGTTGATCGGCTAATTTCCGAACCTGATGGCGGTAACGGTCAGCTTGACTCAGCAAAAAACTCGCGATGGTCTTTCAACCACTGCTCCGCCCGTTGATATTCCGGGCACAAAGTCTCCACTTCCTGCCAGAATTTAGTTGAGTGGTTCAACTGCCTTAGATGTGCCAGTTCGTGGAGGATGATATAATCACGCACCCATTCCGGAGTCTGGATTAACCGCCAGTTGAGTGAGATGGTGCCCCGACGCGAGCATGAACCCCAACGTGATTTCTGATTTCGCACAGAGACCCGCCTGACCGTGAGACGATGCTGAGCCGCGTACTCCATAACGCGCACCGGCAGTTCGCGAGTGGCGATCTGGCGTAAATGCTTTGCAATGACCGGGCGTAAATCCTCCGCGACATCGGCTACCGTCAAAACCTCAGTGCCAAAACCAATCAATCCCGGCGAAACGATTTCAATGCGGAGCAATTCTCCGCGATACCAGATCTCCGCGCCAGCTTGCCAGCTGATCTTGTGCGACGGGCTGGATTGCAGGCGGCCGACTTGATTCTCCAGCCAAACGCGGTTGCGTTCAGCAAACGCTAGCGCTTCAGCACTGTTGCCACCCCGGGGAATAGTCACCCGCGCCGTGCCATCAGGGTTAAGCCTCAACAAATAACGCCGGGCTCGGGGATGTCGGACCATCAGCAATGGCACCTGGCGGGAACCAAGTGTAAAAGAGGCGGCCAGCACCAATCGATTTACCCGACGATGCGACCTTAAAAAGTTTCGAGCCTTCTTCCACACCACAACATTAAACCGCAATAAGATCGGA
>JBEKMT010000188.1:0-10071 GCA_050008355.1 Verrucomicrobiota bacterium
TTTGCAAAAAAAGCTTGCAACTCCGGGCGAATGTTCTACAAAAGCAAAGTCAAAAACGAGGTTCATCAGAACTTGTACGAATGGCAACAAGCTTGAATTCATTTTCATGAAGAGTTTTTTGAAATTATTTCTAGTGTCTTCTTTAATTATTTGGGCGAAGTTTGCCAGTGCCCAAAACATTACCTTCACAAATCTCTATTTCTTTTCGGCCACTGACTTTTCGACAGGCAGCAACATTGACGGTGCCGTTCCTTACAGTGGCGTGATTCTCGTCAGCAACGCCCTCTATGGCACTACTTACCTCGGCGGCCAGTATGGTGACGGCGTCTTGTATAAGCTTGTCGGCACAAATCTGACGGTGCTTCATAATTTTAATGGTGGGATTGATGGTTCCGAACCGCAGTCGGACCTGTTGCTGATCAGCAATTCACTTTACGGAACAGCTTCCCTCGCCGGTCCTGAACGCGGCGGAACTATTTTTCGTTACGATCTGAACAGTTCAAATTTCACCGTCATAGCCGATTTCGGCAATGACGTTTTCACAGGTCCGTCAGAATTGTTCAACACAAACGGTGTCTTTTATGGGACGGCGGCCAACGGCCCGGTTTATGGCTATGGAGTGATATTCGCCGCACCTTACAGCGGTGGCTCCGTCACGGATCTTTTTGATTTTGGTTATACTGACGGAACTTATCCAGCCCCGATAATCCCGGGCAACGGCGTTCTCATGGTAGGCGATACCTTTTATGGCACTACTACCGGCGGTGGCAGCGGATATGGTGGTACGGTTTATAAGCTATCAGGGGGTGATTTGGTCGTACTGCAGGCTTTTACCAATAGCGCCGGTCCACAATGCCAGTTGGTTCTTTCCGGTAACACATTGTTTGGCATGACCGAGCAGGGCGGCGCTGATAGTAGTGGTAGCATTTTCCGGGTCAACACGGACGGTAGCGCTTATACTAACCTCTATAGCTTTGATTATTATACCCATGGCGCCTATCCGCAACGGGGTCTGACGATGGCCAATGGCGTGCTTTACGGAACAGCCGCACAGGGCGGGGCTGTCTCCGGCGACGGTGGCGTCGTGTTTCAGATCAATCCCGATGGCACCGGCTATACTGTTTTGCATAGCTTTGCCAGCTTCGGTGCGGAAGGAAACTATCCTGAGTCCGATTTATTTGTCTCAGGCAACAACCTATATGGAACCACGAGCGGCGGAGGCCCTGGACAAAGTGGTGGGGTATTCATGATCACCGTGTCCTCGCCGGCGATGCTTGACTTTCAAAAAATCAACGGTTCTTTGGTATTAAGCTGGGCCGGTACTAATTACAGTCTGCAATCCGCCACAAACTTGAACTCTGCCTTCTCAACGATCGCCGGTGCCACCAGTCCTTACACCAACCAGTTTATTGGCATGCAAATATTTTTTCGGCTGGTTGGAAATTGACGTCAAATAGGTTAACAGAGTCACTTCCAGCGAGTTTTGCTGGCCATTTCCAATCCTTTCTCAAGCGTCAGTCTCCAAAACTTCAGCTCCTTCGGGGTCTGATCGCCAAGCCTGTTTCCGTTTGCCGAGTTCGATGTTTTCTACAATGAAATATGTGTGGGTTTTGCTGTCCTTCAGTTTCTTAGACTTGCGGATCAGCGCGGACACCCTTTTTTTGGTTAACGTGGACGGGTACTTTTCGGTTTTCATGGTTCCGTTACCGTCCGGACATTTAATCTTTAAATGTCAGAACTGTGTTAGAACCGGTGATTTTATCGAAAAACCCTTTAAAAATGGTCGGGGTGGGGAGATTTGAACTCCCGACCTCTTGCACCCCAAGCAAGCGCGCTAGCCAGGCTACGCTACACCCCGAACCATCGGAACGCGGACATTAACAGAAAAACCGTCCGCAATTCAATCCAAGATTTGCTGCCCGGCCGTTTATTTTTTTATGCCCAGTGCCCATTCGATGCCACCGAGCACGTGGGCTTGGTACGCTCTGGAGATTTCGACGGAATTTTTACGGTCGGGCAGGTTGGGGTCCGCGTCCCAAATGTCTTCGCGATGGCCGAGCGACGTGTAAAAGACCCGTCCGTCCCCGTAGCTCTTGCACCAGGACACAGCATAATGTCCGGGGGCTCCAGTTTCCGGATGTTTGTCCATGATCAACAGATCGTGGACTTTCGTCGGATCATAATTCTTGAACTGATAAATCTCTTCCTGCTGGATGTGCCAGACACTCGGCAACGATGCGGTCGCCGGATTATCAGGGTCCTGGTTCAGGCAATCCACGCTGACCTGACGGCCGTGGTGCTCGAATTCACCGCCGAGCATGTCAATGTAGGGCGGCCAGCCGTGAAACGTATCGCTCGCGGCGTGAATGCCGATGAACCCGTGGCCCGCCTTGATCCAATCCAGAAATCCTTGCGGGTCCGGAATCGGCAGGTCGCCGGTGGTGCTCACAAATGCCACGCCATCGTAATTTTTCAGTGAGTCCGGCGACAGTTTTTGCAACGCGGCTTTCAAGGCATCGTGCCACTGGTCCTCCGCCGCTTGATGGGCCGTTTTTTGGTCGTCGGTGGCGTCTTTGGGCAGGTCGCCGGGTTTTCCCGGCGGTTGTTCGACAAAATCCACCGTGAACTCACCGCTGGACTGCGCGAGTTGTGAGAGAATGCGTTCCGCCGTGGGAATCGAACTGTGCCGGAAGCCAGTGGTGGTCGTGACGACCAGCAGCCGCTTTGGCGTCCGGCTGGCTTCAGAGGACTTGCAGCCGATAAATGACACGGCCGCCAAAGCGATCGCAAACAACGTGAATATTTTTCTCATGTGGACTTTGGTTTTATTTCGAGGTTAAGGCCGCGATCCGCTCAGGGTTCATTATCCACCGGTATCGGGCGCACCCAGATATTACGGAAAGAAACGGAATTATTGTGGTACTGCAGCGCCAGCGGGCCGGTCGGCCCGACGGGTGTATAAGTTCCCGGCACGCGCCAGTTGGTATCTCCGCGGATAGCCTGATGATTCTGCAAGACCACCCCGTTTTGGATGACGGTCGCATAACCGGGCGTGACCAACTTACCGTCCGCGCCAAAGTGCGGCACATTGAAAATAATGTCGTAAGTTTGCCATTCGCCGGGTGGGCGACAGGCATTGGCCAGCGGCGGATGTTGTCCGTAAATCGCGCCGGTTGCCCCATCTGGATAAGTGGGATTGTTGTAGCAGTCGAGAACTTGGATTTCATAGCGACCCATCAAAAACACACCGCTGTTGCCACGGTCTTGGCCGTCCCGGCCATGCAATATCGGCTCGCAGTACTCCAGGTGTATTTGGATATCGCCAAATTGGTTGGTTGTCTGGATATCGCCTTTGTCTGAGACGGCCACTCCATCCACTACATGCCATCCCACCGGACCGCCGGTCTTTTTATCGACCCACTGCGACAAATCGGTGCCATTGAACAGTACGATCGCATCGCTCGGTGGTGGAGCTTCCTGACTGAATTTGTCCGTGGTCACAATGGGCGGCTGCGGACGTGCCGGATCATGGACATGCCATATCCCGTCCGGTTGCATGGGTGTATCATGAAAACCTTCGACGCCATTGATGACAATCCCCTGGATCGGTTTGGGAGCAGTGGTTGCTGGGGTTGGCGGTGGTACCGTACGAGTTGCGCAACCTGCGAGAGCAACGGCAAGGGTCGCAAGGGTCGTTAGAGCAAGAACTTTGGTTTTCATTTTATTTTGGTTTTAGATTTTGGCGAATTTGGTCCACTTCGCGTTGGACGAAGCAGATTTCACTGCGGTTTCAAGAAAGGCCATGCCGTAAACACCATCGTCCACGGTCGGAAAATCAAACGTGCCGCCGCGTTTGCCCTCGATGCGGGCTCGGATGGCGGCGACGGCTTCAAGATAAATATTCGCAAACGCCTCGATGAAGGCCTCGGGATGCCCAAAGGGCAGGCGCGTAAATTTTTTGGCCGTATCGCTGAGGTAACCGTTGCCCCGACGCAGAATTTTCGCCGGTTCATTTTTGGCAATGAACTTCAATTCGTTTGGATGCTCCTGGTGCCACGCCAGCGAACCTTGGGTGCCGTAAACGCGGATGTTCAGGTTGTTTTCCTCACCGCAGGAGACTTGCGAGCAATGCAAAACGCCCTTCGCCCCGCCCCGATAACGGATCAGCAGGTTCGCATCATCCTCCAAAACGCGTCCGGGAATGAACGTAGTGAATTCCGCGCACAACGAATCAATTTCCAGACCGGTGATATAGCGGCCCAGATTCTCCGCGTGCGTGCCGATATCCCCGAGGCAGCAACTGGAACCGGCCTTTTTGGGGTCGCTGCGCCAGGCTGCCTGTTTCTGGCCCTCGGCCTCGATTTTATCCAGCAGCCAGCCTTGCGGATATTCAGCGACGACTTTCAGGATCTTCCCAAGCTTGCCGCTGCGCACGAGTCCGCGCGCTTCTTTCACCATCGGGTAACCAGTGTAATTGTGGGTAAGCGCAAAGACCTTTCCTGTCTTCCGTACCGTGTCGCGCAGGGCCTTGGCCTCCTTTAGTGTCAAGGTCATTGGCTTGTCGCAGACCACGTGAAACCCGGCCTTCAAAAAGGTCGTGGCCACCGGCGCATGCAAAAAGTTCGGCGTGACGATCGAAACAAAATCCATCCGTTCATCCGCCGGCAGCGCAGCTTCGCCTTTGGCCATTTCCTCGTAGTTTGCATAAACTCGCGCGGGATTGAGGAACAACTGATCGCCCGTTGTGCGCGAGTTTTTGGCGTCGGACGAAAAAGCCCCGGCCACCAGCTCGATTTGTCCATCCAGATTGGCCGCCATGCGATGGACCGCACCGATGAAGGCGCTCTGTCCGCCGCCGACCATGCCGTAACGAAGTTTGCGTTTCATATATTGAGCTTAACTCAGAATGCGTACGAACCGATATCAACGAAAAATACTGACCGGTGTTCGCCGGCGAACTAATTCGGGTATATTCGCGTCCATTCGGGGTTTGATTTATTTGCGCTTCGAAAACGCCGCGTCAAAAGCCGCTTTGTTCGGTGTGAAATCCAATCTGCGCACAAATGCGCTGGCTTCGGTCGCACCGTGTACGCGATCCATGCGGCCATCTTCCCATTCCACTGAGAGCGGCCCGCGATGCCCGACGTCATTCAGCGCGACAATGATTTCCTCAAAGTTGATGTCGCCATGACCGAGCGAGCGGAAATCCCAGTAGCGATGCGGATTCGTGAAATCTGTGTGCCCGCCAAATACGCCGACCGTGCCATCGCCATGACCCCACCACACATCCTTCATGTGGACGTGAAAAATCCGGTCACGAAATTCGCGGATGAACTTCACATAATCCACACCTTGATATCCGAGATGTGAGGGGTCGTAATTGAAGCCAAAGCGCGGATGATTTTTCACGGCGTGCAGCGCGCGTTTCGCCGAGGCGATGTCGAATGCAATTTCCGTGGGATGGACTTCCAGCGCAAAGTTGACGTCTTCCTTCTCAAAAACATCGAAGATCGGCAGCCAGCGTTTGGCGAAATCCGCAAATCCTCTCTCCAGGAATTCCTGGCTCGTTGGCGGGAACGCGTACAGCGCATGCCAGATGGAAGAACCCGTAAAACCGTTTACGATAGCTGCGGAAGCCACGTTTTTCTTGCCGGGGCGGGCATCAAAAAATTTTCTGGCGGCGCGGCCGGTGGCCTTCATTTTTTCAGCGGCTCGCTGACGGACGCCTTCCGGCTTTCCGTCGCCCCAGACATCCGCCGGCAAAATGGCCTGGTGCCGTTCGTCAATCAAATCGCACACGGCCTGGCCGACCAGATGGTTGGAAATGGCGTGGCAGGAAAGGCCGTGCCGCGTGAGGAGAGCCCACTTCTTCTTGGCGTAATCGGGTTCGGCGAGGGCGCGGTCCACTTCAAAATGGTCGCCCCAGCAGGCAAGTTCCACTCCGTCGTAACCCATTTTTTTGACGAGCGGAAGGAGTTCCTCAAGTTTAAGGTCGGCCCATTGTCCGGTGAAAAGTGTTACTGGTCTAGGCATGGTGCTTTGGAGTTGAAAGAATCATGCGATTCTGGCTGCGGTATGGCAAGTTTTCAAATAAATTCCTGCCGATGGCCAAAACAAATTCGATTGAACTGCCGGGATGCGACCCGATTCCGATTTTGTTCGAGGATCGTTCGGTACTGGCGATTGATAAGCCCCGCGGCTGGATGCTCGTGCCTCACTCCTGGCGCAAGACAAACTGGAATTTGCAGGCGGCCATAGATTCGTCCATCCGCGCGGATGATTACTGGGCCCGTTCCCGCAATTTAAAATACCTGCGCCACGTCCACCGGCTGGATGCGGACACGAGCGGCGTGATGTTGTTCGCCAAGAGCGAGGGTGCTTTGCGCGCTTTGAGCGACATGTTTGAATCCCGCCGGATGGAAAAGATTTATTTCGCGGTCGTCGAGGGCAAACCCCGCGAACCGGAATGGGTCTGCGAGCTGCCGCTGGGGCCGGATCCGAAAAAATTCGGCCGAATGCGAGTGGACCAAAGCGATGAGGGCAAGGATGCCGAGACTCACTTCCGTGTGTTACAAAGCAATGACCGGTTCACTTTGATCGAGGCAAAGCCATTGACCGGGCGCACACACCAGATCCGCGTGCACTTGGCGGAATCAGGCAGCCCGATCATGTGCGACGAGCTCTATGGCCGCGTGGAGAAAGGTTACCGCCTGGGATTGCGGGCCGTGCAGCTGGCTTACAGGGATACTTTTACCCGGCGGCCCGTGAGCATTGTCGCGCCAACCGATTGGTTTCTTAAAGAATTCGGGTTCGCGCGCCTGTCAAAAAAAGTTGTCATAACACCAGTGGCAAAACCGGTTGCAAATCCTTCCACCGAGACACAGTAGAAAACTCCATGCCCGGACCCGGGCAAATCGCCGAAGAACCAAAAAAAGGAGGCCGGGTTTGAAGGAGACCCCTTCGCAAAACCAGACTTGCCCGTTTGCTAATCATCCTGCAGGAGGTAGAACTCAAGGACCAAGCCGATCTAAACCTTGCACGAAAGTGCCCCAATTAATCCGCGTAATGCACGCCGCAACCGTAGGGCTTTGTTTGCGTGACGGCCACATTCTGTCCGGCCAACAGTTCATTAACAGCATCGCGAACATAATTATTTGCCGTACGAGGATCCCCGAAAGGAACCGGCCGATCGTCCATTGCGCCGTCATAATCGAGGATTCCGTCCTTCCCGATCACGAAGCAATGAGGTGTCGTTTTCATGTCATACAGGTGTCCAATCGTGCCATCGCTGTCATCAATCCAAGCGTTCGCTTGAATCTTCATGTCCGTCCATTCCGCACGCGCCTGCTCGGGAGTTCGATAGCTGGAATTTTTCGGATTTACAGAATTGACCAGCAGCCAGACGACGCCTTTCGCCCGGAGTTCCTTTTGTAAATCCGGCGCAGCCCCGCTGGCGTATTGATTGTGGCAAAAAGGACAGTCGGAATTGTAGGATTCCAACACCACAATCTTACCTTTGTAATCGCTCAGGTGAACGGTTTTGCCGTTGATGTCAGTGCCGGTGAAATCCGGCGCCGGTTTGCCAATTTCGACGGCAAACGTGGAAGCCGCCACCGTCATGGCGGCAAGCAATGCAAACGTTTGTGCGAGAGTATTTTTCATAAGTTTTGGTTTGTTTTACCTTTGTTACTTAGACGCGAGCTTCAGAAATTAGGTTCAAAAAATTACTCCGCGGCATGGTCCAGCGCGGCCAATACAATGGAGGGGGTCAAAACTTCGGGTAGCGGAACCGGGTTGGTGTTCGGTTCTTTGGGATAAACCAGTACCAGCGGTACTCCAGCTCGCCCAAACCTCTGTAACTCCTCGGTAATGCCCTCAGGGAAACGTGTGTAGTCGCCCACCAGCGCGACGGCATTCAGATCCTTTAGTTTCTTGCGGACCGACGGAATCTCGATGCTGGTCTTTTTGTTTACCTGACAGGTCAAGCACCAGTCCGCTGTGAAATCGACGATGACCGGTTTTCCGGCGGCTTGTGCCTGAGCGATGGCGTCCTGCGACCACGGCTGCCAGTGGATGGCATCAGGGGAGTTATCCTGCAATCCGGCGGTGTTCATCTGAGTTAACGGTCCTCGCCAGTCCAATTCTTTCTCCAGAATCAGAAAGTAGCCTCCGGCGAGCACAAGCAAGGCAATGATTCCTGCCGCAATTTGGTGACGGCGACCGCGTTGAACAAATTCGCCAAAAATCCACGCAGCCAGGCCCACGACCACGAGAAAGCCACCCAGCCATGCGACATCTTTACCGTAGCTACTAGAGGCGATGTAAAACAGCCACATGACAGTGGCCAGCATCGGGAAGCCCATGGCGATCTTGAATTTTTCCATCCAGGCGCCCGGCTTGGGCAGGAATTTCAACAAGGCCGGATTCCAACTCAACAGAATATACGGCGAAGCCAGCCCGACTCCGATGAATATGAAAATCAAAATAATGATGGCCGCGCTCTGCGCAAAAGCAAAGCCGAGGGCCGGCGCAAGAAACGGCGCCGTGCACGGCGTCGCCAAGGTCGTGGCGAGCACGCCGTTGAAAAAAGCGCCGGAGGCGCCATGCCGCGAGGCAAGTTCGCCCGCAGTATTCAACGCACGACCACCGAGCGTGACTTCAAAAACACCGAAGAGATTCAGGGCGACCAGCGTGACAAGAGTGGTCAGGCAAACGATGAAAACGGGGCTGCCGAATTGCATCCCCCAGCCGGCGCTATGTCCGGCGGCCTTGACCCCGATGACCACGGCCGCGAGCACCAGAAAAGACACGATTACGCCGAGCGCATAAACTAATCCAAGCTTGCGGACCCGTCTCGGGTCGCTTTTGGATTCGCTCACAAAGCCGAGAATTTTCAAGGCAATGACCGGCAGCACGCAGGGCATGATGTTCAAGATCAATCCGCCGATGAATGCATAGATCATCATTTGCCAGAGCGGTCTGGCGGGCAGGGCAGGGGCCGCGTTGCCAGTCGTTGACGCGGCGGAAGCGGTTTCCTGTGGCGCCGCCATATTGCCCCCCGCACCCGAAGAGGAACCTGTTTTGCTCACGGGAGCTTGCTCGGCCAACGGCAACGTTACACTGATTCCATTTCGTTCGGCCCCGTTCTGAACGACAATTACTCCGGATATTTCTCTTGGCCAGTCACCGGAGAATTTTTTAACCGCCTTGTTTAGGGTGATCAACCCTCTGGCTTCATCAAAATTAAATTCTGTTTCCGGTTGAACTTCATAGTTGTCACTCGCGTCCGGGTAGAAATCGGCATTGTCCGCTTTCGGGAGTTGCGCTTGGATCAAAAAAGGCCTGGTGTCGCCGTTCGTTGTACCGTTCCACCATGCCGAAATCAGCGCGTTGGGCATCGTTCCAGGCACCTTGGTCCTCCACGATTCAATCGCCGCCGCATCAGCGGACAAGCTGGTCACATCTCCAACCTTCAATTTGGCCTCGACGCTAGTATTGCCTGGCACGCATTGATCCTGACACTCGAGCCACGAAACATCCGCCGATAAATCAAGTGTGACGGGATTCAGATTGGAAGAGAGGGTCAGTGGGACCAAAAGCATCACTTCGTCCTCATAACCATAAGTGGTAACTTCGGCTGGCGGCAGTTTTTTCGGCAGGGGCCATTGGGTATCGCCGGCTGTCACTCCGGGCGGCAGATGCCACTTGATCTGGGTCGGGATGCCGGAATCACCGGAATTCTTCCAGTAAGTATGCCAGCCCGGGTCCATCTTCATGTCCACGCCCGCCCATATGGTGTCGCCAGGACGCGCCGGATTGGCCGACAACAGCAATTGCACCTGTGTATGCGCGGCTTGCGCGTTTGCAGCAACAAAGCAAAAGCAAATTGCGAGAATGTTCAGAATGTATCTCACATTAGTTAGATGCCACAAACAGAGGTTTATTTGAAATTATTTATGACAAAAGTGTTTAATTTCCCTGAACTTCAAAAGTTAACGATCAGTCTGACGTTGTCGTAGCGGTGGGGCCAGATTCAATCATCAAATGATTTAACGCTGAAAAAATTACCTT
>JBEKMT010000189.1:0-19147 GCA_050008355.1 Verrucomicrobiota bacterium
TCCATGGTGCCGCGCCAGCCGAGGTAAAAACCGACCAAGGTGGTCAGCAACACGAGCGCCGTGAGGCGAGCCTTGGTCAAATCCGCAAAGACCGCCGTCCAACTTTTTTCGTTGGCGCCCGCGGCCAAGATTCCTGCCGAAATTTCTTTCATTTCAAATTCAAATAAAACTATTTGCTCCCTGCGAGCGACGGTTGTGCGCCAAATATGCCGGGCGATGCGATTTCCGCAATTGGCTCCGACCGGCCAAAAGCAATAATGCACCAGACGACACCTGTCACGAGCGAAAGTGCACCGACCAGCACATGCGCCGTGGCAATATCAGCCGCCTTGTTCGACCAGATGGTCTCAATGCCCAGACCAATTTGGACGACGATCAAAGCCGTCCATAATAAGGCGAGCCTGGTGAGCGAATCTCTCCGGCCCAACCGTTTCATCGCCAGACCGGCGGAGGAGGTCACGCCGAAGAAGATCAGCAACGCCACCAAGCGGTGAATCATTTGCAAAACCACCTGAAACGCAGTGATCGGATTTTGGGCCTCCACATCCATGCGTTCGGCATTGTAGCGGGCGATGGCTTCAGGGCCGGTATCCGGCCAGATTTTGCCGTGCGCCAACGGGAAATCTGAGATGGAAAGTCCCGCGTGCTGATGCCGCATGGTCGCCCCGAGAGCAAGTTGCAGGAAAATCAAAATGGTGACAAACAAGACGTGACTGCGCAAACCACGAGGGACGAAGACAATCTTTTTCTGCCCCATCAATTCATGCCAGAAAGTGCCGGTAAACAGAGCGATGACGCAAATCAGGGCGAAGAATGTCTGGGCGACCACACCGTGGAAAATACCCAGATTATCCATATGCAACGTCACTCGAAGACCGCCCAGGATGCCTTGAGCGATCACCCCGAGGAACGCCGCGACACCGAGCCATTTCATCCATGAACGGGAGTCCTTGAACCAAAGCCAGACGGCGAGTATGGTCGTCATCAACCCGACCACAGTGGCCCAAAGGCGGTGGGTGTGTTCGTAGAAAATGCCGCCGATCCATTTTGACGGCGGAAACAAAAACATGTTGTAACCGTAGCTATTCGGCCAGTCGGGGACCGACATTCCTGCTTCGTGGCTCGTCACCAGACCGCCCGCACCGAGCAACAAAAATGTCGCCACCGCCGTCAGCACGGCGAACCCGTGCAGAGAACGGTTTGTCTTGGCAGGCAAAAAACTATCCATTCAATTAAAAAATGACCGCCGCAATCTAAGGAATCGCAGCGGTTTCTCCTACTTAAATTTACTTCACTTGAAATGCCGGAAAACTGACGGTCACGTCGCTGTCCTTGACCTCGACATCCTGCGTTTCGACGCCAAGTTTACGATGGCTGGCGGTAATGGTGTATTTGCCTGGCGGCACGTTTTTGATGGTAAATTTTCCGTCCTTGCCGCTCAAGGCAAAATACGGGCTATCCACAATCGTCACCCAGGCGAACATCCAGGGATGCACGTCACACTGAAATTTCAGAAAATCTTCCGGCTTGTCGAAGGAGTAGGTTAAATCCGGGCCGCCGGGCATCTGTGCGTCGTTATGCAGATCATTGCCGTTCTTGGAAACCGTATGGACATTGTGGATGCAGGGATCGGAGTTTTTGACCACAATTTTCTGGCCGGTTTGCACCGCCAGAATAGTCGGGACATACAGACAACCTTTTTGATCCAACACCGCCGGCGTAGCACTGGCTCCAGTGGATTGACCGGTCACATTGAGCGAAACGACCACATCGGCCAGTTCACCATTTGGTCCGACCACATAAAACTGCGTCATCGGTTTGTCGGTATGCAACGCGCCGCAAGTGGGGTCGTTTTCGAGAGGAGTAATCTCTTTTTCGGGAGGTGGCGTACCTTTGAAAGTGATCAGCCCGGTGATATTCGCGGCGTGCGAGACTGAAACGGCGGTCAAGGCCGCAGACAGAAGAGCAATCACAGATTTTTTCATAACGCGACATGGAATCTAGCACCCACGTGAAAACCGGACAAGTAAATTGTGAAATTTTTCACAAGCGGCCACGGCTACGGCGCTTAAGCTGAACGGAAAAGGAATGCAATATGTGCCGGCGGTTGCAGATAGAGGCGGAATGATTCAACGGTCTAAACTGCGCATCACGCTCGCCATTTCCAAGGCCGTGCGGGCGGCCTCCATACCGCGATTGTGGTTTTTATCGAGGCAACGTTCCCGGGCCTGCTGTTCATTTTCGAGCAGCAATACTTCGTGGATGACCGGAACCTCGTGCTGAATTTGAATTTGAGCCAGGGCATAGCTAACTGCCTCGCCGATGTGCTGGGCATGAGTTGTCGCGCCGCGCAAAATCACCCCCAGACAGATTATCGCTGAAACGCGGGAATCAACAGCTGATCGGCGTGCCAGCCTGGCTGCGACTACTGGAATTTCATAAGCACCCGGCACGCGGATAATTTGAACTTTTCCACCAGCCCGGACAATTTCCGTTTTCGCCGCGCGCAGCATGGCATCCACGTAGCGTGCATTATATTTCGACGCGACGATAGCGTAGCTACCGCCGCGGACCCCTTTCCCTTTGGCTGTAATTTTTTGCAGCATTGAAGATTATTTCTTTCTTTCGTCCGATTTATTCCATTTTTCAGCGCAGCTGGAGAGCACCGCAAAGTCTGCATCCGGGCCGCCGGCCGCTCTTGCTGTGCCGCGGGACTCAGCTTGTGGCGGACGATCAAGTAGATCATTCAACCGGCTGAAAACCAACCGGATGCCTGCGGGTGTCACTGGTTTTTCGAGGAACAATTCCGCGCCCGCCGTCAGCGCCTCGTCCCGTTTGCGATCGGTCGCATCGCCGGTCATCACGGCAATTTTTGTCGCCGGATCGTGCTGCCGGATCTGACTGACCAACCGAAATCCATCCATCATCGGCATTCCCAAATCCACCACCACAAGAGCAATCGGTTTTGACTGCAACACCGCGATCGCGCATTCCACGGAGACCGCCCGTTCGATTCCCCAAGCCCGATTTGAAAGCACTGTGCACAGTTCCGTGAACGTTTCCAAAAAGACCATGCTATCGTCCACAAAGAGGATATTCATGGGCGCAACCATTTCAGATAATGAAACCTTCGAGACATGACCATGTCAACCATCCGGCGATCATAAAGGCGGTCACAACAAATGCCCCAATTTTTCACGTTTGGTTTTCAGATACCTTTCGTTGTGGGGATTGGGTTTGACTCTGATGGGCACCTGTTCGGTGATTTTCAACCCATAACCTTTCAGGCCAACGACTTTCTTCGGATTGTTTGTCAACAAGCGAATGGTTTTCAATCCGAGATCAACCAGGATTTGCGCACCCAGACCGTATTCGCGCAAGTCCATCCCGTAACCGAGTTTTACATTGGCCTCGACGGTGTCATACCCCTGTTCCTGCAACTTATACGCTTTGATTTTCGGCGCCAGACCGATGCCGCGGCCTTCCTGCCGCATGTAAAGAACAACGCCGCGGCCAGCTTCAGCCACCTGTCGCATGGCCTGATGCAATTGGGGCCCGCAATCACAGCGGCGCGAACCGAAGACATCTCCGGTCAGACACTCGCTGTGGACGCGCACAAGCACATCTTTTTGGCCGGCGACCTCACCGCGCACGAGCGCGATGTGGTGCTGTCCGTCCACTTTTGAACGATACAAATGCAGTTCAAAATCACCGTAGTCCGTTGGCATTTTTACGATCTCTTCACGTTCGACCAGTTTCTCCCGTGTACGGCGGTATTCGATCAAGTCGGCGACGCTGCAAATTTGAAGTTTGTGCTTCCTTGCGAACCGCAGCAATTCCGGGAGACGCGACATAGAACCGTCGTCGTTGACGATTTCCGCGAGTACCCCGGCGGGACGCAATCCGGCAAGGCGCGCGAGATCAATTGCCGCTTCCGTGTGGCCGGCACGACGCAACACCCCGCCCTCGCGGTAGCGCAGCGGGAAAATGTGGCCTGGGCGGACCAGGTCATCGCGTTGCGTATCAAGATTGGAGAGTAACTGGATAGTATGAGCCCGGTCGGCGGCGGAAATTCCGGTGGTGACCCCGCGCGCCGCGTCCACGGAAATTGTGTAGGCGGTGCGCATTCGTTCCATGTTTTGCTGCGTCATGAGAGGCAATTCGAGCCGGTCCAGATCATTCCCCTCCATGGGAACGCAGATCACGCCGGAGGTATAGCGCACCATGAAACTGATGTTCTTGGGGGTGGCTTTTTCGGCGGCGATGATCAGGTCACCTTCGTTTTCACGGCTGGCGTCATCCACCACCACGACCATTTTTCCCCTGCGGATGGCGCTGACGACGGATTCAATGCGGTCAAACTTGTCTTTCATTGCTGAGCGTAAAATTAGTTACAAAGCGCCAAAATGCCACAATATTAATCGAAAGTAATTGCGAGTTTTAACATTTTTTTCCTTTGTAATCAACAGGCCCGGCTTTACTATGGCGGCGTCATTTAAGGAAATTCCGCCTATGGCATTGGTGGAGCTTTGTATGTCATCCTGCAGTCCAGAAAATATAACCGATGGTGCGGCGGTGAGTTCTTCCGGTTGCGCGGGCGATTTGCAGGAAAATCTCCGCCGGCTGGATCGACTCGCCAACCTCGGGCTTGTTTCCGCCAGCGTCGCGCACGAGATCAAAAATGGCCTCGTTTCAATCAGTGTCTTCATCGAATTATTATTGCAAAAAGGCGATGACCCCGAGATGACGGATGTCGTCCGGCGCGAGTTGAAGCGGATCGATTCACTCGTCACGCAAATGCTTCGGTTTGCTGCGCCGAAACCCAGGGCTTTCGCCGACATCCACGTGCATCAGGTGCTTGACCACTCAGTGCGGCTGCTCGAGCACCAAATGAGCGGGGCGATGATCACGCTCGAACGGCAATACCTGGCCGGGAATGACTCTTTACGCGCGGATGAATCGCAACTTCAGCAGGCGTTCATGAATCTGTTGCTCAATGCCGTCGAGGCGGTAGGTAACAATGGTTCCTTGACCATCGCCACCGATATGGTCGTCGGCGCGGACGGTGCGCGGCGGTTAAAGATTTCCATCCAAGACACGGGCATGGGCATCACGCCTGATAATCTCGCGCATCTGTTTGAGCCGTTTTTCACCACCAAAAAAAATGGCACCGGGCTGGGCCTCTCCATCACCCGGCGGATCGTGGAGGAGCATCGAGGCGTCATCGAAGTCGAGAGCGAACCCGGCCGGGGCTCGACCTTCATCATCTCGTTGCTGACAGAATAGATTATTCTCCAACAAGGCTGTAGGGATTCGATGTATCCTGACCAACGCCGTTGGACGGGCTGGCCTTCAGCGACACTTGGAAGGAAACCGTATAGTCCACCGAACTGCCGACATCGTTTTCAACGTGGAAAGTCAGCGCCGCCGTCCAGCTGCGCATATCGCGATAAAGCGTATAAAACTGCGACTGCAATCGGCCGGTGGTGAAGTCGTAATTGTGCTGCATCCGCACCCCCCAGTTGTCGTCAAAACGGTAAAAGAAAACGCTGGTCAGATAATCAGTGGTTTCCCAGGTGCCATTGCCCCAGGTACCGCCGCGCAAATACCAGTGGCCCAACCCCCAGCTCCAGCGATTGTTAGGCGAAAAGGTGATTTGATGGAAGGCCAAGTTCAAATTACCATCGTCAATATCGTAGCGGACTTGTGAGTCGAGCGTCAGCCAGGTGCGCGGGCGGAAGGAGATTTGGCAATAGAGATCGTTCAAGGTGGACTGGCCGGGTTTCGGATTGAGCCGCCAGTCCAGCAGCATGTTCCAGTTCAACAAATCCTGCAATTGCCCGTCGCGTTTTGTCTGCAACACGTTGCGCAGGCCGAACCGGACGACGTTCTCGGTGTCGATCGAATCAATGTCGTTATAATCCGGGAAATCCACGGGTTGCAGCATCAGGCTTGGGAGGGCTCCGTCAAACTGCGGCAGTTGCGCCGGCGGCACACTGGGGTCGGGAACAAAAACGTAATTCGCCGAGGGCTCGATAATGTGGCGCAATCCGTCAATCTGCAAAAGTGAATTGGTCGCATCCGGCCATAGCTGGGAGGCCTTGAAGGAAAAACCGACGCCGGTATTAAACACCTCGCGATAGATGTCATTTTCCCGCGGCACGACGTCACTCGCGTCTTGGGTGTAATACGTGAGCCGTCCACCGACATTCGGGGTGACGTTGAACCAGTTAAAAAATGTCCATGGAAGGGAGAACTGGTGAAAAGTGTCGAAGCGAGCGCCCGAGTTGGTGTAGAAGCCCTCGTCGGCTTCGAAGACATTGTTGGTGGTGTTGGCGGTGTAAGCGCGGTATTCGCCAATCGAACTTTGACTGTCATAATAGACCGGCGTATCCAAGACCTGCTGGCGAAAACCCGTGAGCTGCACGTCCGGCAAACGCTCCACCTGGGCAAAGTAGCTGTTCACGCGCGGCGTACTCAGACCGTCCAGGCTCCAGTTATCCCAATATTTGTTCGCCTCGACGAATGTGTCTGGCTGCGGATTTTCGGTATAAAAGCTCGAGAAATAGTCATGCATCACCAGCGGATCGGACTGATAATTAATCAGCGCCTTGACGTTCAGGTTCGTTGCCGGGGTGGCCTGCCAGCCCAGGTAGAACCGCTGGCGGTTGTGCGGGATGTCGCCGAAAAACGGCAGGCCGTTGGTCTGGTCGTTTGGCTTGTAATCGTGCAGGTAATAATACTTTACAGTCGCTTCACCCCATTGCCCGAGATGCAGGTTCACGTCGGGGCCGAGCCCGGGCCCGCGGTTGGTGCGATAATCCGCGTGGATTTTCCCGTCCGCCCAATCACCCACATACCAATAGTAAGTGGCCAGCATTTCCGCCCCAAAGTGGCTGCGATAGCCCGGGGCCAACAAAAAGTGGTCCACGCGTTTGCCCAGGCTACGCACGTAGTACGGAAAATAGAATACTGGCACGTTGTCCAGGTAAAAAACGGCGTCCCACATCTGCACTGATTTTCCCGGGATGATCACAATGCGCCTGGCGTGCACGCGATAAAACGGGTCACTTACATCATCGGTCGTGACAAAAGCATTCGTCGCTGTCAGCACATTGGTGGCCCCTTTCTGGGTGTAAAACCTACCGGACAACTGCGAACCACTGGCATAAACAGGAGCCTCGCCAGTGCGGAATTGCTCGCTGCTCATCCGGTGCGTGATCATATTGTAGTCAATGTGGTCACCCACCCACAATTGGTCGCCAGATTCGATATGCACGTTGCCGTCAGCCTGCACATCGCCAGTTTTCGGATTTATCCAGGCACTGTCCGCCGTCAGGACGACGGAGCCCGCTTTATCATGATGCTTGTAATAAACAGAATTGGTCCAATGGATTACGCCGGTGGCCGGGTCATAAAACATCTGCCCGGGAGGCGAACCCGGAAGCACCTGGCTTAAGGCTTCAATCACATCTCCCGTTTCATCCTGGGCCGCAGCTGACATGGAGAACAGCACG
Source organism: Verrucomicrobiota bacterium (assembly GCA_050008355.1). GTDB lineage: Bacteria > Verrucomicrobiota > Verrucomicrobiia > Limisphaerales > UBA11358 > UBA11358. Next base: position 7,518 of record JBEKMT010000189.1, read on the forward strand.
GCAAAAAGAATTAACGCAAGAATGGCGGGAAATTTTGTCATCAGGCTGGGCCAATTAAACAGAATGAAACCGTAGTGCCAAGCGGGATTTGAGTATTGATCTCCGGCTGCCGACTATTTTCTGCTCATCCGGTCGCTGCCGATTAGATTATTATTTCGCGAACCAGAGGAAGAGCTTCAAGCACCGGTTCCAAAACGAACCGGCGAACGCTGGCAAGGGTATTAGCAGCGGGATTGCATCGAGCAATTCGTAATTCAGCCGCCTCCACTTAACGTGCGGCGAAGACCCGGGCGCAAACAAAAATCAAGGTTGTACGGAGAAATTCCCTGGCAAAGATAATATCACTGCATCCAATTCGTCATCGTCGTGTAATTGAAAGTCATATCACTCGCGCTATAACCTTTGTACCACTTGGCGTGGCCGTCGCCGAACAGGACATTTTGACCTTGCGAATGCACCTGCCACAGCTCGTAAGGCGTACCATTGGTCGGGCCGCCGACGCAATTCTGCGAATAGTCGTCCTTGTCTGCATCCAGCGGTCCAGCGGATCGAAGCTGTCACCCAGTCCCTCGCCGGACGACACCTTGGGTATGCCGCACGTGTCACCGGACAAAACATAAGCCGACGGAAACAAAATCGCCGAACCCTTGACCGCGGCAAAGCCTCCCGTGACCACGTAAGCCGCGCGACAGCCGTTGAAATAATTGAACGGTCCCTGCATGTTTTGCGGCAGCTGCACATTGCCGGGACAGTTGTAAGCGTTCGTGCTTCCAACATAAGAATTGGCCTGCTCCATCCAGCTCGCTTTTTGGGTGGTCGGGTCGATGGCACCCCAATAAATATCCGCACCGGATTCGGGGTAAAAATCAGTGTTGTCGTCGGCAAACATCCTCAAGCCCAACCCGATTTGATGCAGATTGGACGTGCAGCTGGTTGTCCACGCCCGTTGCTTGGCCGAGGCCAGGGCTGGCAACAACATCGCCGCCAGGATCGCGATGATCGCGATAACCACCAGCAATTCGATCAGCGTAAAAGCGCGTTGGCAACGAATGGGTTTAATTAATTTCATTTTCATCTGTGCTTCATTCGCCGTTATCACTGTTGGGAAAACACCACAGTTCATTTTTCTGGTTCTCATTGGCTTTTTCCTTCCACACTGCGATCTGCATCAAGCCCGCCGAGCCATCAAAAGAGCCCAGGATCGCCACATTGCCGTGACGACCACTCGTGTTTTCGTCCGGACTGCTGGCTCCATCATTAAAGAGCGACTCATTGTCTTGTGCCGTGGCATTGTTCCCTTCCCAGAAAGCCACGCCGGCGGGAGATAAGCGCGACAACCTTACCGGCGGATTCAACGCCCGATCGTAACCACAAACCGCACCGTTCATCACGTAACTCGAACTTTGCTGCGGCCGCAATTTGAACAACGCGCTGTTCGTGTCGTCACTCGGGCATAAATATAATTTGGGGCTTGTCATGGTGGGCCAAAAGCTGCCGGTTTGAACCGGATACTGCGCCGGGCCGTTGGATTGAGAATTGTAAGTGTAAAGCCAACCCTGCGGCGCGGGCCGAGCAGACTCTTCCCCGGAAAACCAGTTCGCCCACGGCATCACGTCGTTATTGTCGCTTACCTCAATATTCATCGCCACGCCCAACTCCTTGAGGTTGTTCAGATCCACCGCGCGGTAGCCACTTTGCTTGGCTTTGGCCAGTGCCGGCAGCAACATCGCCGCCAGTATTGCAATGATCGCGATGACGACAAGCAGTTCGAGTAAGACAAGCAGTTCGAGTAAAGTGAAAGCCCTGGAATTCATCAGGATTCTTCTCCCGAATTTTTTGAAAGCCACGGGCTCGCAAGAACAGACGGATTCTTGCGATAAAAGGTTCACCCTTATTTTTGCCATGACTAATATCAAAGGTTTAATTCTCCCCGGCCATCTTTGTCCGCCAGAAAAATTCGAAAGCGGCTGCTGACTCAATTGTGAGCCGAGGTGCGCTGCTGCATCCACTCCCAGTCCTTCAGATCACCCGGGTCCGTAATATCCTGCAGCTGTTCATTTTTCTTGTTGCGATAAAACCAGCCATGGGTTTCGGAGTGTCCATCCGCAAAGTCAAACCCGCAACCGCCGTTGTGATAGGTTCCAGGAATGTCAATCCACTGAGGGTTTTGCATACCAAAACCGAAGGCGGCGTCATTCAAATCGGTTGCGTCTTCGTCCACCAAAATCCACAACATGGAAGGGGAAATCACGCGGACCTGACTGGATTTGCCAAAGGTGAGCCAGGGCGAATTCCGCTGGTGAGTATGTTGGTTGTTCAGCCACGGGCCGTTCACCGACAAAGTGGGCACGCCACTGTGAGCACTGCCGTTCGGCTCCGCGGCGTTAAAACCGGGATCAATGGTTCCAACTGCCTGGTTCATCGAAAAAGTCCGTGCGGCCGGAACCACCTTGCCGATGAAAGCCGGGTTTGTTCCCTGATATGTACCTTGTCGGCGGTCGGCGGGACAACGGAATAATTCGACGCTGCCGCTCAAAAAGGGAATTAACAGTGAGCGCGAGGGATCCAGCAAGACATCCGGGTCGAATTCCTGGTCCTGTCCGATTCCCGCCTCGCCGGAACACCAGTTATAACCCGGCAGCGTGTTACCATCGTCAGGGTTGGGTGGGTAATAATCATTGTAATCGCCGGTGTACATGATCATGGCGGTCATCATCTGTTTTCCGCGGCTCAAGCACACCGCGCCTTCCGCATGTTGCTTGGCATGGGAAAGTGCCGGCATCAACATCGCAGCCAGGATCGCGATGATGGCAATGACCACGAGCAGTTCGAGAAGCGTGAACGCGCCCGCCTTTTTGTTGGCGCCCGAAGTATTCATGACCTCTTTCGTTATGACGCTCCACTTGGGAGAATTTGTCCAGCATTAATTTACTTTTTTTTGCAGCGGTCATTCGGCGTGAGATATACCGGGGCAAAATTGATTGCGCAGAGGAATTTCAGGGAGACGATCCGCTTCAATCATTGCACGTGCCGGGCGAGCTTCCATTCACCTCCGATTCGCTGGACGCTGAATTTGCGTGTCTGGTCCAATCCCTCGGCGTACGTTTCGAAAACCACTTCATGGTCCGACACCACCTGTTTATTGAGGATCCGGTAACCGGTCATCCTTCCAAAATCAACCTGATCCTTGGGGGTGATGATTTGATAGTCCGGTTTGCCCGCAAAGTTTTGCTGCAGCGCAGGAGAAACCGTGGCGACCATCGTTTTGACATCGTCATTGCCGACCGCCCACATGGTGGATTGGAAGGCCGATACTGGATCACCAAAGCCGGCAAATCGCCAGGTAGACCTGGGGAATTCGGTTTGCCCGGGGGCCACGGGCACCGGCGGTGGAAAGCGGGGCTGCTTTTGGCGTTCGTAGTGAACCATTGCGGTGGTGGTTCCGACGGCGAGAAGTACGATGGCGCCGGTTACGATTCCGATTTTTAATTTTGACCAAGCCATAATGTGCAATGCTCCTTTTACCAAAGCCAGGGTTGAACCACCCGCCGTCGCGCCTTTGGTTATCGCCACGGCAGAAATTATTTTCGCCAGACCCGCCGGCGCCGCGTGAACAGAATTCGCCGACACAGCCCCGGCAATCGCTGCGGCCGAAAACACTGCGCCACGTTTGCCGAAGATTTTCCTGAGTTTTTCCAGGGCGCGATTTACGCGCATTTTGGCCGCGCCTTCGTTCGTGCCGAGGTGCAGGCCGACTTCGCGCAGATTTTTGTTTTCGAAAAATCGCAGCACGATCGCGTTGCGGTCGCGCTCACCGAGCTGGCCAAGCGCCTCGTCGAGCAGCGGCGCGATTTGCCGCCAGGCGGGATTATCAGTTTTTTCTTCAAGTAGTGTGGACTGCACGAACGCCTCCTGTTCACGTTTTTGGCGGCGGATTTCGCCGCGCAGAAAATTCGCCGCCGTCAAGCGCGCGGTCTGGTACAGCCAACCGGACAACACAACGTCACGCGATAAATTCTCCGCCTTGTTTGCCAGAATGATGAAAACTGCCTGGGTGATTTCCTCGGCCGCGTGCGCGTTGCCGATGCTGCGCAGCGCGGTGGAATAAACGAGATCAACGTGCCTTTCCGCGAGCGCAGCAAACGCGGTCTCGGCCTGTTCTCGCCGACCTTGCGCGTATTGCTCCAGCAATTCATGGTCAATCAATTCTGACATGTACCTATAAATGTCCGCGAAACAGGGAAAGGGAACAGAAAACTTGAAAGTTTTTGCAAATTGTCCGGGTATTGAATCCTGGACGCGTCGGCGGTCCAAGATCGCGTGTACAGACGCAATCTATCCGTGCCCAACGACTGTCATGTGATTCTTCAGGCCGTCTCCTGCAGGATCAAAAAAGTTGGTTCTGGTTGCTTCCCCGATCCCGGGAAATTGGGGGATACTCAGCCCCGAATCCGTTCAAGGCGGAAAACCAATGGCCAATTTCACGGCGGAGTATTCCGGATGAATTTTCCCTTCGCTGGTGCGGATCGTAAGCGGTGTTTCCTCCCAAGTCTGGCCGCGAAACCAATCGGGCAAATCGTTTGCGCGCATCAGTCCGAACAGCGCCACCAGCGGCAGATCGCCCTCGCGAAAAATCACCGGGCGTTTGCGAACGATGACCAGAGCTGCCTCCCGGGCGGCGGCTTCGACCCGTGCCAGCTGCGCGGGTTCATGCGGAAACACGCACGCAAAAAATCCGCCGGAGGCCAGATGCCGGGCGGCGACGGCACAATAATCCGCCACCGTGCCGCGCAATTCAAACCGGCAGGCCAGTTTCTGCGGATGGTCGCTTTTTACCCCGGCACCAGAGGGGAAATAGGGCGGGCTACCCGTGATGAGATCGAATTTTTCGTCGGGGCGCAGCATCTCCAGTTCGCGAAAATCGCCTTCGCGTATCTCGTAGCGCCCGGTTAAGCCGTTGTATTGAGCAGATTTTCTGGCCAGCGACACGCTATCGCTTTGCGCCTCAATCGTCACAAAATTCGCCCCGGTCAAGCGCCAGGCACAAATCATCCCCACCGTGCCGATGCCACTGCCTAGATCCAGCGCAGTGCGGGCGGAGGGGCACCAGCTGGTGCCGTACCACGCCGTCAGAATGTCGTCTGTGGAAAAACGATGGCCTTCCCGCAGTTGAAAAAGCCGAAAATGACCACTAATGGCGTCCAATGTTTCCTGCGGCTCAAGGGCCACGCCGGAATCCAAACCCAGCGGAATGATTCCCGGCTTGGCCCAGCCCTTGAAATGCGACCCGGTGCTCACGGCGCAAGTTTCTTCGTCTCAATTCTCAATGGCTCGATGTGAACGAGCACATCACTCACACGCGGCAGCTTCTCGCGCACGCGGTTTTTCACATCGTGCGCAATTTCGTGTGATCGCAGCACGGTCATCTGGGGATCCACCTCGATGTGCATTTCTGCGTAAAACTGGTAGCCCATCTTGCGAACAAAGCATTTTTCCACACGCCCCACGCCGGGAGCCGTTCCGGCGATTTTGAGGACCGCCTCGTTCAAATTGCGGTCCGGCGCCTTATCCATCAATTCGCTTAGGGACGGACGCAACAGCAACAGGCCGTTGAAGCCGATGACGAATGCGGCGAAAATCGCGGCAATATCATCGGCCACCACAAAATGTTTGCCACCCACGAGCGCCACGGCAATGCCGATGCCTGCCGCGACAGAAGTGATCGCGTCGCTGCGATGATGCCACGCGTCGGTGGTTACCGCGGAACTTTCCAGCGCCGTGCCTTCGCTCAGGACAAAACGGAACAAGCCTTCCTTCACCAAAACGACCACGCCCAAGACCACCAGAGTGAACCATTGCGGTGCTTCGCGGAAAGCCAAACCCTGCGAGTTGAAGGTTTCCGCAACTTCGATTGAGGCCTTGATGGAGATCCACAACGCCGCCACCAACAACATAACCGCGCCGAAGGCGGCGGCGAGCGGCTCGGCTTTGCCGTGGCCGTAGGGATGGTCTTCGTCTGCCGGCGTTTCGGCGACCACGATGCCGCGCCAGACGATGAGTGAATTGAAAATATCCGCGAAAGATTCCGTTGCGTCCGCGATCAAGGCATGAGAATGCCCCAGGATGCCGGCGGCAAATTTGGCACAGCCGAGAATGATGTTGACCGCGATCCCCAAAAAGGTCGCGCGCAAACTGCGTTCGAGTCGGTTCGCCGGCACGCGTGAATTATTAACCACCGCGACTGAAAAAACCAACCGCTAATCCCTGCAGTGCGATGCAGACGCCAGGTGGGAGACCAAGAATGGGTCGGTTTAAATCATGTGAGAAAACATCGCATCCCGCAGTTTCGGCTCAAACCAGGTACTCTTCGGCGGCATGATGCCGCCCGCATCAGCTATGCTCATCAAATCCTCAATGCCGGTCGGGAACATCGAAAAGGCGCAGGCATATTCGCCGCTGTCCACCAGCCTTTCCAGTTCCGCTGTGCCGCGGATGCCACCGACGAAATTAATCTTTTTGCTGGTGCGCGGATCGCCAATCCCGAAGATCGGTGAGAGGACATTTGTTTGCAGCAACGTCACGTCTAACTGGTCGATCGGATTGGGAGAGGTTGTGAGCTCCTTCTTGAAAACCAGCGAATGCCACTTGCCTGCCAGGTAAAAGGATAATTCGTTTTTGCGGGTCGGCAACGGTACACCGCGATCGGGTTTGAAGGTGAAAACCGACTTTAAAAGGTCGAGTAACTGGTCAGGCGTGGAGCCATTCAATTCTTTCAACACCCGATTATATGGCAAGATTTGCATCTGATTGTGCGGAAAAATGACAGCTAGAAATTGCCCACTCTGGCCGGCACCTTTCCGGCTTTGAAAGATCCGGGCGGCGGCGGCACTGCGATGATGGCCGTCCGCAATGTAAAGAAAGGGGATTTGCGCGAACTGAGCTTCGACGAACTTAATATCCTCCGGACTCAAAATCGTCCACGAGGTGTGCCGCACGCCGTCTTTCGCAGTCAAGTCCACCTCCGGCTTTCCGGAGATTTTCTTTTCGACAAATGCGTCAAATGTATCGGTCGCGCGATACGTGAGGAACACCGGACCGGTTTGTGAATTTAACGCCTCGATATGGCGGACACGGTCATCTTCCTTGTCCACCCGCGTGAGTTCGTGCTTTTTGATGATGTTTTTCAGGTATTCCTCGCAGCTCGCCGCCGCGACGAGCCCGACTTGCACATGGTTGCCCATGATCTGGCGATACAGGTAAAAGCCTGGCTGGCTGTCTGCCCGGAGTGCTCCCTGCGCAATCAACTTCTGGAAATTTTCCCGGCCTTTGGCGTAAACTGCCGGTGAATACAAATCGGTGCCCGACGGCAGGTCAATTTCCGGTTTGCTCACGTGGAGGAAGCTGAGCGGATTTCCTCCCGCGATTTCCCGCGCCTCGTCGGACGACATCACGTCATACGGCAGTTCGCAGATTTGAGCAGCGAGTTCGGGTTTGGGTCGCAGGGCGGCAAAAGGTTTTAAGGTAGCCATAAAAAATACACGGCGAAGATAAACGCCTAAGCGTCCCCGCGCACGCACGAAAAACCGAAAATCATCCGCGAGGGCGGCGTCTCAATCACGGCCGCGTTGGCGTCGCATGCTGCGAGCACAACGCACGGCAATTCAGACCGAAATCCCGCCCAATTGAGGCACCCATACTGCCCCCAAATAGTGCTTGCAATCACCAGATTCGCTGGTAGGATTTGCGGCTCTTTAACAAAAGAAAAATTTATGTCACGCATTTGTGAATTAACCGGCAAGCGCCCGATGAAAGGCAGTATTATCTGGCGCAGTGGTAAATCGAAGAAGTCCGGCGGTATCGGCACGCACATCACCGCGATCACCAAGCGCAAGTTCCAAGTGAATTTGCAGCGGGTGAAGGCCATTTTGCCCAGCGGCGAAGTCCGTTACCTCCGCGTCTCGGCCAGCGCCATCAAAAAGGGTCTCGTCGTCAAAGCGCCGAAACGCACGTGGAAAAAGGAAGAAGTCAAAGCCAAGAAAGCCTGATTCTACCAGCGATTGCATCAATTTCCAAGCGAGGTCACCGGCCTCGCTTTTTTATTTACCCTTGGTCCACTTCATGGTCGCCCGCTTCACTTCGCGCTCGGAATCGCGTTTCTTGATGTCTTCCCGTTTATCGAAGGTTTGCTTGCCTTTACCAACGCCCAAAGAAACTTTCACCTTGCCGTTCTTCCAATAAAATGCCAGCGCCACCAGCGCATTACCCTTGACCGAAGCCAGTTCGAAGATTTTCCGGATTTCCGAACGGTGCAGCAGTAACTTTCGCGGAGCCTTGGGAGCATGGTTCTGCAGATTTCCGTGAGTGTACTCGTCAATGTGGGCGTTGTGAAGCCAGACCTCATCCTTGTCCACGCGCGCAAAAGCATCGGCAATCTGCCCTTTGCCCGCACGCAATGCCTTGACCTCGGTGCCATGCAAAACGATACCAGCCTCGAAAGTCTCAAGGATATGGTAATCGCGCCGAGCTTTATGGTTGGTCACGATGTCGGCCATGAAAAGATTTTATCCGCAGCGTGGACGGATTTCACGGATTTAAAATGCCACCGAAGTTGTAATAAAAAAGCCCGCCCATGCGGGCGGGCTTTTGAAATCGGCGCAAGATGAGAAAAATCAATGTTTCTTGCGTTTCTTGGCAATCGGACGGACCGCCGCCAATTGTTCGGGCAGGTCAAAGCCGATTTTATCTTCGATCAATTCCCGCAACGCGATGTCGGCCAGTCCCAGAGTACCGGGATTGTCGATCAACGGACGGCCCATGCCGCCACCACCGGCGTTCAACTGGCGCACACGGCGGGATACCAGGTTCACGAGAATGTTCGGGTTACCGACTTTTTCCAGGGCCTTTTTGCAAAGTTCAGCGTTCATTATTTTTATAGAAAACGAGCGGGTCAGAATACTGGTTGCGATAAACTGATGCAATCATAAAAATTCCCTTCAAACTTGTCGGTGTTTCGGGCACTTTCTTGCAACCTTTTTTATGCCAGCCAAACCACCGCCGTTCGACCTGAACCAATTCCTCGCCTCGCGCACGGAAACCGTCAACCGCGCGCTCGACCGGTTTTTGCCCGGAGAAAAAACGAAACCGGCCACCATTCACAAGGCGATGCGCTATTCACTGTTTGCCGGCGGTAAACGGATGCGGCCAGCGGTCTTGCTGGCGGCGGCGGAAGCCTGCGACGGTTCGGAAAAAGACGCCCTGCCCCTCGCCTGCGCGGTGGAATGTATCCACACTTATTCGCTGATCCACGATGATTTGCCCGCAATGGACGATGACGATTTTCGCCGCGGCAAGCCGACGAATCACAAGGTGTTTGGCGAAGGCATTGCGGTGCTGGCCGGTGATGCGCTGCTGACACAGGCGTTCGAGATCGTGGCTCAGGCCAGGGGCTGGCCGCGCTATTCGCATCGTGATTTGGTCCTGGAACTCGCCAAGGCCTCCGGCTCGCTGCAACTTGTCGCCGGCCAAGTCGCCGATCTGGAAGGTGAAGGTAAAAAGCTTTCCGTGGCCGAGCTCCGCTACATCCATGAACGCAAAACCTCCGCCCTGCTCTGCTGTTCCGTGCGGCTGGGAGGCATGAGCGCGAACTGTTCCCCCGGACAACTGGCCGCCTTGACGGATTTCGGTTACCACGTCGGCCTCGCCTTCCAGGTGATCGATGACATTCTCGACGTGACGCAGACCAGCGAACAACTCGGGAAAACCGCGGGCAAAGACGTGGCGGTGCGGAAGGCGACCTATCCCTCCATTGTAGGACTGGAAAAATCACGCAAGATTGCCTCTCAACTAACCGACAAAGCCTTCGCGGCGCTGAAAGTATTCCGTGGCCGGGCCGTTGCCCTTGAAGCCCTGGCGGAGTTTCTCTTAAAACGCGACCGGTGAAAGTCGCAAGTCGGAACGGGGGAGTGAGAGGTTCACTCGACCCATATGGGGTTACGGCTTCAAGAACTCGTTCAAGAATTGTAAACTTTTGCCAGCAAAGGGCATGGGCAACAAGACTAAACCACTACGCATGAGGGTTGCCTGGCTCTTGGCCGTACTTGGCGTTCTGCTTTTTTATCTGCAGGCGACTCTTGCCCAGACGCCAGTCCTCACTGTTTCCAATGGAATCGCCGGGCTCTCCTGGCCGCAAACCGCCTATTATTACCTGCTGCAATCCACGACGAATCTGACGGCGAGCAATTCCTGGTTCAATGTTGCCACGGCCTCACCTTTGTCTTCGAACTATTCCTTTTCCATTCCCACGCAAACTGGGGCAACTGCACCGGCTCGGGTTATCACCAACATTGTCGCGGGTAATTTTGTCGTTACTCAAACAGTGGGCCATGCCCAACAATTTTTCCGTCTGCGAGCGCCGCAAAATCCGCTTGGTATTCCGGTTTGCAGCTTTGCGATTTTTTATGACGGTGAATTGGAGTTCAGCGATGCACCACCGATGACTTTCTCCGGAGCGGTCCACGCAAATGGACCGATTGAAATGGGATCCTCCTCACCTCAAACATTCAATTCCACGATAACGACTGCGGACTCGATTGATTCGCCACCGAGAGCTGGGCTCACTTTCGAATCCTGGACCAACACGGTGGACTTCGAGGGCCAACCACCCTATGAGACAAACACGCCGGCTTTCTCACCCATGTTCGGGACCAATAATCCTCATGTCATCATTGAAATCCCGCCAAACGGTGAAGACCCGACGTCGATGTTCGGGCAATCGCGGTTGTTTAATCAGGCACAAATCATCCTGATTATCACCAACTCACCTTCAAAAATCACCTCCGGTGCCAACCCGGCGGTTTATCTCACCCTTCAAAACTCGTACAACGGAAACGTTCCGGCCGTGGACCCGGAGAAAGTGACTTACTATCTCACCAATGTCACGAGCATGCTATTGCAAACCAACTTGAATAACACCACGGAGATTGCGATGCCGTTTCTCTCGCTGACAAATACTTTTACTGACCAACGGGAATATCAAACCAATATGTTTGTGACCCAGATCGACGTGGGGGCGTTCCGGAACTGGGCTTTAACCAACCCGATTGTTACCGGCAAAATGCCGGGGAGTTCCGGCCTTTACCCCACCATTCTTTACGTGGCGGACGAGCGAAACATCGGCACCAACAAACTTTCCGTCGTACGGCTGGTAGACGGACAACGACTGCCGAATAACAACGGGCTCGGATTCACTGTGGCCACGCAAAACCCACTCTACATTTTGGGGAATTACAATACGACCCAAAATGGCACCAATTTTGCCTACTATATAGGCTCGACCACCAATGGTTACACAGTTCCCGCCGCAGTAATCGCCGACGCCGTAACAGTACTTTCGCCGAATTGGCAGGACAGCCTGAGCACTGATTCTTATGCTTTGCGGCAGGCCTCGAGCTCAACCCTGAATGCGGCTATCATCACAGGCAATGTACCCTCAACCGGCACAAGTGCCACCACCTTCAGCGGCGGGGTTCAAAACTTAACCCGCTTTCTTGAAGATTGGACCGGCAGCGTTCTGACTTATAATACGTCCCTCGTCTGCCTGTTCAGCAGTCAGAATGATACGGCGACCACCG
>JBEKMT010000019.1:0-37765 GCA_050008355.1 Verrucomicrobiota bacterium
CACGAACTCGCGCGGCGGGCTGGCGTCACGATTCGCAGCCGGGACGGCGCCATTAACCATAATTTCCGTACGCTGATCATTGATGCCTCCGGCCGGTTGCAGATGGTCTTCCCGACCAGCGGCGATTTGTCTGATGAAATTGTGGCCGAAATCATCAAAGGTGCCGCAGCGACAAACGCCGCGTTGGCGCAAATTCAAAATCGTTGAAATCAAAACCAACATGTGCAGCGGCGTTCTTGATCGGGCTTTCCGCCTGCATGGTGTTCTTCTTGATTTCCTGTTCGACGACTCCGACCACGGTGGTGCTGCCGTTGGAAATTCCTGGCGCGCACTTTGTCGGCAACCGTGCTTGCGTCGATTGCCATGCGGACATTGTCCGGAAATTTCCCTCGAGTCCCCATTCGCGGCTGCATTTTGAAAACGCGGCGATGCCGGGCGAGAGCGGGTGCGAATCCTGCCACGGCCCGGGCAGCGAACACATCCGTAACGGCGGCGCGGCGCAGTTCATCATTAACCCCGGCAAAAATCCGGAATCGTGCTTCCAGTGCCATCTCGACGTTCAGTCGGAATTGAATCTGCCTCATCATCACCCGGTCATCGAAGGCCACATGAATTGTGCGGATTGCCACGATCCTCATGGTGGCGACATCTTCAAACCGGCGAGCGGATTGGCGATGGCGCGGCAGAATGAAAGCTGCGCCCAATGTCATCAAGCCCAAACCAGGCCGTTCGTTTTTGAACATCAGGCACTGCGCGAAGGTTGCGCCGTTTGTCACAGCCCGCATGGCTCCATCAACGAGAAAATGCTCGTCGATAGCGATCCCAACCTCTGCCTGCGCTGCCACGCACAGGTACAGGGCCCGAATGTTCCCGCCGGTCACATTTACATCGGCAACATGGATCACACGTCGTTTCTCCAGATTGGTACCTGCTGGACGTCGGGTTGTCACACCGCGGTCCACGGTTCCAACGTGGACCCGCGATTGCGCTATTGAAAAATCTTAAAGCGAACGGTATGAAGTTTTTTTTAGCCAGCTTATTGCTGCCGGCCATCGCGATTTCTCTTTTCCTCTTGCCGGGGCGGGAGGATGCGCTGGCCGCGGATGGTTTACAAAATCTGTCCCCGCCTGCGCACATCAAAATTAATTATGACCGCGATGTCCGCCCGATTTTGGAAGCATCCTGTCTCCGTTGTCACGGACCACAAAAACCCAGGAGCCATTTCCGGCTCGATTATCGCGAGGGGGCGCTCGCCGGTGGCGACGACAACACTAACGACATTGTTCCCGGAAACAGTGGCCATAGTGTGTTGATCGCCTACGTTTCCCGGCAGGTTCCCGATCTGGAAATGCCGCCCGTCGGCCGGGGCAACCCGCTTACGGCGCAGGAAATCGTTTTGCTGCGTGCCTGGATTGATCAGGGTGCAAGCTGGAGCACAACGAATCAATGGCCTTCGCTCAACCTGGTTTTTGCGCCCACCCTCCGCGCGTTTGACGTCCAGGGCGACAAGGGCGAGTTTCGTGAGCTTCAAGGAACCAAGGACGGTGTTGCCGCGGGCGTCGGGAATTTTACCGCCACGGAACAAATCAGTCCTAATGAAAAGGTTTCGCTGGACGGACACGCGATCCCGCTCAATCAAGATTATGATGTTAAACTTGCCCTGGATAAAACGGATCTCGGTTTCATCCACGCCGGATTCGATCAATGGCGAAAGTATTACGCAACCGATGGAGGGTATGATCCTACGGTCGTTCCTTCCGAATTTAATTCCGCAGGCGATTTATTCGTGGACCACGGCCATGCCTGGGTTGATTTTGGTCTCGGCCTCCCGCGCTGGCCCCTGATCGTTCTCGGCTATGAATACCAATATCAAAAAGGAGACGAATCCACCCTTGATTGGGGTAACGCCAACGGAAAAAACATCTATCCCGCCACTCAAACACTGGATGAACAGACGCACACCATCAAATTGGACGTGACCAAAGATTTCGACGGCTGGCACTTTGAAAATAATTCGCGCGTCGACTTCTACACCGAAAGAAATTCCGGTGCGGAGGCGGCTATCCTGCTGGGCGGTTCGACCCCGGACCAATTCATCAATACCGCAGATGACTACCGGCAGGTGCAAGGCATGAATACTCTCATGCTGGAAAAGCAAATCCGCGATTGGTGGTTCTTTGATGGCGGATTCTATTATTCGCAGCTCTCGGGCAGTGATTTTTTCAACCAGGTGAACACCGTGCCTTCATTCGGTTTCACCAGCGTTTTGGCTAGCCAGAAAATCACCTTAAGTCGCAAATCGGAGATTTTCAGCGTCGCCAATTTGTTTACACCGTTGAGTTATTTGGCGCTTTCGCTCGGTACGCAAAACGAGTGGACGCGCGAAAGCGGGTTTGGTGAAAGCATCCCCGATTTGGATCTGGGTGCGGATGCACCGGCGGATTCCACCCTCAACGAGTTTAAGGCTTCCCAGAATGCCAACTTCCGTTTCACCAAAATTCCATTCAGCGTCATCTTTGGCGACGCGCAGTTCAGCGAGGACGACTACACCATTTATCAATCCGAAGCCGCAGATACCACAGGCCAGCTCCAGAGCGATAGCGCGGCGGACACTTTGCGATATTCACTGAAAAGCGGTTTCAGTACTTCCCCGTGGCGCTGGGCAGATTTGACCGTGCAATACGGCCGGGAATACAGCGACACAGAATACAACCAGCTCGGCGATATCTTCGAGGGGATTCCCGGGCTGACCAACGGCTATCCGGGTTTCTTTCTGGACCGCAACATCACCAGCGACCAATTTGAAACCAAGCTCGCTTTGCGTCCCGCAACCTGGCTCAAGACCACGCTGACTTATCAGATAAACGCCACCGATTATCGATCAAAAACCGATCCGGCGTTCGATCCCAACCTGCTCGAACTCATCTCCGATGGCGGCGAAGTTGCAGACGGGAATTACCATCTGCAGACATATGGCCTCAATGCGACGGTCACACCTTTCAGAAGCCTTTACTTTTCCGGGGCGTTTACTTACAGCCGGTCAAGGACCGTCACGGCCGACAATGGTGATCTATCCATCGTGCCTTATGAGGGGGACATTGTTACCGTCAATGCCTCGGCCACTTATGCCTTGAATCTCAAGACCAGCCTGCAACTGGCTTACAATTTTTCGCGCGCGAATTATTCCGAGGACAACGCGGCCGCGGGAATTCCCGCCGGATTGGATTACCAGCGCCACGATCTAATCGTGGGCTTGACGCGAAAGCTGACTAAAAACCTGTCCGGCACCTTGCGATACGAATTCTCACAATACCGGGAACCCAGCAGCGGTGACGCGAACAATTTCACCGCCCATGGCGTTTTGGCGACGTTGGTTTTTCAGTGGCCGTGACCAGGAATGGATTGCGGCTCTTCTGAGCCGCAGCAACATCCCGGCTTCGAGGAGCCCAAAACCGCCCGAAGTCATTTCCCTGAAAGCATTCTTGCGGCACGCAATCCAAATGCTTGGGCGATGCACCCGTCCCAGGCTTGAAACTCTTATGCGAAACGAGGATTATTAAGCATCGGTTGAATAAGCAACATGGCGAAAGGGTTGGAATGTTTATGCCTCTCGCTGCGATTATCTTGGCAACTGCGTTTATGGCAATAATTCGTGCGTTTGCTGCCCGCATGAGCCGGCGAAAAGCTTCGCCCGCCTTGCTGAGCTGGTTGAAATCAAATGGTTGGCCGATCTTTGTTGGCGTTTGGATTATTTTTGCAATCGCCGGCCTCGTGGCGAACTGATTTGTTGGCTTTGGTAACACCTTGATGACTCGCAGTTCATATTTTCACCTTGAAGGTTTTCCGCTTCCGCTGGATCCGTTATATTGTCTGTCCTGACATGATGGACGCGCGGGTCGAAGAGATTAGAAAACTCCTGCCTCAAGCCATGCTGCCCGATTGGGTACGGCTGGGAGGCCGGATGGTTCGACTTTTGCGTGATCAACATCATCCACAAACCCACGATGCCGTCCTGAACCGCATTCACGCGCAAGTCCGTGCGTCAGTCGCCTTGCGCGAGCAACGGCGCTTGAATGTCCCGGCCATCAATTATCCGCCTGACCTGCCCATTACTGCACGCAAAGATGACATCGTCGCCTCCATCCGGGCAAATCAGGTGGTCATCATCGCCGGTGAAACCGGCTCTGGCAAAACCACCCAGATCCCCAAGATGTGCCTTGAG
Source organism: Verrucomicrobiota bacterium (assembly GCA_050008355.1). Lineage (GTDB taxonomy): Bacteria > Verrucomicrobiota > Verrucomicrobiia > Limisphaerales > UBA11358 > UBA11358. The sequence goes on from JBEKMT010000019.1 coordinate 4,223, forward strand.
GGGGGGCTTGGAATCGAGGCGAAAATTGGTTGCACCCAGCCGCGCCGCGTGGCCGCGCTGTCCATTTCTCGGCGCATCGCCGAGGAATTAAACGTGAATTGGGGTGGAGCTGTCGGTTGCAAAATCCGTTTCGATGATCGCAGCAGCCCCCAGACGTACGTCAAGTTGATGACCGACGGAATTCTGCTCGCCGAAACACAGGGCGATCCCACGTTGTCCGAATACAACTGCCTCATCATTGATGAAGCGCATGAGCGCAGCTTGAACATTGATTTCCTCCTCGGCTATCTCAAGGGATTGCTGGCCCGGCGCAACGATCTCAAGCTCATCATCACCTCGGCCACGATTGATACCGCGACTTTTTCCCGCGCCTTCAACGATGCGCCGGTCATCGAAGTTTCCGGCCGCGTATATCCCGTTGAGGTCGTCTACGCGCCCTTCGACGAGGCTTCCGAAGAGAGTGGCGACCTGACTTATATTGACGCCGCCGTTCGCGCGGCGGAACAAGCCCTCTGCGAGCCGGGCCAGGGCGATATCCTGATCTTCATGCCGGGTGAACGCGACATCCGCGAAACGTGCGATTTGCTGGACGGCCGTTTCGGGCGCGAGGCGGAAATCATTCCTCTTTTCGGGATGTTGAACGCTGCGGATCAACAGCGGGTATTCACTTCCTCCCCGCGCCGGAAAATCATCGTCGCTACCAATATCGCTGAAACCTCACTCACCATCCCCGGCATCCGCTATGTAATCGATTCCGGCCTCGCCCGCATCAGCCGTTACAACCCGCGCACCCGTACCAAACGATTGCCGGTCGAACCCGTTTCCCAAAGCAGCGCCAACCAGCGCAAAGGCCGGGCCGGGCGCGTGCAGGATGGCATTTGTATCCGCCTGTATTCGGAGACAGATTTCGCGGAGCGTCCGCCCTACACCCAACCGGAAATTCAGCGCGCAAATCTTGCCGAAGTCATCCTGCACATGAAGGCATTCCGGTTAGGCGACATCGAAACCTTTCCCTTCGTGAATCCACCGCCTCCCTCGGCAATCGACGGCGGCTATCGGCTATTGCAGGAACTGGGTGCGCTGGATGGATCTCGCCAGTTAACTCCCTTGGGAGAAAGTATTTCGCGCCTGCCAATTGACCCCACCCTGGGCCGGATGTTGCTCCAATCGCAACACGAGCACGCTACCCGTGAACTGCTCATCATCGCCGCCGGCTTGAGCATTCAAGACCCGCGCGAACGTCCGCTGGACCGCAAGGAGGCCGCTGCCGCTGCTCACCAGCGTTTTCTCGATCCCCAATCTGATTTCCTTGCGTTATTGAAAATCTGGGATGCTGTCCATGGCGAATGGGAAAAACTGCGCACGCAAAACCAGCGCCGAAAGTTCTGCCAGGCCAATTTTCTCTCCTATCTGCGTATGCGTGAGTGGCAGGATTTGCACGCGCAATTGTACGGTGCCCTCGCGGAATTGGGCCGCTTCAAGTTGAATGAAAGCAACGCGGATTACGCCGCAATCCATCGCTCAATCCTTACCGGCCTTCTGGCACATGTGGCCACCCGCAACGAGAGGAACGTGTATCTGGGCGTCGGTCGCCGGCAACTCGCACTGTTTCCCGGCTCGGCATTATTTGACCGCAACCTGCCGCAACAAAAAAAATCACCGCCGCACAACGGCCGGATGCCTCCCAAACCGGTTTCGACCTCGCAACCACCCTGGATTGTCGCGGGAGAAATCGTGGAGACCTCCCAGTTGTTCGCGCGTACCGTGGCCGGCATTGACCCGCTGTGGATTGTCCAACTGGCCCCGCATCTCTGCCAGGTCACGCATCAAAATCCCCACTGGAGCGTCACCGCGGGCAATGTGTTGGTTGAAGAACGCACCACCCTTTACGGCTTGGAAGTCCGCAAAGCAAAGGTCGCCTACGGCAATGTCAATTCGCAGGAAGCTACCGACATTTTCATTCGCTCCGCCCTAGTCGAGAATGATCTATTGCCCGGCCGCAGTCCGGCGGACGACGAAAATGACGACGATGATGTGCGTGTGCTTATGTCCGCCAGTCGCCAGCAACCCTTGCCGCCCCAGTATTCGTTTCTCGAACATAACCATCAGGTGCGCCAGAAAATTGAAACGTGGCAAACCCGTGTCCGCCGCCACGACCTGGCGAACCTTGACGAAGCACTTTTCGCTTTTTACGCGCAGCGTATTCAGAATATTTCCTCGATTCACGAGCTGAACCGTGTGCTCCGCGAAAAGGCCGACCGCACTTTCCTTTGTGCAAGCGAAAATGACCTCATCGGTGCCCAGGCCACGAGTTACGACGCCGAGGCATTTCCCGATGCCGTTCCGCTCGGGGGACAACCGGTCGCGCTGACCTACGCCTACCAGCCGGGCGAGGAACAGGACGGCGTGACTGTGACACTGGGCTTCGCGCTGGCCCAAACCGTTTCCCAGTCCTGTGTCGAATGGGCCGTGCCCGGCTTGCGCGAGGGCCTCGTAAATGAATTACTGCGGGCGCTGCCCAAAAGTATTCGCCGCGAGCTCATGCCATTCCCGCCCAAGGTGGCGGAAATCATCAACGAACTGAGGCCCGCCGGCGATTCGCTCCAGCAGGATCTGGCTAGCTTCATACGACGCCGTTACGGCGTGGAAATACCGGCGAACGCCTGGCCGGCTGACGCGATTCCGGCCCATTTGCGCCCGCTCGTTGAAGTCATCGGCCATGACCAAAAAACCATCGGTACGAGCCGCGATCTCGCCCAACTCCGCCAAAAATTGGAACAGATGAAAACCCGGCCGGCACCCGACGATTCGGCATGGACGCAAGTGGCGCGGCAATGGGAGCGTGCCGGCTTGACCTCCTGGAATTTTGGTGATTTGCCTTTGCGCGTCACGGTGAGTGAAAGCGGCCCGGTTCCCGTTTATGCGTGGCCCGGTTTGCAAGTGGAGAAAGATGGCGTGAGTCTCCGCCTCTTCCGCACCGAGGAACTTTGCCGTCGCGCAAGCCTCGCAGGCATCCAAAAGCTTGTGGAACTGGCACTCGCGAAGGATTTAGCCTGGCTCCAACGGGATTTGCGCGACTTGTCTCGTTTTGACCCACTTGCTGCCAGCCTTTGCCCGCCCGAAGAATTGCAGGTTACCGCGTTCGAAAATTTGCGACGCCATATACTGCCCCGCGAAATGTTCCCGGCATTGATCGAGTCGAATTTCCGCGCCGCCGTTGAGAACACGCGCCGCCGGATTTCAGGCCTGGCCATCCAGCTGGTGGATCGGGTGGGAGTGATCCTGAAATTGCGAAAGGAAATTCAACAACGTTGCGGGCCAGCGCCCGTGCTGCCCGGCCCGAAATCAAAAGTCATTTCCGACCTCAGCCAGTTATCTGTCGCCACGCGCGATACCGGAAAACCGGCCAATATTTGGGCCGACGAATTGGATACCCTCGTGCCACGGCGTTTCCTGGAGGTAACCCCCTTCGAGCAACTCATGCATTTACCGCGTTACTTGAAAGCCCTGGCCACTCGTATGGAACGTGCCGCGCTCAATCCGGCAAAAGACAAAGAGCGAGCCCAACAACTCGCACCCTATCTCGCCGCACTGAAAACCTTCAGCTCCGACCCCCCAAAATCCCCGGAGACCGCGCAACGCCTTGAGGAATTCCGCTGGATGGTGGAGGAGTTTAAAGTTTCCCTCTTCGCCCAGGAACTCGGCACCGCATTCCCTGTCTCCCCACCGCGTCTGGACCGGCAATTGCAACGCCTGCGAGGTTGATCCCGACAGAATGCACAAAGTCTTCTGGGTTAAAGGCAGCAGCTAACCAACCCCATTTGGCATCGGGCTAATTCCGCAATGCTTTTCATAGCCCTGCCGCAAATAAAGTCTTTATCGCCTGCGGCGGAACCTCCCATAATCCGGCGTCAGCAGATGGAGCCCAACCAAATCATTCTGGCGATTTTTGCGATCACCTACCTGGGGATCGCTATGGGGCGTATTCCCGGATTGAAACTCAATCGTCCCGGCATTGCCTTGCTGGGGGCGATTTGCATGATGATTTTGGGTGGGGTGACGACTTCTGACGCGGTTTCCTACATTAACTGGCCGACAATTTTTCTGCTGTTCGGTTTCTTCGTCATCTCTGCCCAGCTTCGCTTGTCTGGATTTTATGGCCGGATGGCCGTCGCCGTCGCCGGACAGCTCGGACATCCGGCCCGGTTCCTCTTGATCCTGATGTTGACAGCCGCAGGATTGTCGGCGTTTCTGAATAACGATATCGTTTGCTATGCGTTTGCGCCCATCGTTGGCGTCTCGCTTTTGCGCCAGCGGATTAACCCGGTCCCATTTTTGGTTGCGCTTGCCATTGCCAGCAACCTCGGGGCAGCGGCCACGCTGATTGGCAATCCGCAAAACATGATGATCGGCCAGGTCGCGCGCCTGGATTTTGGCCGCTACCTGCTCTGGAGCATTGTGCCCGTCGTATTCTCTCTGGGTGCGGCTTACGGAATCATCTGGCTTCTTTCCAAGAGGCATTTGCAGACGCCGCCATACCCGCCACAGGAATCCTCTCAACCGGTTTATCCGCTCGACCGGGTTCATGCCCTCAAGGGAATCATCATTCTGCTCGCGGCCATCGGCTTGTTTTTTACCTCGTTACCCAAGGAAGTCATCGCCCTCGCCGCCGCCGGTATTCACTTGGCCAGCCCGAAATTTCGCACCGATGAATTGCTCGGATTGGTCGATTGGCCGATTCTCGTGCTCTTCCTGGGATTGTTTGTGGTCGCCGGCACCTTTCATTCCACTGGCTACGGTGACCAAGCCGTCCATGCGCTGGCCCTACGGGGGTTTAACCTGAATTCGCCCGGCACCCTGGTTTTTACCACGGCGGCACTTTCCAATTTGATCGGCAATTCGGCGGCGGTGATGTTGTTGCTCAAAGTCGTCAACCTCACGCTGCCATTGACACCGGTCATTCTGGCATTGGCCAACAGCTTCGGCGGTAACTTTATTGTCATTGGCTCCGTGGCCAGCATCATCGTGGTTCAAAAGGCGTCTGAGCAGGGGGTCAAAATTTCCTTTTGGGATTTTGCGCGCCTGGGGATTCCTGTCACTCTCGTGGCCTTGGCCGGTTTGCTCGGGTGGATCGCCCTGACCCATTGATTCATTTCATTTATGGACATAAAACAGGCAAACGCAGCTTATGAAATCTGGCTCGGCAAAAAAATTCCGCTCATCGCGGCGGACTTGAAATTGAAACATCAGCGCATGGCCGCAAGCCCGTTTGAATTCTTGCGCGCCACGTTTTATCGCTGGGCGCAAATATGGGCCGAAATCTGTCCTGACCTCACCTCCGCACCCCCGGTTCTGGCCGTGGGTGATTTGCATGTCGAAAATTTCGGAACGTGGCGCGACTCCGAGGGACGGCTGATCTGGGGTGTAAATGATTTCGATGAAGTGACAACCATGCCGTACACCGTTGACCTGGTACGCCTGGCTGTCAGCGCCCATATGGCGATCCGCGACGGCATTGTATTGTGCGAAGCCCGGGACGCGTGCGCCGCAATTCTTGATGGTTACACCGAAGGAATCGAAAAAGGCGGGCAACCCTTTGTCCTCGCCGAACATCACCCCTGGCTGCGCGACGTCGCATTGGATAAATCGCGAGACCCGGCAAAATTTTGGGATAAGATGAATCAATGGCCCGACGCCAATGAGATTCCATCCAAGGTCAAAAGCACTTTAATCCATGCCTTGCCGGAGTTCCCGTTGCCATATCGCATCGTGCACCGGCAGGCGGGCCTGGGCAGCCTCGGACGCAGACGCTTCACGCTCGTGACGGAATGGTCCGGCGGATTCATTGCGCGCGAAGCGAAGGAACTCGTCCCCTCCGCATGGCGCTGGGAGCAACCGGAACAGGGGAGGGAAATTTATTACGCGACGGCCATTAACCGCGCCGTACGTGCCGCTGACCCCACGGTTTCGTTGCAACCACCCTGGCTGATTCGCCGGCTGGCTCCTTACTGCAGCCGCATCGAACTCACTGGAATCCCCAAGAAAAAGACCGAATTGAAGTTATTGCGCGCGATGGGCTTTGAATCCGCCAATATCCATCTGGGGACAAAAAACGCCGCCAAAAAAATTGCTGGTGATTTACGCCAACGGCCTTCCCGATGGCTGCACAAATCGGCCATCGCCATGGAGCAAGGCACGATGCGGGATTGGAAACAGTGGCGCAGCGACTAAAATCCTCTATTCGGCATTACTCACGACATTCTCATGGGTTGAAGCACTCGGCTTCTTGGAGAATCCAGGCCTAATCCGTGGCTGAAAGATATTTCGAGAGCCTTATCACTTATCTTGGAACAGCAATGGCGCAAATTCCGTCAGATCTCGCCGCCACACGAGATAAGTGTGCGCGCCCGCAGATTCTGTCCAGGTATACCGGATATCTTTGGAGGTAAGCCAGTCGCAGAATTTCTGGTTATCCTGCAGTAGATGGTCATCCTTGCCGCAGGCAATCCAGAGCAGGCGCAATTTGTCGTTGGCGCTGCTGTCCAGTGCAGGAAACTGCACCACATAATTCGTGCTCAGCCCACCCGAACTGAACGCGCCCACCCAGGCAAAGCGATCGAGATGATTCAACCCCGTTACCAGCGATTCCGTGCCGCCCATCGATAGTCCCGCAATGGCATGTGCGCGGCGGTCCTTCGACGCGCGATACAAGTTCTCCACCTGCGGCATGACTTCATTGAGCATTGCCTCGGTGAATTTATCCACGTTCTTCTGCCACAAGCCTGGTTCCTGTATCCGTGACCAGCCGTTTCTGACAATATCCATCGTGCCATAGCCCAAGGGCATGACCACGATCATCGGTTTCGCCTGTCCGCGGGCGATGAGGTTATCCAGGATGGTGTTCGCGCGCCCGGCTGTTGACCACGCGCTTGCGTCGTCGCTGTAACCGTGCAACAGATAAAGCACCGGGTAACGCTTCCACGAGGACGCCTTATAACCGGGCGGAGTATAAACGATAAAATCACGGTCATCTCCGGCCACGGCGGAATGGTAAAAATGATGGTGCAACACGCCGTGGGGAACATCATTAATTTCCCAGGACAACGACAGGGGGCCGGGTACGTGCACTTGGTTCTCCGTGTTCAGCAGATTGTATTTCAGCATCGGGTTGGAAGGATCAGTCACATGCACTCCGTCGACGTCGAACGAATAATCGTAAATGTCCGGTGCCAACGGGTCCGTCGTGAGCGTCCAGATACCGTGTTCATCTTTTTGCATGGCTGGATTGCTTACATCCTGGCAATGCACTTGCACCGCAGTGGCACGAGGTGCCCACAATCGGAAGGTGACACGGCCATCGGTCGAAACATCAGGCGAGACGATTTGCTGGGCAAACGCCGGAATCGTAAACATAAGGGCAGCGAGAATAATCGTTTTCATGAGGTCGTTAAGTAGTAGCCCTCGGCGCAATTAAGTTCAATGTTAAAAGCGGGCGACACTTCGAGCTCGACGTACCGCACTCCTCCGCTCGCATCTCCCGGCGCGTCAATTTCAAACCGGATCATCCGGGGCGGGATTGACCGGTTCGTTCTGGGTGGGAGCCGACAGCTCCGGAGCTTGGACATTCGCCGAGATGATGATGGCGGCGAGCAGGCCCAGTCCGCCGCAACTAAGCCACATCACCGTCGGATTGTACGCGAGCATTTTCATCCCCAGGCCGGGGGCAATGATCAGCGCCAACGCCCAGTTTAACCCGTACACCCCCATATAACGTCCCCGCATGTGCGCGGGTGCAAGGTTGGATACATACGCAGCAGATATCGGCATGGCGATCATTTCGCCCACCGTGAAAATGACAATGCAGCCGGCCAGGGCCGGGACGGAATGCGCAAAGGCATTCATGGCGAAGCCGAAGCCAACCAGCAGATAGCCGGTTGCCAATACCCAACTCACTGGAAATCGGCGCGTAATAGTAGTCAGGGGTAACTCACAAAACACCACCATCGCGCCGTTCATCGAGATCAGCGCCCCGTAAGTTGCGGCCGAAAAGCCAAGGTTCGTCACGTGGACACCAAACGTCGAACTCATTTGCATGAATACAAAGGCGATGACGATGGAGGACATGAGCAGTTGGTTAAACTTCTGGTCCTTCCGGATTCTTCCGATCGCTTCGCTCCAGCCGGTCTCCTGCCGTTGATGGCGGATGTCGTCCCGCGGCAACGCCAGCAGCACTACCAGGCCAAACAGAATTGATGCCCCGGCATTGCCAACAAAGAGCCAGAGAAATCCTTTGGCGGCCAGAAGACCAGCCGTGGCCGGCCCGAACGCCCACCCGGCATTGAATGACATCCGGTACGCCGCAAATGCCGTTACCCGCTGGTCGGGAGCCACCAGGTCGGCCAGTAAGGCGCTGCAGGCCGGACGATAAAATTCGACGGTCAGACCGGTTAGGGCGGCCAGGAGGACAATCGATGGTAGACTATGCGCCTGTGAGAGCCACAACATCGCGCCCGCGCCCGAAAATGTGGACAACAGGATGGTTTTCCGCCGGCCAATGCTGTCCGCCAGATGACCGCCCAGAAGCGACGCGATCAAGTTACCCACGCCATAAGCCCCGATGGCCAGGCCCGCGTCGGTAAGCGTGTAACCGATCCGGGTCAGGTATAGCGCAAGAAACGGCACCACGAACGCCCCGAACTTGTTAAGGAACATTCCAAAAAAGAGTATCCACGCTGCCGCCGGCAGCGCGCGAAGACTCGACCACAAAGTTTGCTCAGAGTTTTTCAAGACCTTTTCAAGTTTAAGATTTTATTTATTTTTTCCGCAATTGACATCAATTAGTGGCTCGTGATCCGTGACCGGCGACAAGTATTTGCATACCGCGCTTAAATTTATTTCGCATCACTCCCGAAGGTGTTTGTCCTTGATTGAAACGACAGAAATTTAGCGCCAGTGCAGCCACGCCAGGAATTCCACGGCAAAGGGAATTAGGCCTGGCGCGTACTTAAGCTTGAACATCCATTTAACGGTTTTGTGCCGAAATACGCTCATGCCTGCTACGCCACCGGGCCAGCCGCCAGGTGCTCTCAATAAAATCAAAAAGGATTCGGGTACGCGCCGGCCAAATCGTGATGCACACCACTTGTCGTAACCAAAAGCAATAAACGTTGCTGCACTCAAAGCGATGAACCAGGTGGCTGCCAATGAATCGGGAATTTTCAAGCATGGATGATATTTAACATATCCTTCACCGCTCGACTCGTAGAATAGTTATACTATTACTGTACTCCGCCTGCGCTTCGGATTGCTAGGTTATATTAGGTTCAAGCTGTGGCGCTTACGCGAGCTTGATTTGACTTCCTGCCTCATGTCTGGGAGAATCACTCTGTCAGCAGCCTAAGCTGGCCTGCCTTCCTGCAAGCCAGCGCGGGGGAACCAAATCCCGGAAAACCGGGACGGGGCAAACTGCGGTGGCGAACCACCGGAGCGGTCACTTTCAGGACCGAGCCCGTCAGCTAACCTCGTCGGCATCTGGAAGGGCGATCCTCTAGTCCCCGCGGGTGCGGGACACCACGGTCTCCCCAACGAAACGCGTTATGTTTTGGCGCGGCGATAAACCGCGTCCCGGCATGACCACATCGGAGATGGGTTATGACAACAAATACAATGTTAGGGCTGAGCTTGTTCGAAGCTGAATGGTATTGGTACGTGGCCCTGATCGCCGTGGTGCTCTACCTGGTGAAATCCGGTTTCGTACTGATCCGCGAACGACAGGTTGGCGTCGTTGTAAAACGCTTCGCAAAACAGTCGCTGTTGCCGGGACATCTGATTGCTTTGGACGGTGAAGCAGGTTTGCAAGCGGATATGCTCGCGCCGGGACTGCACTACGGCTATTGGCCGTGGCAGTATCGAGTCATCAAATTGCCGGTGACGGTCGTGCCGCAAGGTGAAATCGCCCTGGTGGTGGCTGCGGATGGCAATTCCATTCCGTCCGAACGTATCCTCGGCAGAGTGGTCGATTGTGACCACTTCCAGGACGCGCGGAAGTTCCTCGCCAACGGTGGTGAGAAGGGCCGGCAGATTGGCATTCTCACTGCAGGAACGTATCGCATCAACCAGGCGTTGTTCACCGTGATCACGTCGGCCACGGCCCACGAACATGGCATGGCACCGGAGCAACTCGCATTGCATCGGATTGAGCCGGACATGGTCGGCATTGTCACGGCACTGGATGGCCAGCCGATCGAGGCGAGTGAAATCGCCGGACCGACCATCGCGGGACATGACAACTTCCAGAACGCCCAGGCGTTCTTGGACCGCGGCGGACGTCGGGGTTTGCAGGAACAAATCCTCTTGTCCGGTACGTGGAACTTGAACCCGTGGTTCGTTCAAGTCGAGCAGGTGCCGATGGTGCAGATTCCCATCGGCTGCGTCGGGGTCGTCATCTCGTTCGTCGGCGCCGCGCACGTGGACGTTAGCGGTGTGGAGTTCAAGCATGGCGACCTGGTGAATGCCGGTCACAAGGGCGTTTGGGTGACGCCGTTGTATCCTGGTAAACAGCCGATCAATACGCGTGTGATGAAAGTCGAGCTCGTGCCCACAACGAACATTGTGTTGAACTGGGCCAGTCGAATCGAGGCGCACCATTATGACGAAAAACTCTCGTCCATCACGGTGCGCTCGAAGGATGGCTTCGCGTTCAACCTGGACGTGTCGCAAATCATCCACGTCGGCGCGCTCGACGCGCCGAAGGTGATCAGTCGCGTCGGCTCAATGCAGAACCTGGTGGATCACGTGCTGCAACCGATTGTCGGAAATTATTTCCGCAACTCAGCCCAGGGCTGCACGGTGCTCGATTTTTTGAGCGCCCGCAGCCAGCGGCAGACGGAAGCCGCCGAACACATTCGCGCGGCGATCGGCGCCTACGATGTGCAGGCCATTGATACGCTGATCGGCGACATCAATCCGCCGGCGGAATTAATGACGACGCAGACGGACCGCAAGATTGCCGAAGAACAACGCAAGACGTTTGAGGTGCAGGAAGCGGCCCAGAAACAACGTCAGCAACTCGTGCGTCAAACCGCGATTGCTGACATACAGCAACAGGTCGTCAGCGCGGAGCAGGGCGTCAACATTGCCGAACTGAAGGCAAATGCGAACGTTAAGCACGCGGCCGGTGAAGCGGAAGCCATCCGGGCGACCGGTCGCGCGAAGGCCGAAGCCTATCGCGCGGGTGTCGAATCGGTGGGCGTGCAGGGTTATACCCTGATGCAGCTCATGCAGATTGTCGGCGACCGCAATGTGCGCATCGTGCCGGATGTCTCAGTGACCGGTGCGAATGGCGGTACGGGGTTGGTTGATGGTTTGCTCGGAGTCATGTTGCGCAACCAGTCCGGTGGCGATGTGCACCCGAAACACAATTAGTAGAAGTACGTCAAATCAAGTGGCGCGCCAGCAAAGGCGCGCCACCCTTTTTATTAGGGGCTTTGGATGAACCGAGACGAGTTGCCACGACTGAGCCATTACTCTTGGATAATCGGTCTGACTCGTCCTTTTTATCTCTTCGCCACCTTCGCGCGACATTTCACAACTCAAATCATTTGACTCACTGAACCGGGTATCCCTGCCAAAGCCAGGCCAGGGCGTCAGGCAGGGTTTCCTTTTTCACCCGGCCATCGCAATGGTGGGCCCCTAGCGAAAACGTGAACCGATAAGGATAGCCTTTGGCCCTCAACACCTCGGCCATCCGGCTGTTAGCCATTACCCAATTATGAAAAGTGGCCTCTGCGCGTTGATTCCCTAGGTCCAGCTCGCCGACCTGCAGCCAGACGCGTAACGGCTTGCGCTCATTCTGGGGAATCAGATGTTCATGATATTCCCACGCGCCGTGGAGCGACGCCGGGTTGGGAGGCGATTGCTGGTTCACATACGTTCCTGAATAGCTCAACACGCGGTGGTACAAGTCCGGACGGAACCACGCCATCGTAAACGCCGCGGCCGCACCGGAACTGCATCCCATCGTCGCCCGTCCCTCTGGATCCCTGGTAAATGTCACACCGTAATCAGCGGTGATCCGTGGCAACACTTCTGTCTCGATGAAATCAGCGTACTTTCCGGAAAGCGTATCATATTCAAGCCCGCGTTCGCTGCCTTGGCCGTCACCACCCCCGGAATTGATCATAACGGCGACCATTGCAGGCAGTCGATGGTCGGCGATCATGTTGTCCAGCACGACCGGCAGCAGGTCCCGGTAACCCATGCCGTCTTGAACCACGATGACTGGCGCGGCCGACCCCGCCACATACTGATGCGGAACATAAACGCAAACTTGCCGTTTATAGGGCACGACGCCCGGCTGGTCTTTGGCTATGCCGGGATATATTTTGCTATCCTCCGAGTTCATCGTGAAAATATGCAGGCTGCCGTGCGGCACATCCGCCCTGACAATTGTGTCCGCCGCGTCGCTGTAATTCGGGCCATTGGTGAAGCTGTTGCCTGCGACATCATCCGCCGCGAATAGTGGAAGCGAAACTAGCGCGACTCCAAAACAAACGGCAACGCGAACGAAACTATCAATCGTCATTTTCTTCATAAGATGACTCGGGTGTTGATGTGGAAAATAAACCGGCATCGACACTTATTGCAACGAATAATCGGACGCGCCGGGACCACCTAACCGTTACAAGTCATTTCACCCAAAAACGCTGACGAAGAGGGGGGGGACAACGTCCGGCATGCTGTCCCTCCCTTGATTCGTCTATTTTTTGTCCTGGCTTGGTGGCACAACCTTGGCATTTCGGTTTGAATCCCGACGGCGCCGCTTTTCTTTCGGACCTTTCGTTGCACTCTGCGTTGGCTCTTCCTGATGCCCGAACGCTTCGGCCAGGAACCGATCGAATTTTTCATTTTCAACCAGGCCGAATTGCCGCAGCACTGGCAATCCAATCAAACGCCCCGTGAGTTCCTTGACCGGTAGGAATTCGTTGATGAGTTCTAACACCCTCGCGTAGTCGCCTTCCTCCGGATCAATTTCTGAATCGGCGTCGGCGTACTTCAGTTCACCGTCCTTCCAGAGTCTGTGCCAGTCCATGTCCTGATCGTCCGGCAGATCGGCGGGACGGAAGAACACGCGCGCATCATCACGAATGATCCGCTCGTCGCCTTGCAGCCATACCAGAACCGAGCCGCCTTGCAACTCGAGCGCGCCCGGGTGACGAGACGCGTCCTCGACGAACGTCCTGCGAGGATTGTGCGAATCAACAAAGCCGAATCCGCCGGAATTTCGCCCGCACCTGTCAGGTCGATTTCCAGCTGCCGGGGCTTGCGCGCTATCGCGGTTTCCAAACGGGCAATTCTCTCGATGTAATAGGAGTTGCCATAGCTCAGTATCTTTATTTGAAATCGGCGGCTTACTTGTTGAGTTTTTGTTTTCATAAAATTTTCCGCCGATTGGTTCCATTGTGCGTTCCCAGGGGGAAAAAATGGCGGACGGAAATTTTTATTCTCCGCCCGCGAAATTAGCCCACTTCGGCATCTTCCGTTTTTCCAGCCTGCGCACCGTTCTTCAACGGCGTGAAGCCGCCGGGCACACCCGCAACCAGTTTGCTGCCGGCGTTTTTGGCCGATACCATCGACTGGAGCAGACGCAGGTTCATTAGCGCTGGATTCCCCTCAAGCACCCGGGCGGTCTTGGCGAAGTTGCGCAACGCCGCGCTTTCGCCGCGCGCGCGTTCCAGTGCGGCCAATCCTTCTTGGCGCGCTTTCAACACTTCCGCAAAGGCCCTCTTGAGGTCGGCCGGAAACGTGAGGTCCTTTGCCTCGATGGTGAAGACACAGACGCCAATTCGGGCGGCTTCCGGCTGCACCCGGGCGAGCAATTGCCCACCGATTTCGAGACGCTGGCTGAGCAAAGACTCGACGGTCACTCCACCGAAAACAGCGCGCAGTGCCAACTGGGACGCGTGATAGAGATCACCCTGCCAATTTTGCGTGTTGTGCATCGCCTTGGCGGGTTCGGTCACCTGGCACGTGACCAGCAGGTTGGCTTTGAGTCCTACATTATCCGCGGTCAGCACCTCCTGTCCGGCAACGACCAACGACATCTTGCGGAGGTCGATCAGGTTCATCCGCCAGCCTGAACCCCAGAGCACGTGCCTTCCGGGATTGTTGCGCCGGAGGTATAAACCGTGCTGGTACAAGAGGCCCGCCCAACCTTCCGGCACGCAAAATACGTGTCGAAATTTCAGGATCAACGGCCGCGTCAGCACGAAAGCGATCGCGAGGGCGACGGTAATCAATATCAAGGTATTCATGGGTTTTAATTCTTTGGTTTAGGGTTAATTAGTTTCTGGATTTGTATGAAAATGAGTCCGGGACAGGAGGCCACTGTCTGCCGGCGGGAAATTGCCTGGGCAGCTTTCGCAACGGCGGCTTCAAGTTGCGCCTGGAGGCAGGTCTCACCTTCCCGGACTCGTTGCGAGATTGCTCCCGCGTGTCTAACCGATGGACCGGTGATGAGCCGGTTGCGGACTCGAACCGCGATTGAACCCGTCTAATGCGGAACCATCCCAATAAACGGTTGGGAACGCCGCGTCGTGTTCAAAACTGGAAAATTTATTAAATTCGTTTGCCGAGAAATCCCGCTCAACGCGGTGGGTAAAACTTGTGAATAGAGGTGAATAACTTCCTGTTGCAGCCTCTCAGGATGGTGTCATGATTGCTTTGCGCGACGAACAGCTCGTATCCGAATACCGGCATCGAGATCATTGAGCCGGGGCTTGGATTGCTCTCATGAGCAGTAATGCCTATCTCCTTGAGCGCTCGTTGCGCATTTTCTTTTCCTCTTAGTCCTTTTAATTCACCCACGGTTCGTCGATTTTATGTTCGTCGAGCTTCTTAAGAAATAGCGGGAGTCGGGTCGTTAACCCGACTCGCCGCCCGTTTTGGTTGTTACCGTTTGTTCGAACGCGTCTTGTACGTGAGGATCGGGCGAAACGTCGCAACGACGCACACCAGTCCGGCGGCAACCAAGTCTTGCACCACGGCCTCAATGTTTTTGTACGCGGCTGGCGCTTCTTCGTACAGTAGGTCGCGCTCTTCGCAGATGACCCTCCCGCCGAGCGGCGTCTGCAACAGTTGTTGCCTGCCGTAACGTTCACGCATTCGCTGGCGCGCATCGCTGCGCGACCATTTGCGCCCGGCACCGTGCGCGAGCGACCAAGCATGAGTTCCTCCATTCCCCAACGGTTTGACAAGGTAGCTCAAGGCACCACGCGAACCGGGAATCATCACGAATTCACCGTCTGCCGCTACTGCCCCTTTGCGATGCACCCAGACCGTTTCGCCTCCGTGCTCGTGGCTCGTGATGCTGTTGTGGCTACCGTCCCAAAGCAGCGCCGCGTCCGCACCCAGTACCGTCGCAAATCGATACGCAATGAGTTCGCGGTTGGTCTGAGCCCAGCGCCGGGCGAAGTCGTGTCCGCGAAGATAATCCTGCGCGGGAGCCGAATCCAACCTGGCACCGTTGCTGCCGTGTTCCTCGGCGTAGTCGCGCAGAATGGATTGACCCAAACCGCGCGATCCGCTGTGAACGAGCACCACGAGCTGCTGTTCGCCGAGTTGAAGCCGCTGGAAGGCTGGTGCGTCGAACACTTCGTCAGCGACCTGCACTTCGGCGAAGTGGTTTCCACCCCCGATCGTGCCGAGCGCCGAATCGAATTCGCTGGATTCAAGCTCGTGTTTGCCAAGAAACTCACCGACATCGCCGTCCCACGCATGCTCCAGGTGAAAATACAGCTTGGCCCAGCGATCCAGCTTGGCGTCGCGCAGGACCAGGTCCGTTTGGAACAACGCCATGCCGCAGCCGATGTCACCGCCGATGAGATGCGGATAGATTCTGTCCCGGCTGACAAAGGCCGCTCCTACCGGCGCATCTTTGCCCGGGTGCAAGTCCGGGAAACCGACCGTCTGTTGGATGCCCTCCAGTTTGGCGGTGGCATAGAGCTGTCTTACCGCTTCACGCTCAATCCAGCTTTGGGCGGAGGCGAAAAGGCGGACCTTGGTTTCTGTGGTCATGATATTCATGTTGGGCTTTTCCGCCGGAGCGGGTTTTGGGTTGGGTTATGGCGTCGGGCAAACTGCCCGACACTCGTTTTACCGTGGCTTGCTGCTATTCACTGGCTGCCCGGCGTTTGATCTCTAATCTGGGTTTCACGCCGAACCGATTTACCGGACAAAACGCGAAATCCAATCGCTTCACCGGACGGATACGGATCGGCCGCGCAACCGTCCGGGTGGTCTTGCGGGTCGGTTTATAGCTCTTGCGATAGAGCAACTGGCTTTGGTAACGGATGACGGGTCTCATATATTTCCTTTGGTTCATGGTGAATCCTGTTAGTGGTTGCAAAACCTCCTTCGAGAGAGGTGCCGTTTGACGAAAAGCGTTTGACGAAAAGCTTGTCAATCTTCGGCCTTTGGGGTAGAAATCAAGTGCTCGAGTTCGAAGACTGGAAAAGTTCAGGTTGGTTTCTTAACCAGCCAGCCACCAATGAGGCGTCATGAAAATTCTATCTAGGCCGATACTTGTCATTTTTGGCTCCATGCTTATAGCCTTCAGCCAAGTCTCGGCAGTTAGCTTCACCAATATTTATGTATTCCCCACTGATGGATTCAATAGTTCGAATGAGGAGACGAATGGTGATGGCGTGAGCCCGGACAGCCTCGTCTTGGTGGGCAATACCCTCTATGGAACCGCCTATTCCGGCGGTGGAAACGGCGGCGGCACTTTCTTCCGGGTCGACACCGACGGCTCGCACTTCACCAATCTCTTCAATTTTACCATGGGCACTTACGATCCGAACACCGGGCTTTATGTTGGTAGTACCGGTACTGAACCCAATCCCGGCTTGTTGCTCGTGAGCAATACGTTTTACGGAACGGCTTTTTACGGCGGTGCCGATGATGCCGGAACCGTGTTCAAAATAAATTTGGACGGCTCCGGCTTTTCTGTGATTGAAGACTTTGCATTTACCAACGGTCAGGGCCCGTCTTCCGGGTTGACGCTGTACAACAATAATTTGTATGGCACCACCGCCGGGGGTGGCACCAATGGCTATGGAACCATTTTTTCGATCAACCTGGGGAATCTGGGTTTTACCGAAATTTACGAATTTCCTAACCAGGCCGATGCGTATGGTGGTGTGGCGGTGTCTAGCAACGGAATCTTCGGCTTTGCATATTCAGGCGGCGCATTCGGCGATGGCTTTGTTTACCGCGACGGCTTCGACCTGTTCGATTTCAATGGTACCAATGGCTGGGCGCCCTATTCCACACCAACGCTCAGTGGCAATACTCTTTACGGCGTGACTTTTCAGGGCGGCACCAATGGGTCAGGCAACATCTTTCGGATCGATACCGACGGCCAGAATTTTACCAATCTTTACAACTTCTCGTCAGCAGATGGCGCAAATACGGACGGCGTTCAACCATACGATGTCGCCGGCCTGGTATTGTCTGGCAATATATTGTACGGCACAGCCGCGTTTGGTGGCAGTGGTGGGCAGGGAACCGTGTTCAAAATAAGTACCTCAGGCCAGGGTTTTACCGTGCTCCATTCCTTTCAATACACCGATGGCGGTCAACCGGGCCAGCTCGTGTTGTCCGGCGGCACTCTTTATGGCGCAGCCTTGGTCGGAATTCAGGGCATCTCATTGGGCGACGGTTCAATATTTAAGCTGGGACTTCACCCGGGCCTGTACCTCGCCCTGGCTGGAACAAACGCCGTTTTGACGTGGAACGATCCTTCATATTCACTCTATAGCGCTCCAACGCTCAGCAGTGCGTTCACGGAAATCAGCGGAGCCACCAGCCCCTACACAAACGGTATCACCGGCGAACAAAAATATTTTGAATTGCAATGAATTGGCAACAGTGGGATGCCAGATGCCGGCGCCCTTGACTTCTATTGACGTACCGGGAAAAATCAGTGTGCGAAAAAGTCTCTCCCTTCCTTAACTCTGTTGCCTTCTGTGATCTTATTGTTGAAGGGAAAAATAGTGGATGCGGCGGCTCTCCGCAAAATTGAAAGGACCGGGAGCGTTCTGCCCCCGGCCCATGCCATTTCAATAAAGAACAAACACCTCCTGGTGATCTATGCGATCCCAGCCCGCGGATTCACGGCGGCTGTTTCGGTGTTTGGGGCACACCTCCTCCGAAGCCCTTAAATTGTAAAATCGTTGCCAAAGGTCCCGCGCGCACCAGCGCCGGCGATGGGCAGGGCCCACCGGCAAGGAACCGTGGTTCCTTCGCTGTTTTTTCAGTTCGGCGGCGATCGACATCATCGAGACATCACTAAATAATTCATGATTCACCTTTCGTTGCGGCTCTTACCACTGGTTTGGGGAAACAAAAAACCCTGCCTACACGGGGTAAGCAGGGTGATGAAATTCTGTTTCGATCCTTTACCTGCTTGCCTTGTTTTGGGTCCAGTTGTTTCCGGGAGACTTGAATCCTCCACGGAGCGAAAGCGACAGTCCTACACCCAAGGCGCAACCCGTGTCATAGCGGTCATGATGAATCGCTGCTGCCACCGGCGTTAACGGCCAGCTCATGGTTGAAATGGTGGAGCAAGTTTTCATCAAATGTGCTAAAACAATATCTAAACAACTGCTTTGCAGTCCACTTATACTTTAGGGGGTGCCACTATCTTAAACCTTAATATCCGGATAGACGGATATTATGTCCGCAATCATTGTTTGTTGGTGGCGGCGGTGTGTGACGGCCAGGGACGCCCAACGCGCGGAGCGCCCTTTCAGGCCGGTTTTTCAACTCCGGCCACGGCTCCCTCGGTAAAGATCAAATGAAGGTCCAATTTTGCTTGCTTACAATTGAATTGCACCCACACATGACCGGCAACGATGTCTTCTGAATCGTCAACGGGTTCGGTTTTCCCCCGAACCAATTGGGCTGAGCTGGGTAAGGCGGCGGCAGATAATGTACGCCTCGACCAGCTCATCCGCCTTTATTGGCAGCCGTTGAAAATCTATTTCATCGCCACCTTCCCGAATCTCCAGAATCAGGCGGAAACATTGTTGCAGGATTTTGCCGAAGACCGGTTGCTCAAGGAGGGTTGGCTGTTGCGTGCAGATCAGAACCGTGGCCGCTTCCGCGATTTTCTCAAAACCAGCCTGCGCAATTTCGTCCTGGATCATCTGAGCCGCGTCGAGGTGAAAAATCCGCCGGTTTCCCTCGATGATCTCGAGCATGAACTGCCGGAACCATCCGCTGCACAGTCGGAGGCGTTCGACCTCGCTTGGGCGCGGACGGTCCTCGCTGAAACTCTCCGGCGGATGGAGGCGGATTGCAAAAATCCTCAGGCCGAACAGCCGCGCCGGAGTCAGATCTGGGAAATGTTCCGGCTCCGGCTCCTTGAGCCGGTTTTCAACGACGCGGAGCCGCCGGCGTATGAGAATTTAATCGAACAATTCGGCCTGAAATCGCCCACAGACGCCTCCAATACCCTTCTGAGTGCGAAACGCATCTTCAAGGTACACTTGAACCAGGTGATCAAGGAATACGCGGGACAGGATACCGCCACGGCGACGGAGATCCAGGCGCTGGAGGACTTTTTGGCAAGGCTGGCAAAGCGGGGATAATCGTGGAGTCCACCCTTTAATGGGCGGGAATGAGTGCATCGAACGCCGATTCAGCCTGGTCTTCACGTCTTCCGACGCTTTGCAAAACCACATGCCGATGGTATCCTGGCTCCCGGCTGAGCAGAAGACATCAGCGTTTTCAAAACACTAAAGACACACGGTCAACGAAAGGAATCATCATGAAAATCAGCGCCCGCAATATCCTTCCCGGAAAGGTCAAAGCCGTGAAGAAGGGCCCCGTCAGTTCCCTCGTCACCTTGGAAATTGCGCCGGGATTGGAGGTCATCTCCTCAATTACCAGCGAGGCGGCCAAGTCGCTCAAACTCAAAAGAGGGCAAAAGGCCTACGCCATCATCAAAGCTTCCAGTGTTATCATCGGCACAGATTGATGGCGAACCAACCTGAGTTTGATCGAAATCAGTTCCCGCATTCCCATTTTCTTTCGCCGCCTTCAACATGAACAAGCTGCCACATCGGTGTCGTCATTTTCTCGTGCTGATCGTTTTGCTGGTGTCGACCCTCGGACATGCGGCAGAAACGGTTTTGATCGTGACCGGCGAAGTTAAAGCTCCCCTGATCTTGACTTTGAAGGAGCTTGAAGCCATGCCGCCAGAAACAATCACCGCAAAAGACCATGACGGATCGACCGCCAGCTACCAGGGTGTTTCGCTTCACGCGATCCTCGTTCGCGCCGGAGCGCCGCAAGGCGAATTCCTGCGTGGTGCAGCCCTGCAACTTGGTGTTTTGGTAAAGGCAGCCGATGGCTACAAAGTTGCCTTTACGCTTGCGGAATTGGACCCGCTATTTAATGACAAAAAGGTGCTCTTGGCTTATCGATGTGACGACAAGGATCTGGATTCCAAGGCCGGGCCTCTGCGATTGGTGATTCCAGATGAGAAACGTCAAGCTCGATGGGTGCGCGAGGTGGTCGAATTGCAGATCGTCCGCGTCGCCGACGCGCAAGGCCGTAAATGAATTGTTGAGGCCAAGGACCAGCCAGACAACGACCGCCTCGCCAAGTACTGCCTGCAATGCCTCTTTTTGAGATTGTTTGCAATGACGGTTGTATCGTTTGCCGGCTTTCGTTTGCGCATTGGCGGCACCCGCGTCTTTGCTGAGGCAAGCTTCACGGAGGCACGCAATTCAATTTCACTAAATCAGGAAGGAATTTCTCACGACAATATTGTTTTCAATTTGCCCGCTTCCGGCACGCTGTCACCAGCAACATGGTTTTAATTCCTTAAGAAAGTATGCAAGATGGCGGTAACCCAGCCGTAATGGGTCAGAGAACTGTTATGTCCGATTTCGATTCTTCGGCGGCGGTGTTCAAAAGCCGCGCACAGAAGCTGGCGTCATTGCTGGCGTCGGGCGAGGAACGCACCAAACTCTGGCGCGCTGACGAACTGGCGGCAATTTTCCGGCATCAGATGGCATCACCGGTGTTGGTGGACCTCGGGACGTTTGATCCCCAGACGGCAACTCGGATCCGGCTGCAAAGTGAAGCTCAGGGGTTGTTGCTGAAGAGTTTCGCGGACTTGTTCCATCATCCGTCCCCGCCGATCGAGCTGTTGGAGTTGATTAAAGATTTTGCCAAGGCAAACCTGGACCACCCGGGGAGCGGGTTGCCCGATGAGATTGCCACGACCCTTTATTACGCCAGTATCGCTACGGCATTGGTTCGGCTCGATACGCGCATTTCCCAATTGTCGGACGCGGATTTGCAAAGCGGATTGCGTTGGGCCATGGACCAGGCTTGGCTCGATACCCTTACCCGGAAATTGCTTCTCCAGGCGCTGGAGAAAGTTTCGGGCAAAGGAAATTCGGGCACCGAAAGTTCGAGCTCAGGGAAGGGAGCCACACCATGAGTGCGGAAGAGAAAAAACCGGCTGCTTTCGTTCCGCCTTTTGTCCCACCCGTCTCGACTTTTGCCGGGCCTGTCGCGGAGTTGATCGCCCTGCGGATGTTGCTGCCGCCATCGCGTCCCGGTTTGCTGGCGACCCTGGATCAGTACGAGATATTGCGCCTGCTCGGCGGCGGGGGCATGGGGATTGTCCTGCTGGCGCGTGACGCGAGCACCGGCCGCGATGTCGCCATCAAATTGGTCAGATCTGATTTGGTGACCAATCAAACGGTGATGCACCGATTTCTCAAGGAAGCAGGTCATTTAAAACGATTGCGCCACACCAACGTGGTGTCAGTGGAGGGAATCTCGGACCGTCCAGAGGGACCGTATTTCGTAATGCCTTATTTTGAGAAAGGCAGCCTCGCCAACCGGATTCGCCCCGGCGTTCCGCTGGATACCGAGTCCATCCTGGATATCGCGACTCAGGTGGCTGACGGCTTGAGCTTCGCGCATCGCAGCGGAATCATTCATCGCGATCTGAAACCAGCCAATATTTTGCTGGCATCCGGCGGCCGGGCTTGCATCGCCGATTTTGGCCTGGCCCGAACGCTTTTCAACGACACGATCGCGGATATCGACAACCGGAATCTCGAGGGGACGGCGCCATACATGTCGCCGGCCGTGGCCGCCGGTGATGTCGAGGATACGCGTTGCGACATTTATTCCTTCGGGGCCGTGCTCTACGAAATGTTGACTGGCGAACCGCCCTACAAGGGGAGGGGAACCAAGGAAATCCTGGGTCAAATTATCGCCGGACCGCCCCGCTCAATTCTCAGCTTGAATGCGAACGCAGATCGCGGTTTGGTGACCGTGGCGGAAGGTTGCATGGCTCGCGAACTCCGCGATCGGTACGCGGATATGCGCGACGTTCTGAAAGATTTGGAACGGATCAAACTGAATAAACCGCCGACCGGGCATCGCGGATTCAAAGCCGGGGCAATGGATCAATTCAAGCGACCGGGATTGAAATGGGTTTTGGTTCCGCTCTGCGTCGTGGCAGCGATATGGTCGGTTTGGATGTTCTGGCCGGCCGGCGTGATCAAGGTGGAGCAGCCCGTGACCCCCATCACCACGGTGGCGCCCGCCACCTCGGTCCCCGTCGTCCCGCCCCGGCCGATGGCGTTGACGGTGTCCACGTTCGCCGGGCAGATGGAAGTTGGTGGTTATGCTGATGGCGAAGGGAGCGATGCGGAATTCCGGCTGCCCAACAGCATTGCCGCGGATGCTTCCGGCAATGTGTATGTCGCCGACACCGCCAACAACACAATACGCAAGATTGACGCAGAAGGAGTGGTGAGCACGCTGGCGGGAGTGCCCGGCAGTCACGGCAGTAAAGACGGTGCAGGCGCGAGCGCACGGTTCTGGGCTCCGTTTGGCATTGCGGTGGACGGCGCCGGAACGGTTTATGTGGCAGATACCGGCAACAACACGATCCGGAAAATCACCACCAATGGGGTCGTGAGCACGATTGCCGGATCGGCGGGTCATCCCGGCAGCAAGGATGGCACCGGCACAAGTGCGCGGTTCCGCAATCCGTGGGGTGTCGCTGTGGACGGAGAAGGCGATGTTTTCGTGGCGGACATGAGCAATGATACAGTGCGGAGAATCCGAACAGACGGAACGGTGACTACGTTGGCTGGTCAGGCAGGCACCATCGGTAGTGTCGATGGTTTCGGCACCGATGCCCAGTTCAACAATCCCTATGCCGTGGCGGTTGATGGCGCGGGCAACGTTTATGTGGCCGACAGCGCTAACAACGTCATCCGTAAGATTACGCCAAGCCGGGTGGTCAGCACTTTGGCCGGCCTGCCGGGAAATGCCGGTAACAATGATGGCAGCGGCAACAGCGCGCGCTTCTGGAATCCGCAGGGGCTCGCCGTGGACAGTGCGGGAAATATTTACGTCGCCGACACCGGAAACAACCTGGTCAGAAAAATCACGCCGATGGGCGCTGTGACCACTCTGGCGGGTTTGCCGGGAGTGAGCGGCACCACGGACGGCGTCGGCAAGGAAGCACGCTTTAACGGTCCCGGCGCGGTGACAGTGGATCGCGCTGGCACCCTGTATGTGGCAGACACCAACAACCACGCCATCCGCAAAATTGCTCTCTCCCGTCCGCCAAATCCTTAATGTTTGGCTGGGACTAATCTTGTCAATGGTTTTGAACTCAACTAAGTACATATATTTAAGCTAGTTGCGTCAATTAATCGGGTATTCAAATCTTCATCAATTTCGTCTGCAAGATTCCAAAACTGGAACCGTACTGGTAGGTGAGGGCAAACAACTGATGTTGCAGCCCGGTATAAATAAACTTAACAAATTGAAACTTATGAAAATCAAATTGCTTCTCATGGCGGCGATCATCGGTGCGGCCAGTATGTCCGCTCACGCCGGAGTTCGCATCGGCCTTTCGATTGGTCTGCCGATACCGAGAGTTGTTGTGGTGGCTCCCGCTCCGGCAGTAGTCGTGGCGGCCCCGGTAGTGTATGCGCCGCCGGTGGTGGTGGCCCCAGCGGTTTGTCCGGGTCCGGGGTATATCTGGGCGCCGGGGTATTGGTCGGTAAACAGTTATGGTCGCGTGTGGATCGGCGGCGGTTGGAGGTATCACGCCGCCCCGGCTCGGTATGCTTTTGGGTACGGCCACGCATATGATCATGGATACGGCTGGCATCGGTGACCAATGACGGATGGAATCACCGGGTATGGTTTTTGCCCGAGTCCAGTGTTCGGGGTCGGGAGGAACGACAGGCGGGATGGGGTGGGCTGCAAGCTCACTCTGTCCTGCCTGGCTTTTTGCCGGCACTGCGCTTGCCCCAGGCGCGTTCACGCTTGGCCTGTGCAAACTCTTGCTTTCAGTCGAAGGTGTTTTTGCGTATATAGTTTGTGTAGTTGTTTGTGTCATCGCGCTTCGGACGAAGTCCTTGTAGAGATCGAAAAATTGATTTTTGCCAGGCATGAACGACAAATCCGCGGCAGAATGTCTGCAAGATTTCAAGTGTCTAATCGTATAGGTCATTGAGGCCTCAGAAACAAAGCGGGTCAAGAACGGGAAAAAGAAAGTAGAATTATTATGAGTAGGAAAGTGATCAATGGGAAAATGGCACCCCGAAATGAAGGCGTCAAAGTTGCCTTGGCCTGCCTGGCCATCGGTTGGATGTGTTGGAGTGCGGGTGATCTTTGCCTCGCCCAATCGACGCCGGCTGACTTTTCACCCGGGTTGCAACATGTTGTCAACCTCTCCAAGGGAGGCATGAGTGACGATTTCATTCTCACTTACATCACTAATTCCGGCACCTCATACACTTTGAGCGACGACGACATTATTTATCTGCATAAGCAGGGAGTTTCCGACGGTGTGATCAAGGCCTTGATCCAAACCACAACGCCGGCCAATCCGACCCCGCCAGCCGCCCCTGCCGCGACGCCGGCGAATACCAATCCCACAAATTCCGTCGTGGCGCCGGCCGCGCCCACCCCGCCGCCGTTGGACGCTGGCCCGGGCGTATCTCCCGCCGCCCCCGCTCCCACTTCACCAGCAGCGCCTTCCGCTCCACCCGCGCCAATGCCCGTGGCTGTACCGGTTGTAGCACCATTGCAGGATGTCTTTTACACTGACGCAGGTTTGAATCCGGGTCTGTGGACTACCCAGTCCGGCACGCTCTCCGCCCTGGCTTCGATGAGCGGAGCCCAGGTATTTCCTGTGTTGAGGTATTCGCCTTCTGGAATGCGTATGTCGGGAATTCGCCGGTCCGGAGAATGGATGGGTATCCAATCAACCGCTGGCTTCTCGGCACCATTCACTTTCAGTGCGACCGTTGCGGGTTTGGCGCAAAACGCGACGCCATTTGAGATCTATCTGGTTAGTGGTGACCTCCAACAATGGGTCAGTGTAGCAGGCCATCTCGGCGGTCGTGGCGGCCCGCGCAGCGAGGTCTTTGTCGGCGGGGGGTTCGGTCATGTGATGGGGGATGTCGGCATTCCCGTGGGTGGCGGCCGATCTCCCGATTACGGTGTCTGGATCAATCACACCGGCAGCGGCCTGCCTATTTCGTCGTTAGGATATAAACTACTGGAGAATCCGATCGCCGGGGTGGCCTATACCGTTCAGATAACGCTCGGGGCGGACGGTTCGGCTTCGATTGCGCTGATCAATTCAGCCGGTGCCGTGCTCGCGGCGCAGAATGTGCCGGTCGGGACGGGGCCGTTCTATGTCGTGCTGGCCGGTCACGGCGGCCAGACGGCGGCTGAATGGCAATCGGTTCAACTCACCCCCGCCGCTCCGCCGGTCGTCGAGGCTGCTCCCGCGCCCCCGACGCCGACGCTGGGCTATTTCCAATCCCAACTCGCGCCCTATGGCAATTGGGTGACTGTGCCGGGCTATGGCATCTGCTGGCAGCCTTCGGTGGACCCGGGCTGGCGTCCATATTACGACGGCGGCCATTGGGTGTACTCCGATGACGGCTGGTATTGGCAGTCTGATTATCCGTGGGGCGATATTGCTTTCCATTACGGACGTTGGGCTTATACCGCCTCCGGCTGGGTCTGGGTGCCGGGTTATGATTATGCGCCGGCCTGGGTCGTCTGGCGGCATGCCGATGACGATGGTTACGTCGGTTGGGCTCCGCTTCCTCCCGGCGCGGTTTTGGTGGACGGTGGATGGGTGTATAACGGGGCTCGCGTCGGTGTGGATTTTGATTTCGGCCTTGGTGCCGGTTTCTTCACCTTCGTCGGTTACGATCATTTCTGGGAGCATGACTACCGTCGCTTCGTCGTTCCACACGATCGCCTGGCCTTGATCTATCGCCGGAGTGTTTTTGAAAATCATTATCGGACGGATCATGGTCGATTCATCAACGATGGTTTAAATCGGGATCGCATGGCGGCCTTCACGCATCAAGACATCCGGCCTGTGGCGGCGCAGGACCTGCGACGCCGGGAGGAACAGCGCAATGTTGAGGTGCGCCGGGATGACCTGCACAATTACAGGCCCGGAAACATTCGGCCCAACGCGATAAAGCCGGTGGAATCGGACCACGGTTCCGGCCATTCATCCTCTGGCGGTAGAGACGGTAACAACAAACCGGACCAGAGATAATGCCGTTCGCATTCTGAACCTCGCCTGGTGCAGGCAGATTCAATTCGAATTGACCCGTTTGCTTTTCCTGGATTTTTAACCGGACGTGATTCCGTCATTGGAATGGATCCGGCTCCGGCGATTCCACCGAGGCATGACGATAGTTCACTCCCATTGCTTTAAAACGATCCGCCTGCACTTGCAGCCGCCGCATAAAGTCATTCCAGTTCAGCGTGGAGTGGTCCGACCAGCAAACTTCAGCGAGGGCGCAGGCGCGCGGAAACATCATGTACTCGGCATGGTTTAGCGAGGGAACCCACTCGGTCCATAAATTACCCTGTGTGCCGAGAATGTAATTTTCCAATTCCGGCGGCATATTCGTGGGCATGGGATCGAACGAATACATTTTGCTCAACGTCAATGGCCCGCCCCAGGTCGCCGCTTGGGGCTCTGCAACCCGATTGCTCGACTGGTAAAAATCAAAATAGCAGTAGGCTGTCGGTGTCATGACCACGTCGTGGCCGGCACTTGCGGCCTCCTTGGCGCCACCGATCCAATCCATTACCGCTGCGTTGGGGGCCAAACCACCTTGCAGGATTTCGCTCCAGCCGATGATTGAGCGCCCATCGGCATTGACGATTTTTTCAATCCGGCGGACGAACCAGCCTTGCAATTCTGCCTCATCCTTCAGCCCTTCGCGTTTCATCAGCGCCTGGCAATCCGCACTGTTTTTCCAGGTTTCCTTCGGCACCTCATCACCGCCGATGTGTATATATTTTCCGGGAAACAACGGAATCACTTCCGCCAAAACATCTGACAAAAACTGGAAGGTCTGTTCCTTGGCCGGATCATAAATGCCGTCAAAAATTCCGCCGGTCAATTGCGGGGCGAAGGGGCCGCCCGTGCAGCTATATTCCGGGTAAGCCGTGAGCGCAGCCGTTGAGTGCCCGGGCATCTCAATTTCCGGAACTACCGTGATGTACCGCGCCGCCGCATACTTCACCAGTTCCCGGATGTCGTCTTGCGTATAAAATCCGCCGTAACGTCCGTCCGCACCGTAAGCCGTTGTGGAATTGGAACTGAAATTGAAGCCCACGCTCGGTCGCCAGGCACCCACCTCTGTCAGGCGTGGATATTTTTTAATCTCAATCCGCCAGCCCTGGTCATCGGTCAAATGCCAGTGAAACGTGTTCAGTTTGTGCAACGCCATGAGGTCCAGCACCGTCTCAACTTCGGCCTTGCTAAAAAAATGGCGGCTGACATCAAGCATGAATCCGCGCCACTTGAACCGCGGCCGGTCTTCAATCTGCACGCACGGAATCTCCCAGTGCGCCCCGCGTGCGACGTTGGTTGAAAAAACTTCCGGTGGGAATAGCTGAAGTAATGTCTGCACACCATAAAACAAGCCCGCTTGATGTGGTGCGCGGATGACCACGGAATCCGGCGTGACCGTCAGTTCATAGCCTTCATTACCCAACTGTTCATTGGCACCCTGCGAGGTAATCAGAATGTCCCCGGGTGCGGTGCCGGTGGCCGGGTCACTGATCCCGATTCTATAACCGGTCGACTTGCTCAATTGTTCGGCCAGAAACCCGGCGGTTGCCCGCGCATCCGTATCGGCAATGATTTTTGTCCCGCCGTGCGCAAAAAGACCGAGCCATCGCCGGTCCGGTTGCAGTTGGAAGGTTCCGTCTTGCAACTCCATTTTCTGTGGCTCAGGAATGATGGCCGGTGCCGGTGCCGCGCCGGCCATGAAACCCTCAGCCAAAAAAATGAAAATGACCGCCGCGAAAAAGGGTTCAACTCTAAATCTGGTTTTCATGGTTTTGCTTTGATCCGTGGTTTACCGGGTTTGGGATAACTTGATTCGCGATGGGTAAAACAATCCCTTCACGTGTCAGGGCCGAATGGGGATGCAACGCGCATTGGGCACAGTCTCACCGTAAATGTTGATTTTTCCAGCCCCTATTTCAGGGGGATATATTTCATGGAGATATTATTCACGCTCAATTTAATTGTCTCAAGCGTTATGAGTTGACGTCGCCGGTTAAAAGCCTTCTCATGGAACCTATGGGCATCTCCTCGTCTGGCAACGAAGGCGCAACGGACAGCCGCAATTGGAAGCAGGGATTGTTGCTGCGTCGTTATCATTTCCCGCCTTCCGGCGAAAGGGATCAGGATCTGGCGGCGCGCATTGAAGATTCCGGTCTGAGCTTTTATTTTCCGCTGGGCACGCCGGATCCTAACCTGGCCGGGGACAAGGCCCGTCAGATTTACGAGTTAATCTTGAAGGAGGGTTGGGCCGCCGCCAACAAATGCTTTTGTCGCGAATTGATCGTCGCGTTTGAATGGTGCTTGCAGCCGGTTCTATGGACCTATACCACGATTCACACCCTGGTGCGGACACCGGCCCTCACCGAGTCAAATCCCGGATCGACCAATCGCAATCGCCAGCGCGTGCTGCTGGTTGAATTGGATGACGGTATCCGCAATGCCCTATGCTGGAGCATCAATCAGCAAGCCGGTTTTTGCAGCATCGCCTGTCCCAACGTGGATAAATTCGCGCAGGCTCTCGAGCAGCATAAACCTCATCTGGTCTTGCTAAACCGAAATCTGGCCGGGCGTCTCGGAATCGAAAATCCCGGAACCATCACCTCGATCCGTCCGCGTTTGGCCGCCCTTACCTATTCCGTCTATGCCGATGGTGACCAAATGTTTGTGTCCACGCCCGGCGGTGCCGAGGGTTACCTGGTCAAACGGGTCAAACCCGACCGCTTGCTGGAGCCGGTGACCACCGTTTCCACCCACCACGAATTGATGTTTGAAAACCTGCTGTCGGACGTTAAAGCCTACTTCAAGAAATTGCTCCTTTCACCATCCCCCAATGACAAGTCAGCCTTGGCCAAACTCACCCGCAGGGAATGTGAAGTGTTGGCGCTCTTGACCAAAGGTCTTGTCGACAAGGAGATCGCCCAGGCCATGGGGATCAGCATCTGGACCGTGCATGGTTATATCAAGAGCATTTTTGAGCGCCTAAAAGTTCATACCCGCACGGAAGCCGTTGTGCGCTATTTGGAAAAGTAATGCCCGGCCAGGTGGTCTGCTGGAAAACTTATCTTCTAATCTTCAATCAACTCGGTTTCCCCCCCAATACAGGGGAGTAGACAGAAAACTTGCCGGCATTAAAGTCGAACACGCAGGGCGGACTACTCATCAACCCAATTCAACAGAACTATGAAAT
Organism: Verrucomicrobiota bacterium; assembly: GCA_050008355.1. Classification (GTDB taxonomy): domain Bacteria; phylum Verrucomicrobiota; class Verrucomicrobiia; order Limisphaerales; family UBA11358; genus UBA11358. The sequence continues at coordinate 34,093 of JBEKMT010000019.1, forward strand.
TTAATAAACTCATCAAGGGAAATTTTAAGTCGTTACTATGTGCCACGGCGTTCGCATGGCTGGGGCTGCAAGCGGCAAAAGCAGACTATGCCAGCACGGTTTTGGCGGATGACCCCATTGCCTTCTTCCGTTTGAACGAGACGAATGGTTCGCCTATGGTTGCCGACTCTTCGGGGAATGGCTATATCGGTTACGTCAATTATGAAGACCAAAGTGACGGCGTTACGGTTTACCCCCAGCTAGGATTGCCGGGCATCGACACAAATTCGGCTTTGTTTGCAACGTCCACCGGCACGAGTCAGGGAAATATTGATATACCCGTGGATTCAACTCTCAACCCTGTAACCTCCGATGGCACGAATGGGGCGCCGTTTTCAGCGGAGGTGTGGGTGCAAGCCACACTGCATCCTTCCGGTTATGAGGTTCCCTTGGATGATTCCGGCTTTTTTAATGCGGTTAACCCCAATTCCTCCGGTTGGAATTTTTACCAGACACCCGGGGCCGCTAGCATTTGGTCCTTCAGCCTGAGGCCCGATCCTGGCTTTGTAGGAAATGGTCCGGCTGTGGTTCTTGGCTCGTGGACACAGCTTGTTCTTAGCTATAATGGCACCAACGTAACTTTCTACGTTAATGGCGTCGCATATGAAACCTACGCCGTCCCGGATTTCATCGCTAATGATGGTTCAGAAGATATGCTCTTGGGTGAAGGTCCCGCCACGGGGCAGGTTCCGTTTGACGGAGGTGTCGATGACGTGGCTCTCTATACTTATGCGCTGAGTGCGGCTCAGGTCGCGAATCACTATACGGTCGGAACTAACGAAATCCGCGTTCTACCCACCCCGCCATCTTTTATTGGCGAACCCGCCTCAACGAATGTCTACTCGGGGGTTCCTGTTACTCTTTCTTCGCAAGCCGCCGGCACGGCGCCGCTATCCTATCAATGGGTTAGGCAGGGGACCGGGGCGATTCCCGGTGCAACTAATAACACCTACACTTTCACCCCGGTTTACCCCGCTGATAATGGGGCGAATTTCTCTGTGACGGTGACCAACTCCGTCGGCAGTACCAATAGTCCCCTGGCAACGCTCTCCGTCTTGACGAATTTGAACCTGGAATACAATCCGTTCTCTATCACCCGCACCGTGGGGAGCTATGCTGCTTTCCGTACCGTGGCCAATGGTGCAGAGCCTATCACTTATCAATGGCATGTTGTTTCCGGCGCGGGCGACCAGCCAATTCCGGGAGCAACCGCCGACACTCTGTGGTTGACCAACGTTCAGTCATCTGCCAGCGGAAATCTATACTACGCAGCGGTCGCCAACCCATTTCAAAGCACCGCCAGCACTCAGGCCGGCTTGACCGTCGTTCCCCGGACCAATCCAGTATCTCCCCTGACGGCCTACTCTAGAGTCGTCATTGCCGACAGCCCCGTCGCTTATTGGCGTTTGGACGAAACCAACGGCAGCACCAATGCCGTTGATTCTGTGGGCAGTTTCGCGGGCGCCTATTCTTATACGCCACCGGATTTGACTTTCGGATATCCCAGCGGGATTCCCAACGACACCGATACTGGTATCCACGTCACGAACACGGCCTATGTCACGATTCCATACGCTCTCGAGCTTAATCCAGTCTCCGGTCCGTGGTCTTACGAGTTCTGGATTCAGCCGACATTCCAGGATACCGCCAATTTTCACGCCCCAATTTCCGCCGAGGGAAATCAAAACTCCGGGGCAAACCTGACCGGCTGGAATATTTATCAGCACGTCCAAAGTTATTGGACGTGGAACATATTCAATGGCGGCCCCAACGGCAGCTTTACCAGTGAGTTCGTCGATCATCCGGTCGTTGTCGGCAGTTGGTATTACATGGTCCTCACCGATGACGGCACAAACATGAATTGGTTTGTTAATAACCGGTTGGTTCTCACTGAAAGTGTCAGCGGTGTGGGGTTTGTGCAAAACGGTATTAATGGAGACCCCGGCGTTGCCGGCGGTCCCACCACCCTTGCCATAAGAAGCGACGGGGTCTTTGGTGGTTGGGCCGGTGGAATTGAAGATCTTGCCGTGTATAATTACGTGCTCAATCCGGCACAAATCAATTACCACTTCTTGAATACCACGCATCTTACCGCCGTTCAAGTGGGCAGCGAGTTGGTGTTAACGTGGCCCGCCGGTACACTCCTCTCAGCGACCTCGGTCAAGGGGCCATACACTGCCGTCACCGGCGCTACGTCGCCTTACACCAATTCCTTGTCCCAGGCGCAACTTTATTACCGGGTGCAACTGCAGTAATTAAGAGTGATTAATGGTTGATGTTATCGATCTAATCCAGCATCCGGGGTGGTAGCCCACCCCGGATGACTCACGCAGGATCAAGTGGCGACCATGGAACTGAAGAATATGAGAAACACGATGTTTGCGAAAATGATTTACCGGCATCGGGTGGCTTTTACGTTGATCGAACTTCTGGTCGTTATTGCCATCATCGCCATTCTTGCCGCCCTGCTGCTTCCGGTGTTGGCCAAGGCCAAAGTCAAGGCGCAGCAAACCCAGTGTCTGAGCAACCTCAGGCAATTAATGGTTTGTGGAATCATGTATGTGGGCGATAACAACGGTGTTTTTGCTGAGAACATACCGGTGGCTCCGGCGTCCTCCAATTCCTGGATCCAGGGGAACATGAACGTCAGCGAAGCTTCTCAATACGGTTCCGTCACTCCGGGAGTGCTCGATGCCACCAATCCGCTTTGTAATTCAACAGGGACGTTTTGGCCTTACGGTAAAAGCCAGGGCATTTACCATTGTCCGGCCGATCCCAGCCAGGTGGGCGGTGTTCCCCGGGTCCGCAGCTATTCCATGAATGGATGGATCGGCACCACTCATGCGGTCACCTATAGTTCCAGCCTTGGAGTCTCGGAGTCGGCAGCCGAGCAGTTCAAGGTCTACCTTAAGGATGGCACCATGACAGCTCCCGCCAACACCTGGTACCTCATTGATGAACACGAACTCAGTATCGATGACGGTTTTTTCTGGGTCGATATGACCAGCACCCGCCCCTTTGCTGACTTGCCGGCCACCAGGCACAATCGTGGTTACGTCCTTGCCTTTTGTGATGGTCATTCCGAAGTTTATAAATTATTGGATGCTCGGACCGCCTGGCCTGTTGCGGGAAACATTAACACACCTCCAAACCCTGATTTTGCCAGGCTACAAAGCGTGACTACTGTGCATCGATGATATTTCATTGAGCCAAAGAACATTTGTTGTATTTTGCTCATATGCGCTTTGGCATCTGGAGGCTTTCTTGGAAAAAACAACTGGTTCTTTTCATTGGTGGGTTTTGTCTTCATGGCTCCATCGTTCAAGCCGCGTTCTGGACGACCGCTTATTATCCCGGTTATGAACAGGATTCAACCATGCCGGCTTCCGCAATCGATTATTCAGCGGTGACGCACATCATCCATTTTTCGGTTGTTCCTAATTCGGATGGGACTCTCAATTCTGGCGATAATGATATCAGCACCGCCAATTCTTCCGATTTGGTTTCGCGGGCACACGGCACCGGGGTCAAAGTGCTCTTTTGCGTGGGCGGGGCAAGCAGCGAAACCGCGTTCCAGGGCGCAGCCAGTGCCGCCAATCTTCCAGTCTTCATAAACAACCTCACCAATTTCATG
>JBEKMT010000190.1:0-9920 GCA_050008355.1 Verrucomicrobiota bacterium
TCGATTGGTGGTTTCGGAAATTATTCTTATACTTCCTCTACTGCTTACAATCACATCGGTACAATGAGTGAGGTGGCCATTTACAACCGGGCTCTTTCCTCGGCGGAAGTCACTTCCAACTTTAATGTCGCTGTCGCCAGCAACATTCCCAACTTCGCCAACAACTGTTTTCTGATGCAACCCATAAACAACACGCACCCGAAGGATTTGGCGGTGGCCTTCCATGGCGCCGGATTTGACGGGAATTCCCTCATCGGCCTTGGTTATAATTACCAACTGATTTCATATGGAATCCTCACCAACGGGCGCTCGTATCTGTGCATCAATTCCCCGGCCGAAGGTTGGGGGAACCCGCAAGATGTCGCCACATGCTCAAACGCCCTGCAGTGGGCCATTAGTACTTACGGTTACACGAACATTTGTCTGCTGGGTCTCAGCATGGGCGCGCTGGACGCTGCCCAATTGGTTTCCCTGACCAACAATTTCAGCATCCCGTATCTTTATAGTTATGATGGTGTCTTTTCCCTCAGCAATATGTACAACAATCCCGGATCCGGTGAAAACTTTTCGTCACAAATCGGCGAAGCTTGGGGAGTTGGATCTTCGGCAGCCTTGCAAGCCGCCGTGGCCGGATTCGATCCATTGACGATTCCGACTAATAACTTCGGCAATTGCACAATTCGTGTTGTCGGTAGTTTGTCGGATACTTATGTGCCGTTTCTGACCGGCGGCGGAGGTGCCTTCACCAATTACGTTCCATGGGCCACCGCCCGCATTTCCAGCGGCAACCATATCGACGTTTCCAACTTTGTCCTGAGCGACCTGTTAAATTGGTGGCTTCCATAGTGCGACTCTTTCCATAATGTCGCAAAGCCTTACGGCCTGGCGCGGAGCCAAGGCCTCATTGGAGCTTTGTGTTAGCCCGCTTTCCGTTGTCCAGCGAGCACCTGATCACTCATCACCCCGCACCCGCCACTTCCCGCAATAGCGGTGGCGATTTTTGATTCGGCATGTTAATGTTAAACTTCATGATCTCTCTTATGCGGAATTTCTTGCCTGGATCGGGGACCGTTAGGCGTTGGTTTTTGATGTGCGTCCTGGCCTGGTTTGCCGGTGACGCCGGAAATCGCGTTCTGGCCGCGACCAACATGACGCCAATTGCGGTCACCGGTTGGAACGAGGATGTCGTCATCGAAGACACGGCCGTTGGCCCGCCCTTTACCAATGTGGCGGTCGAAGTAAACGCCGGCGAAGGCAACGCCTATTACCAGACCGGACTACCGCAGTACGCCTGGGGCTTGCCACCGTCGGGGGCGTTCGTGAGTCTAACGGGTGATCGAACGCTTTTCCAGTTTCAGCCCTACACCACCATGAACGCTCTGGTCCTGAGCCGCGATACTGGATTGACCGCCGGCACCCTCACCCTTTCCCAACCGGCGACGTATGGCTCCATCGCCATCCTGGCGCAATCCTGCAATGGCACCAATGCTACCGGTCCGCTGACGCTCCATTTTGCCGATGGCTCTTCCTTTCAGACGACTTATTACGCTCCCGACTGGATGAACGGCACGGTCAATGTGGCGTGGTTTGGCCCCGGGCGAGTGAACCTGATCACTGGTGCTGATACTACCGGGCCGGAGAATCCATGTTTTTACGAAACGAGCATCAACCTCCAGGCCTTGCTGGGTGCCGGCAACAAACCGCTCGCCAGTCTCACCTTCGGCAAAACCCAGGCCAACACCTCAGCCATTTATGCCGTAAGCGGTATCCAAGCCGGCGCAGCGCAGGCGGTGGGCGAACCGATCACGGCCACCGGCTGGAACCGGGACCTGGTCATAGAGAATACCGCCGCCAGCCCGCCCTATTCGAATTACGCCCAGGAGTTTAATCCGGGAGAAGGAACAGCCTATTATCAATCGGGTTTGCCGAACACCAGCTATGGGCTGCCGCTGACCGGCTCGTTCGCCAGCGCAGTCGACACCACTGTTTTCCAATTGCAGCCGTATACCACCGACAACGCGTTGGTGTTGAGCACCGAAACCGGCATTGCGCAAGGCAGTTTGACGCTCACAACTGCTGCGGTTTATGACAGCCTTTCGCTCCTCGCCAATTCCGCGGGCGGCGGCGGCGCACCGGAGGCAACGATCCATTTTGCCGACGGGAGCAGTTTCGTGACCAATTTCAACGCGCAGGATTGGTTCACCGGCACCCAGAATATTGCCTTGAGCGGCTTTGACCGGATCAATTTGACCAGCGGTGCCACGGACGGCGGCCCCGCCTATCCACACTTTTATCAGACCACGTTCGACCTGGTCGCCTTGTTTGGCCCAACGAACAAACCGATCGCCAGCGTGACCTTCAATCAGGCGGCGGGTGCCGGCGCCACCGCCATTTACGCATTGAGCGGCGTTGTGGGTGACCAGACCAATGGAACTTTTACCCTCGCAACCATCACCAATGCTCCCGCATCGGATATTCTAACCCGCTCCGCGACCTTGGGGGGCGACGTTGCTTCCACCGGCGGGGCCGCTCCGGAGGTGTTTTTATATTATGGAACTGCTGACGGCGGCACTAACCCGGGCGCATGGGATTCCAATGTTTACTTGGGAGCTCAATCTGGAAGCTTTTCGTTGAACGTCTCTGGATTGGCGGTCAACACGACTTATTACTTCAGGGTGCTGGCCATCAACCCGGCCGGCTCAGCGTGGGCTCCAGGTTCTCAATCGTTCGCCACTGTCGCCGCTGCACCGGCCACAGTCATCAACCTGCCGGCCACGAATGTGGAGTCCGGAGCAGCCATCCTTTCGGGCACCATCTTGTCGACGGGTGATGATCCTCCTTCGGTGACCATTTTTTATGGGCAAACAAACGGTGGCACCACTCCGGGAGCGTGGGCGCAAAGCGCAGCCTTGTCCGGGACGCAAAATGGCGGGTTCGCGCAGGCGGTGTCCGGACTATCGGCAAACACCACTTACTATTACTCCGCCCAGGCGGTTAACGCCGGCGGCACGGCCTGGGGAACACCGACACAACATTTTACCACCGCCGCGACTAATCTTCCCCCTACTCATCTGGTCTCGGTGCTGACCGGACGCAACGACAATGCGCGCACCGGCCAAAACACCAACGAAACCGCGCTCGCACCGGCCAACGTGAATGCCAACAGCTTTGGCAAACTGTTTTCTCATGCCCTGGATGGGTATATGATGACACAACCGCTAATCCTGCCCAATGTCGCCATTCCCGGCCGCGGAATTCACAACCTGATCATCGCGGCAACGGAGAACGACAGTGTGTATGCTTTCGATTCTGACAGCGGCAATGGTCCGAATGCCCAGCCGCTCTGGAAAACCAGTTTCATCAATCCAGCTGGCGGCATTACGCCACTGCAGTCCGCTGTTGATCTTCAGGCGAGCAGCTCCCCCGGATTTTACGGCCCGTTGGTCGGTATCAGTGGTACCCCGGTGATTGATCCCGTCACGGGAACCATATATGTGGCAGCCAAAACCAAAGAAGTCGCGGAAGGGGTGACTAATTTCGTTTACCGGCTGCATGCCCTGGACGTGGCCACCGGCGCGGAAAAGTTCGGCGGTCCCATCGTGATTGACGGTTCGGTTGCGGGAGAAGGTGACGGTTTTGTCCCCTACGACACGGTGGATTTCCTGCCGTTAAAGCACATGAACCGGCCTGCCTTGCTGCTCGCCAACGGAATTCTCACGGTGACCTTTACTTCGCATCAGGACTTTCCGCCGTATCACGGCTGGGTCTTCACTTACAACGCCTATACATTGCAACCGCTCGGAGTTTTCAATACCACACCTAATGGATCGGCCGGCGGCATCTGGCAAGCCTCGAGCGGACCCGCGGCCGATACCAATGGCAATATTTACTTTGAAACCGGAAACGGGACGTTTGACGCCTACAACGACAATTACGGGGACAGCGTGGTCAAACTTTCCACCGACGGCGGTCTGACTCTGGCCGACTACTTCACCCCCTACAATCAATTGACCCTTAACCTGGAAGACCTCGATATCGGTTCAGCCGGGTTAATACTGCTGCCGGATTCAGTCGGCAGCGCGGCCCATCCGCATTTGCTGGTGGCCGGAAGTAAAACCGGGGTTTTCTGGCTTCTGGATCGCGATAACCTCGGGGAATTTAACGCGGGGGGCGACACACAGATCGTTCAGGAAATTTCCGGGCAAACCCGGGGAATGTGGGTGACTCCCGCCTATTTCAACGGGGCAATTTATTACTGCGCCGCCGGCGACAACGCCAGGGCTTTCTCCATCGCCAATGGCGAGATCAACCCCACGCCGTTCAGCATTTCCACGAACACAATAGGTTATCCCGGCGCGTCGTTAAGCATCTCCGCCAATGGTGTCAGCAATGCGATTGCCTGGGGACTGGATACCTCGGCCAACCAAAACGGACCGGCGGTGCTGCACGCCTGGAACGCCACGAACCTGGAGGATGAACTCTACAACAGCAGTCAGAACCTGGCGCGGGACAACCCGGGTTTGGCTGTCAAATACACCATGCCGACCATCGCCAATGGGAAGGTATTTGTGGGAACGGCCAATTACCTGTCCATTTTCGGCAATCTCAGTTCGCTCACACCACCCGTCATCGCCCCCGCCGGCGGTGTATTCACCAACTCCGTCACGGTCTCGATCACTACTACCGACGTGGCCTCCATTTTTTACACTCTGGATGGCAGCGTTCCTACCACCAATTCTATTTTGTACTCCGGACCGTTTGTGCTCACCAACAACGACACTGTGCAGGCCGTTGCCGCCGCTCCGGGCCAACCGGATAGTCCGGTCAACTCCGTAACTTTCAGCACCAACGCCACGCTGGTTAGCGGCCCTGGAGTCTCGGGCCCATACGCGAATGCCGTCCTCGCGGATGGACCACTGGGCTATTGGCCCCTGAACGAAACCAACGGCATAATCGCTTATGACTATGCCGGCGGTGATAATGGAACCTACGTCGGCGACGTTATTCTCGCCCAACCGGGCGCGCCGCTGCCGGGGTTCGGCTCTCCCGGCTATGCGGCGGTCTTTGACGGGTTATCCGCTTACGTGGACATTCCGGAAGGTCCGTTCAACATCACGGAGGCGATTACCGCCATGGCCTGGGTGAATGTCCCAACCCCACCTTCCCACTTTTCCGGACTCATGGGGCACGGCGACCAATCGTGGCGGACGAGCATTAACCCGGTTGGTGAACCAGGCTCTGCCGACGGCTCAAATCCGGATGCCACCAGTCCCGACTCCATCGTCGGCACCGGCTGGCATTTCGTGGCTTACGTCTACACGGGAATTCCCAATGCGACGAATAATGGCTCACTTTACGTCGACGGCGTGCTGAAAGCCACCAACACCGTCAATACACCCGTCGGGGACGCCCTGGATGTCTGGATTGGTGGCTCACCTGATTACGGATCTGGACGGCTATTGTCCGGCAGCGTGGCGCAGGCAGCCGTCTTTGCCAAAGCGCTTTCGCCCTCACAAATAATGGCGCTCTACAACGCTGCTTCAATCACGCCCACAGTGACCTTAAGCCTCGTCCCGACGACTGCCGGAAGCCTCACTCTTACCTGGCCGCAAGGCACCCTCCTGCAATCCACCAACCTTAACGGCCCATGGGCAACCAATAATGCGATTTCGCCTTACGTCATTCCAACGACTAATGCTCAAAAGTATTTCAAGGTATTGGTCAAATGAGAGTCGAGTGAATGACAAATACAATTTCAAAAACACACGACCTTCAGGGTGGTGCACGAAGACGAGTTGACGAGTATCAAAGCAAATATCCCCGCCTTTTGGGCGGGGATACTTACGAAATTCCACTTTTCATCTCAAAATTCCAACTCAAAACGGGACGGTAACGTTTTCTTTTTTTCCCGCCGCGCTAAAGTTGCCACCTATGCAAAAAATGCAACGTCACATCTTCAGAGGAATGCGAGTTTGTCGCGTACGCTCCCTGCTGCCTGCTTGCCGGGCGCGACCTCTTCGGCTGTCGCCATCGGATGCAATCTTCAATTTCCCGATTTCGCAAATTTGCAACCACGATTTCGTCAAATCCTCGGCAATCGCACATTTGAAAACCATCTTGCGCTGCAGCCAGCAGCCAGCATCTTCGTGCCCTTAGTGTCCTTTTGTTCAATTACAGGGCTTTGTCCATTCGTCCCCTGCGAAGAATGCTTTTCCTCAATTCCGCCCTCGGCAGCCTCGAAGCCTGTGCAAAAACTAATCTTTCGACAATTGAATCCGCCTGCCGCTCTTATCAAAGTTTCCTACGTTTCAAAACTGATCGTCGCCGATGGTGTTGTCATGAGTTTTCACAAAGCCTCCTCAGTAAAGAAGCATCCAAAAATGTGCCGACGAAAAAACGAACCCAATTCGGGCCACCAGCAACTTTCAACCTCCAATCATTTGGTACGGCTTGGCCAATCGGCCTGGCTGATCCGGTTCCGTAAAACGAACCCACCATCCCAATGTTGACACGCGTTCCGAAAAAACGAACCCAAAACACCCCCTGCCTGGAAAGTAGAGGAGCACCTGTCTTCCATAAATTCCAAGTACAATATGTGGTGCCTTGTGCCGAGAAACCCATAAAATTGCAGAGGTCCTTACAGGCCTTGGCGACGAAAGATCCAAAAATGTGCCAACGAAAGAACGAACCCAATTCCCGAGCTGCCAGCAACTTTCAAGCTGTAACCATTTGGTGCGACTCGGTCAATCGGCCTGTCTCAGCCGGCCAAATAAACGAACCCACCATCCCAATGTTGACACGCGTTCCGAAAAAACGAACCCAAATCACCCCTTGCCTGGAAAGCGAAGGAGGACCCGTCCTCCATAGAATCCAACCACAAAACGCGGCGCCTTGCGCCGAGGAACCCGCAAAATTGCATGGGTTCGTTAGCCGCCTTGGCGACGGAAGATCCAAAAAAGTACCAACGAAAAAACGAAGCCAATTTTCGAACCACCGGCATTCTGCATCCAGAATCTCAATGTCTGTGGCAAAAAGGTCAGCTTTGTAATATGAACCTGCCATCGCCAATGTTCACGAGCCAAAAAAACGAGCCCAACTTTCGAGAATCTCCCATCAGAATTCGACAATCAAAGGATGGTCATTCACCGCCAGCGAAATGACCCGGGTAGTGCTGAAGGTCTGAATTGGCACGACTCCCAGCGTCGGATCATAAACGCTAACCGATTGATAAGTTCTGCCTAGCTCAATCGTGACCCGGCTCGTGCCTGTTACTTGTTCGCCCCAGATGATAAGTTCGAAGTGGCCGTTACTTTTCTGCAGCAGCATCGCATGGTCCGTCGCGGGAAGCGTTGGAATCGTATAAGTGAGCCGATCCGGAGTCAAAAGCGCCCGGTTATCAGCCAGAATTGTGGTGAAATTATGAAGGTATTCTGCTGCTTTCCTGCCGGTTGCATAATCACTCTTGTAAAAGCCGCACGAACCATCCGGATCATCCATCATCTCATAAATAAAAGTGTGCTTCCAGCCGGCTTTGTATTGGTCGAGAAAAACGTTGAGGAAGACCTTGCCCTGAATATCGTCTCCGGTCGCTGTGTTGTCCGTCCACCAGCCCGTCTCCGTCGTCACTTTCGGCAACCTCGAGAGTTCGTCAGCCGGGTATCCGACGAAATGCTTCAACCAGGTGATGCCATGATTGCCAAAGATTCCATCGATGCCCGGAACGTTGGTATGGGTTGCCGCCAGGAACGCCTGATTGTCCCTCAATCCTTTATAATGGCCGCAAACATAATTATGAACATTCGCATAATCGGCGAATTGGGTTCCCTCGGGCATCAGGCAATCGGCCCCTGGCGGGATGGTCAGGTATTGCAGACCCACATTATCGGTTTCTGCCCCCATTTCGCTGGCGCCGAATACTGGATAGCCTTTTAGCGTGGCATCATTTTTAACCGCCCGATACAAATCGCGTTGGAATTTTGCGACCGGTATCCAGGTGCCCGGTGCACCTCCGGAGTTTTGGCCCCGATAGGTTACTCCCCCGAAATTGTTCGGTTCGTTTGGCCCCTCCACTGCCAGCAAAGCCCCGGCAGCAGCCAACTGCCTCGCCGCCATAATGGTGGCGGTCAAAGCGTTATTGGTCGTCCCGTTTTTCCGGTTGATGAAAGCATCTGAAGCGCCGCTCCCGGGGCCGAAAGCCACCCGCACGCCGGCACGCTCATGTAGTAATATCAGGCCGGACATATCATAGTTTTGATCCGCTCCATCCCGGACATTGCGCACCCCGAGATACCGTAGTGGCGCGACTAATTTCGACGCATCCTGACCATGCTGGATATGCACACAGACACCGATTGAATTAAGGAAATCATTGGCGCTGACTGCGGTGATCCCCGAAGCCATCGTCGCCGGCGAACCGGTGACCAACACCATTAGGAAGATGGTCGCTAGCGCTGCGCCAGCAATCTGCTGGTTAAACTTTTCTGATGGTTTTCCCATGTAGGATAATTCGAGGCTCTTCGCAAAGACTAAATTGCAAACCTTGTTTATCAGCCCAGGAAACGGAACGCAAACGGTTACTCAGAGGAATTAGTGTGGCTCACGGCCGGATTTGGGTCTGCAAGCTTCGATTGATTGCAAAAGGTCGCGAACGTCGCGAAGGCTGGAAATGAAAAACCATGATTTGCTTTTAAGTCACAGCTCTTCGTTTGAGGGGCCGACTACGTTCTTTGCCCGGACAGGAAAACCAGCCAACGTCCAAATTGTCGGTCCGCGTCTTACGCAACCACACGTTGCCTTGAATGTGGGTTTGGGGTCTCGTTTCGGAGCCAGAATTAAGTTAAATCGTTGGGCTGCGCTGGATGATGAGCTTTGCGCCAGCCTGAACGGTGATTAATGACCCAATTCGTCAGAGCCTGCTCGAACCCGACGTCATGGCCCGCCTTTTCCGATTCAATCCATTTATGTCGGAGGATCTCCTCGCGTTCAGCCTGGTACTCACGATAGAGCAGAGAGTTCTTCAGTAAATCGCTAGGGCGTGTATTCAAAATGGGTTCAGTTAGTGTTTAAGCCAGTCCAGAATGACGGCCAACTGAACAAAGGCCAGGAAATATAGGTCGCTTTTCTCATAGCGCGTTCCCACTCTGCGGCGGCGCTTCAAGCGCTGAAACAAGTTTTCTACCTTGTGTCGTTTGCGGTAATGGCCGCGATGCCAAGCGGCCGGCTGGCGACGATTGCAACGCGGTGGAATACACGGGCGACTCCCACAACGCCGCAACTCCTCTCGAAATTCGTCGCTGTCGTAGCCTTTGTCGGCCACCGTGATCATTCCGCGGAGTTGTGGACGCCCCGAGGTTTGGGCAATGGTGACATCGGCCTCTTGCCCCGCCGCCAAGCTGACACTGATCGCTCGTCCGCCGCCGTCCACCCAAGCACTCAGTTTGGTGTTCAGACCACCTTTGGTGCGTCCGATGGCTTGCTTTTGCTGGCCACCAGCGGGATTGCTGGCGTCCTGATGCACCTTGATATGACTGGCATCCAAGAACCGTAACCGACCCTGAGCGCCGCGCGCCAACGCCCGCAACAACTTGGCCCAGAGCCCAGCCCCGCACCAGCGCCGCCAGCGGGTATAAACTGAACTCCATGATCCATAGAGCGTCGGCAGGTCGCGCCAGGGGCATCCCACTCGCAGGATATAAACCATCGCCTCGAACATCAGCCGATCGTCTTTGGGCGGTCTTCCGTGACGCGCCCAGAGCGTGAACGATAACGGAGATCTTGCGTGCTAAGTTAATTTTTTTATCCGCTTCCACAGCGGATCCGACACGTGAAACCGAGAAGGCATTTTCATTTGTAAGAACCGCTATCATAGACGCTTCCAAGCTTACATTCGTTCAAATTATCTATTTTGAATACACGCCCTA
>JBEKMT010000191.1:0-9909 GCA_050008355.1 Verrucomicrobiota bacterium
CCATTTCTTGCCTCACATCCCACAAACCCAGAAGCCACGATTTTGACCGTAGTGGTTTTCCGACAAATTGTCATGGGGCATAAAATGGCGTCACCTCTATTCCATACAATACGCTTACTTTCATTACTCCGGCCCTATTCGCCGGTTGAATGTTTTGCCGAATACAGCAACCAGAGCGTCATATTGCTTGCGTGAAATTGTAAGCATCGAGCCATGGCGCACTTCGGGTGGGACATAGTATTTGTCCCAATCCGCTCGTTGATTCCCGGCGACCTGGAACCAAGGACCAGTTAGTTTATTGGCAACGGAAAGACCATAGGCAACACCCGGATACTGCTCGTAATAGAGGTACCAGGCCTCGCCATTGGGAGATGGAATCGGCGTGGGAGCTTCACGAAAATTTGGGCTCACGGGCGGCCCCGGTTCGGAATAAGGCCCCAACAGGCTGCCGGACTGGCAAATTCGGATGGTTTTGCCGCTCGGCCAATCCAACGTGGGATAGCGTTCGTCCTTGACGATGGCATAGTAAGCGCCGTCTGCCTTATGAATGCTGACATCAATGGTAGCCATGTCCCAGGAAAAGAGTTTACGAGGAGGCTGGGAAAAAGTAATCAGGTCCTTGGAGGTGACATACAAGGTGCGCTGGCTGGCCCAGTAGGGTTCAGGCAGGGCCGTGTTTCCAAGGTCGTGCGGGGTGTGCCAAGTGAGGAGGTATTGTGAGCTAGCCTGGTCGAAAAACAGTTTGGGCGCGCCGATTCGTGGCAGAGCTTTGGGATAATCCGGCACGTGCTTTAAATCCGGGGTGAAGTCGCTGTATTTCTTCCAGGTAATCAAGTCCTCTGAAACCCAAAAATTGATGTCCGGCGCGTCATCTCCTCGATTGCCGACCAGGTAATAACGGCCGTCTTGTCCCTGACAGATGCTGGCGTGGCCGTGGTATTCATCGAAAACCCGCTTCCCTCCATTGAGCATATCCCAATGCAATCCGTCGAGACTGACACTGTAATAAAGACGGCCATAATCGGCTTTCATCATGTGGGCAAACAGGTAGGCCTCGTATTTCGGTATCTGACCAGGCCCAGCCTGTCCTGGGGGGTCAGGCATTTGGGCTTGGGCGAATGCGGTCAAGAACAAACTGGCTATCAACGACCAAGTTTTCAAATGAGTTCTCATCCGACAACCGGGACGTAGTTTGTTTATTGACAATGCCAACATATCAAGGGCTAGCTTGTATCCGATAATAACGCTGTTGCAAGTTGGTAGAAGCCGGATCAGTAAATAGAAATGGAAGCGCAACGGGATTGGTCACCAGCAGCAACTGCCAACTGCTTGAAAGATTGGTGCTGGCGAAGATGGAGTAGTCCAGCCCTGGACTACCGCTGATCTCGGACTGGAACATTCCATCGGTAATTGTGGGCGATGTAAAGCCCGGGGAGGTTGGTTGGAGGACGACCACGGAGAAACTTTGCGTTGCGCTCACCGGCGGCACGCTACCGTCGGTGACAACCTCAGTAAAGAGATTTGTCGAAGGCGATTGCGAACTTGCCGGACGCCACGTGAGCAGACCGTTAGTCGGATTTATATTGGCTCCTGTCGGCGAGGCCGCAAGACTCCAGGCCAAAGTTTGCGCGGGGACACCTGTGGCTGCCACGCTGTTGGTCACCACCAGCGTTTGCCCAACAGTGATCGTGGCGTTGGAAACTGCCGCCAGGATCGGCGCCGGCAGGACGTTGGCCGGAAGCGGAGCACCGGTCAGCAAAGTGATCGTTGTCTGCATCTGTCGCATATCGGGCTTGAGAATTTTGCGGTCAAATGTCTGCAGCCCGGCGAGTTCAATTTCAACATCGCTGATTTCGGTATAGACCGCGGCGCTCATTCCATTGGTTTCGATCAAGCCCGGCACCTCATCGGCCAGTGATTCAATCTGGGGAGTAACCGTCGTGGCAGCTTGAGAGACAGGAACGTCAGTGGAACTGGGCGACCAAGTATGGCCTTGGAGACCCAGCCAAACACCTCCGAACTCTCCGCAAGCAACCGCCTGATTTGCGCTAACCGAGCATTCTGGACCGGGATAATTGTGAGTATCCTCGACATCGCCCGCGCCAACCCAGTTCCAGCCGCTCGCTTGGTTGACCAGGCGCGAAGGGTCCAGGGTATTGACCAATGAAACCAGGTCGGCGGTACTGGTCTGACCCACGCCATTGGCGCTGCCGGCCTCGCCCTGGCCTTCGTTAAAAATATCCCACATGATGATTGCCGGACTATTCCAGTGATTGGTCACCATTGCGGACAGTTCGGCAATGTAGTCCAGTGGATTCACCGGCGGCGGGGAGGGATTCCCGGTGTAGGAATTGCAACTCGGCATGTCCTGCCAGACCAAAATACCCAGTTGGTCGGCCCAGTAATACCAGCGCTGCGGCTCGACTTTGAGGTGCTTGCGCACCATGTTAAAGCCCAGCGTCTTTTCCATTCTCAAGTCATACTGCAGCGCGGAATCCGTGGGAGCGGTGTAGATGCCATCCGGCCAGAAGCCCTGCTCGAGCGGACCAAACTCAAATGTGAACTGGTTATTGAGAAGGATTCTTACGAAGCCGTTGTTCAAACCGATGCTGATCTTCCTCATGCCGGAATAGCTGGTGATGGAATCCATTGGCACCGAGTTGCTGGTCAGTGTAAATCTCAGATTGTAAAGGTAGGGATTGGTGGGCGACCAGAGTATTGGTGTCGGAATATTGAGATACAAATTATCACCCGGCAGGGCCGTGGTTGAGGCAACCAAATTAACTCCCGCAAACGCGTAGCCAGTTACCCTTAATCCGTTCGTTGGGCCGGCAATGGCCACATTCACAAGCAAGCGATTATTGTCAATATCCGGCGTCAGATGGATGCTGCTGATACTCGAAGTCGGTACGGGTTCGAGCCAGACCGGCTGCCAAATGCCGGAAGACGAGGTGAACATAATTCCCGCAGGATAGAGCGTCTGTTTGCCGCGCGGCTCACCGCCGTAGTCTTCGGGACTGTAAACCCGGACAATCAGCTCATTGGTTCCCCCGCTGAGATATGGCGTGATGTCAAAACTGAACGGGTCGTAACCGCCGGTGTGCGTTCCAATGTTCTGGCCGTTCACATAAATTTGCGACTGCCAATTCACCGCGTCGAAATGCAGAATAATCCGCTGGCCGGACCAACTCGGCGGCACGGCGAATGTCTGCCGATACCAGGAAAACATGGAATACTGCATGACTCCCGATAAAGCCGACTCCATCGGGAATGGCACCAGAATGACGTTGGCAAGGTTTTGGCCGGTCGGCAGTGCGTCGTTTGTCGCGCCAAATTGGAATTGCCAGACCCCATTTAAGTTCATCCAGTTTGAGCGCACCATCTGCGGGCGCGGATATTCGGGCAAGACGTTGGTAGGGTTTACTTGCTGCGCCCAGTCGGTCATCAAAGGCGCCTGCCGGGGCTGCCAGGGCACTCCGCCGGCCAGCGCCGCCGTGACGACGAGGTCAATCGATCGGTTTGGTGCGTTGGTCACGATTTGCGCAGCCATGCCTGAGGGCACGGAACCGAGCGCGAAACTTCCGTCGCCCGCGTACGTCCCATATTGCACCAGCGGGTACTGTCCGTTCGAAAAATTATAGCCAGCAAGGTTGATGGTAACCGGGCCAGCCACACTCAAACTCGTGGCGTATATCGGGGCCACTACCTGACCACCAGTACCCGTGAAATTAATACTTAACCCGCCGCCGGCCCCGATGTTCAGCGTAGGCAGCGAGAGCTGCGCGCCGGCTGCACCCAGCACCACCTCAAGCGCGCCGCCGCTGGAAACGGTGCAGCCCGATGTGGCAACCGTGTTGGGGATGGATACCGCCAGCGTCCCGTTGCTGATGATCGTCGCACCGGAATAAGTCAAGCCGCCCGAAAGCGTCAACGAACCGGCACCCAGTTTCGTTAACCCTCCGCCTCCATTGGACAGCGTCTGAGCCAAAGTGATGTTATGGCCTTCAGTATTGATCAACGCTCCGCCGGAACCGACATTGATGCCCCGGGTCGCTTGCAAAAAATTGGCTGAATCAGCGCTGGCGTGAAGAGTTCCACCGTTAAAGCTAAATGCGCCGTTGCCGCCTGGATCTTCGAATTGTGAGGCATATAAATCTCCCCCGTTCAGGTTAAATGTCCCTGTGGCACCTGAAAGCCTGGTTAATAGCACCAACCCAAGCACATCCGTACCACCTTTCAAGTTCCAGGTTCCCGTGCCGCTCTCGGCGATCCAGGTCTGCGACACTGTGTTGGTCAGCGCTCCGCCGTTTTGGTTGACCACCCCGGTGCTGGGCGCGGTCGCCACAGTGATATTTCCGGCGTCGCCCGGCGACATGGTGATGCTGCCGCCGGAAAGCTCCAAATCACCAATACCGCCAAAACGGCCAACTGCAAGCCAGCCGCCAATGTTCACGGTACCGCTGTTCATTAGCATTACGCCCGTCCCGCCGGCGCCTCCGTTGTAACCTTCACCCAGCCACAAATCCGCACCCAAAACTGTGGTGAGAGAGCCGCCTTGCATTATTAATGTGCCCAGACCGCCTGCGCCAAAATCACCGTCGCCCATGCACAATGGAGTTTGGCCGACTGTGAAAGCACCGCCCACAATAGTCAAAACACCTGTCCCCGCCTCGCCAATGTGCGCTTGCAATGCGACGTTGGCCACGCCATTGCTGAGAATGTAATACCCTGCCGAATTGGAATTGTCACCCAAACGGAACCAGCCGTTGATCGTGCTCGTCGAGCCGATTTGCAGGTAGGCGCCGCTCGTACCAGCGCCATCTCCGGCACGGATGTCCCATGGCCCCCAGGCTGGGTCGCCTGGCCGGATGAGCACTACATTGTTCGAGCCGCTGTCGTTGATGGCGTTTACCCCGACGGGCACGCCGGAAGGATTCCAGGAGTTTGCCACATCGAAATCGCTGGTTCCTCCTTGCCAGTATGAATCCGCCCAAGCGCAACCGGTTGTCAGCAACCACACTGCCAAAACGCGGCACATACGAACTACGTGTGTATCCCGTCTGCGATTTTTATTATAAAACATCACTTTCTCCAAATCTCTCACACTTCATCGAATACTCGCATCATTCTCCTGCGAAGTTTTGTTGGCGTGTTTGATATACCTATAGCTTTCCACAAAATTGTCATGGGGCATAGAATGGCCTCATACCCCAATCCTGAAGTGCGCCGCACGTCCCCCTTCGACCGCACAAGCCCACCGATTCTTTCAGCGCTGAAGATATTTAGCAACTGCCTCCGTCCGGCTGTGAACCTGCAATTTCTCGTAGACGCGACGGATATAGCCGCGAACGGTATGGATGCTAAGCCCCATTTTATCGGCAATGGCTTTATATGGTTCACCCGCAGCGAGCAGGTCCAGCATCTCGCGCTGGCGCGATGACAGATGGACACGGATTGCGCCACTTGCTTTGGCGGGCTCGCCAGAACGTTGCAGCAGTTTCACCACTTTCCGCGCTATGGTGGCCGACATCGGAGACCCCCCCGCCAGCAGGTCATGAATGGCTTCGAGCAATTGTTCGGGCGGCTGCCGTTTGAGCAGATATCCCGTGGCCCCCGCCATAAGCGCGTCGAATATCAAATCCTCATCCTCGAATACCGTCAGCATGATCACTAGAATTTCGGGCATTTTTTCCTTCAGTCGCCGCACGCATTCAATCCCGCCCATCCCCTTCATTTTGATGTCCATCAAAACCACAGAAGGCAGCTCCGTCGGCAGCTTGGCCAGGGCATCCTCCCCCCTGAGATATTGGCCCTTGCAAATGAAACCTCCTTTGACAGTTAGAAACTGGATAATGCTGTCGCGTAGGCCGGCATCATCGTCCACAATACAAAACGTGATAGGTTTATTGGGCATTGTTTTTTGGTAAAGGCAGCACAAATTTGATCATGGTCCCGCCATTGGGCAAGCTGGTGATCTCGCATTTGCCCCCGATGGTTTGCATGCGTTGACACATGCCTGAAAGTCCATGATGCTCATCCGCATCGACTTTGCTTGCCGGGCTCTGGGCTGCCACTACGAAACCGCGTCCATTGTCGGCAATGGAAATCTCAATCATGCCGTTTTGGCAGACCAGCTGGGCTCCGACTTCCGTTGCTCCCGAATGTTTGAGGGTATTGGTTAACGCTTCTTCGAAAGCCAGAAAGATATTATGTCGCGTTTCGGCTGAAACCTGGATGACGGGCAGGTTTTCTGGAAAAGACAGCCGGCACCGAACGCGTGTGTTTTGAAAATACTCCGCGGCATAACGATTCAAATAGGCTGACAGTACCTCCAACGAGTCGTTGCGTGGATTCACTGCCCATACCATCCGGTCGAGCGATTGCAATAAGTCACGCGCTGTCCGCGACAGCGAGTCCGCCGCCCCATCTGCCTGGCTGCCGTCGTTGTTCTGGCTTTTCACCACCTCGCTCAGAAAAGATATGCGCGCTAGTTTAGAGCCTATCTCATCGTGCATGTCGCCAGCAATTCGCGTGCGTTCGCGCTCCATTTCCCTCGAGTGCTCCAGCCGGTCCAGTTCAAGCCGGTGCCGACGGCGCATCGCCAGCGTAACCGCCAGCGCCAGGCCTGTGCCCAACACTACCAATAACAATGTCTTAAACCACCAAGTTTCCCAGAAATAAGGCAACACCACAAAAGTCAGGCTCGCTCCGGTTTCGTTCCACACCCCGTCACTGTTCGCAGCCTGCACACGAAAGCAATATCGGCCCGGTAGCAAGGGACCATAACTGTCAAAACGTTGGTTCATCCCATCCCGCCATCGCGTTTCCACACCCTCCAGCCGCCATTTGAAACGCACCTTGTCCGGTGCCGTAAAATCAATGCCCGTAAACCTGAACTCAAGGTAATGCCGGCCGGGCTCGATCTCCAGCCCCGGCTTGGAAACGCTTCCCCGATCGCTGTTCGCGATCGGTTTGAAATCCCTCGGTATGCCGTCCACGCGTAACTCCTCGATTACCACTGGCGGCGGTCGGTGGTTCACTGTCACTTCCCGCGGATTGACCACCACCAGGCCCTTGACCGTCGTAAACCATAACCTGCCATCCCGGGATCGCCAACACGAGGGTTGAAACCAGCCGGAATAAGCTTGTGCTGGCAGGCCGTCAAAACGGCCATGCACGGAAATGGCGATTTCGTCCACCCGCCCCGCTGCGATATCCTTCAAATCCTGCTTCGAAGACCGAAAAATTCCCGCATACGTTCCGCCCCAAAGATTTCCGTCATCGTCTTCGAGCAATTGAGTAATGCTGTTATCCGGCAGGCCCTGCTGGGTGGTAATCCGGGTAAACCTGCCGTTCTCAAATCGTAACAGCCCTCCGCCGAGCGTGCCTACCCACAAGCTGCCGTCCACATCAGGCAGAAGCGCCGAGACACGCGCATTCGGCCATTCTGTCGGAGGGTGGTACCTTTCCGGCTTATCGTTGATGATCCGCCAAACATCACCAGGCTCCGTGCCGAACCATAGCGTCCCGGGAGGACCCTCGGCCAGCGCACGCACCCCGATGTTCTCCACAAAACCCGCCGCAGTGTCAAATGTCGTCACTTTTCCATCCTGAAAATAATAGGCGCCCGCGCCATTCCCAAACCACACGCGGCCCCGGCTGTCCTCCATCATCGCATTCGCCACATGGTCACGCAGCCTTTCCATAGGAAACGACCAGGATACTTCGTTGTTCACACTGCGAACTTTGTTGTTCAGACATCGAAAGACACTGCCCTGGAGCGTGCCAATCCAGATGCCGTTCGTGGCGTCAGGAAAAACCGTTACGCTCTCAATGAGCGGATCCGGATTCGGCGTGAGCGGCACGGGTACAAATTTGTCCCCTTGTTTGCGTGCCAGCCCCCCTGTCGCCGTCCCGACCCAGATACAACCCTGCGCGTCCTCGCATACCGACTGCGCCACATCCCCGGGGATCCCGTCGGCGGACGTGTATTGCTTGAACTGTCTCGGCCGGATTCGCGCCAGGCCGGCCTCCTTAGTTCCGATCCAGATGTTTCCCTCCTTGTCTTCCAGAAAGCAGGTAATAAATTTACTGGGCAAACCGTCCTCTCGTGTGAGCAATGACGCCTTGCCATCCGGTCGCACGTGCCAGAGGCCAGCGCCGTACTCAATCACCCACAGCCCGCCTTGCGAGTCCGCGAAAAAGCGTAGTGGCTCTGTGGTGTCAGCAGGCCGGAAACTTCCCACCGCCTCCTCCCATCGCCCCCGCACTAATTTGCGCAACAAACGGCCATTCCATACCCAAAGTCCGATGTCACGTGCCGGAATCAGTTTGCGCACCGCCCCTGGTGAGCCGTTGGTGGGAGTTCGGTCTTCAAAGCCATTGGCCGTCATGACCCCAAGTTGCCGGTCTGTGGCCAGCCACAATTCCCCGTCCGCACCTTTCACCAACTCCCGTGCCGGTGAGGGCAAATTAAATACAGTAAATCGCTTCCCGCCTGCCGGAGACAATTCCAAACGCGCAACCAGATGGTTGTCAGTCACATACCACAGCGAACCATCTCCTGCCTGGATCACCGGCTGCGGTGCCGGCATTGGCGGTGGGGGCTCAAGATCTATCCGCTCTGCCTCGTTAACCGCGCCATTGCGAGGCACACGAAAGACCGAGGGATGAAACGACGACAGATACACTGCGTTTGATTCCTCTCCAATGAGGTTCAAGGGATGCCACCGCGGCTCGGCGGTACGTTCTCGCACCAGATGGAATTTCCCGTCGGTCATCGAAGCCGCGGATTCATTACCGGCCGTGATCCAAAGTGTGCCGTGCGAGTCCAAGCTCAATGTCTCGAACTCCACGTCCTTCAGCTCCGGCGTCGTTTGCGGATTGAAAATCACAAACCGGTTTCCGTCAAACCGCGCCAAGCCCCCGCTGCGCGTACCGATCCACAGGTAGCCATCCGGGGTTTGAGCCAGGCAATTAACCGAGTTTTGCGGAAGGCCATCCTCCGAACTCCAGACGTGGATGAGGTAATCTGACGAACCGCCAGAAGACGTTTGTGCGCCCACAGACATTGCCGCTGACAGGAATAATCCTGCGAGCTGCCAAAATCGCAGCAGGCGGATACGAAGGCGTCCAGCGGCTCTCATGCAATTAAATTGTTATCGAAATTAAACCTTCCATGCCAGCGAATACCGGCTCACCAGCACAATCCTCCCTTCGTTGCGTTCATGCGGCTGGGAGGTAAGTTGTGGCTTGATCCATTGGAATCCGGAAACGGCTTTGGATCATTTGCAAAATTTCCGTAAGCCTAGTTTTTGGAAGTCATCGGAGAAAAGGTTCCAAATTTGATCCGCACATCCGTCCCGCCTGACGCACGCGGAACCGACGCAACCACGCCGATTTCCCCCGGTCCGGTCTGATAAACGCTCAACCACCAATACGTCTTGATGGTTCCATTACCCCAGGCAGGCGGATCGTTGAGACGCCAGGATACTCCGAAATCATCGCTGAAGGAGACGTTTCCTGTGTTCGAAGTCACGGCAAGTCTTCCGTGGTTTAGCGAAACAACATAGGGCCCGCCGGCTTGGCCGGGAACGGTTTGACCGAGACCGTCTTTCCAGGTCTTGCCATCGTTGGACGTCTTGCAGAAGACGTTGGCTTGGTGCGAGCCGACAACTTCAAATACCACAAGGTAATGGCCATTCGCCATTTTGGTGACGACCGGCATGCCGGGTCGTTCCGCGGGTGCATTCGGATCCCAGACGACCCATATTTCGCTGCCCCATGTTCGACCATCATCGGTGGAAATTTTCTCGGAAATGATCTGACTGTAAGATGGATTATCGGTGACGTGTTTTTCGCTGGAATAAAACAACGCAAGGGTGCCGTCATCAAGCAGGCAAAAGTCCG